>NZ_BPMA01000011.1 GCF_026005215.1 Capnocytophaga catalasegens | reverse complement strand
TATATTTGTTTAACAATTCCAATAATTTTTCTAAAGATTGCTTAAAGAATTGATTATCTCGCCCTTTTTCAAAACCTTAATGACTAATTTATTAAATTCTTCAACGAAATTCCTAAGTAACAGACAATCACAGATAATATTGTACTTAACGAAATATAAATGAACGCATTACTAAAATCTCGCGATTGAAAAAGCTGTAGGGTTTCTAACGAAAAGGCTGAAAAAGTAGTGAATCCACCCAAAAATCCCATCGCCAAAAACACATAAAGCGATTCATAACGCGGTTTTTGATTCAGATAAGCAAACGCCAAGCCCATCAAAAAGCAACCGATTAGGTTTACTATCAAAATCCCAATAGGAAAGGCGGTCGTTTTGCCGTATTTTAGGTTGATAAGCAATGAAATCGCCACACGGAACATTCCGCCGATGCCACTGCCCAAACCGACCAATAATAAGAGTTTTATCATTTTTATAAAGTTAGATTTATGCTTTTATTTCCTTCCGAGTCAAGTTTTAAAATCATATCAATGTGCGGAATACCAGCGTCTAAATATTCCTCTGAAATAGGCTTAAATCCGAGCGACTGGTAAAAATTTTTTAGATAGACCTGAGCCTGAATTTGAATCGTTGCGTTTTTCCAATTTTGTTTGATAAAATCCAAGGCTTTGAGCATCAACGCTCGTCCATAATTTTTACCTCGAAACGGCTTAGTAATCAGTACCCTACCTATTTTTATTTTGTCGTCAGATGAATAAATTTGGCAATAGGCAGTCAGTTTTTCGTCCACCATTGCAAAAAGATGAAATGCGTTTAAATCCTCATTATCAACATCTTGATAATGGCAATTTTGTTCCACTACAAAAACCTCGCACCTTGCTTTGAATATTTCAAAAATTTCGTTGTGGGTGAGTTCTTCAAATTTTTTACAATTCCAATTCATCATATATTTTAAATTTTATTTGGTAAAAGTAGGATAATCATTCCAAATAAGCGGTTTTCTTTTAGATACTTTTTAAGGTTTATTCAAATTCAACATCCGCTATTTATAGATGTCTAAATGCTAATAACATAATAAAAATTGTCTTTTATCGCTAAAAATTGTCCATTTTCTAATCCTTTTAGTATAGAAAAATCAACTTTTCCGAGTTTTTCAGTCTGTTTACTATACAAATGATAACGAAATAAGGTATTTTTATATTCATAAGGGTTAAAAAACAGCACAGTATCTTTATCAAACACCATCGCAGAAGCTCCTGATAAGATTTCGGGGACTTTTATACGCTCCATTTTGAAGTTTTTGACCGAAAGTTTGACAAACTCAAACTCCGTATAGGCAAAAAAGTACACCGCATTTTCTCCCGACTTGCAAAGTGCATAACAATCGCAAATATATTCTTCCGCCAAACTGGAATTGACCCCGAAAAGCACATTCCCTTCCATATCAAAAATCGCCAGACCTTCTGTACTGGGCGGATTGCCAAAAACACCTTCATCAAAATAGCTAACAATGAGCTTCCCATCGATAAAAGCAAGGTCTTCAACGGCATCGCCCACGAAAAACGCATTTTCTAACACGCCATCGGCATTGAAAATGAACGCATTGTTACTCACTGTACGCATATCTACCAACAAAAACGACCCATTATCCAATATCTGTACCAATGGGAATTTTATTTTTATCTTTTCTGATAAAGAAAGTATCATTCCGTTGATATTTACGCTGTTTTTTCTGTCAAAAGCCACGAAATTTCCATATTTATCCATATCAATGGCAGGAAAATCACTCGCATTGATACCTAAATTCATTGCTTCGGCTATTATATTTTTCATATTTTGCGATATTTTTTAATGATTTGATTCTTTAAAGCACTTTTTTGATTTCTTTCCAAACATAATCCCAAATACAATCCTGATAAGCAATGATTTTTTCTCTGCGTTTTTGTAATTTGGGCAGTAAAATGGCTTTATTTTCTTGCATTTGGGCGTTTTGCTCGTCGGTATAAGTCTCTTTGGGCAGTTTTAGATTGTCAAAAAGCAACACACAAAGGGCATTTACCACCACGATTTTCTTTTCCGAAGGGAAATTTTCATCATCAAAAGCGGTCAAAAGCCTGTTTAAATGGGACATTTTGGCAAGGAGTAAATCCTCGTCTTGTTGTAGGAAATAATACTCATCATTATCTCGCCAAAGTGCAAAAAGCTCATCGTCAATTTCGGGGGTTTCGATGCTCATAGAGTCATATTTGAGTTTTCCGCACTTTCTGCAAGGGTTTTTTTTCACAAATGCATCTTGCAATGGCTCAAAAGCCGCCTCTTCTTTTGTCAAATAGAGTATTTCTTCGTTTCCGTACTTGCAAACTCGTTTTAATAGGTATATTTTTTGGTTATTCATTGCTTTATCGTGTTATTTTTTAGAATGAAAAGGGTTGTTTTATGCTTACATTTGTATTTTCCGCCATTACTCTTGTTCATTTTGCTATTACATTTGTATTTTCCGATGTTACTCTTGTATATTCCGCCCTTGCATTTATATTTTCCGCCCGTATAGATGCAAAACATTGCATTTCTGTTTGTTAGTTAATTATTCATTGTCAAAATCTTAAAAATCAACTTTTTTGTTTAATTAATATTCATAAAGTACAGCTTTGCACTCATTTAAAGGAGTTTGTTTCCCTTCTGAATCTATAAATATATTGTTACTGATTTCCCCAAACAAAAATCCTTTTTCTTTCCAATCTTTTTGAATGGTTTGTGTGATTTTTTCCTTTCCTGAAGCTCCTTTGAAAGAAACTCCACAGAATTTTTGTCCGTTTGGTAAGGTTATTTCACAATTGGAAGATAAAATGCAACAATCCAATGGCTCTAAATCTTTTATATTAAATAATTCATCGAAAGAATCTTCAAAATCAGAGATGTTTTTTGCTACATATAAGAAATCTCGCTCTGGATTTTGATTTGGGTGATTTCCTGCAACATTGATAAGGTCTGTAATTTCAGTTACAGAAATGTTTTTCTTTTTTATATCTTTTTTGGACATTGTATGTTTCTTTTTTTATTAGTTATGAATTTTATCAATTCTTTCTCTTAATAGAAATCGTAGTATAATCCCCATTCGCCTGTTATACTATTTCTGGCAAACATAAGGCTTCCAGAATCTATCACATTAAATCCTGCTTTTTCATCACTACTAATCTGAAATGCAAATTCAAAATTATCTCCAAAATATATTCCTGATTGGCAAAACGATGGATATCCGCCAAATTTGTGTGAATAACTGTGTTTATCACCAACAATATCATCATAATAATTTAGCAGATTTTCATTTTCTTTGTCGTTATAATTGTCTAGTTTGCTAATTTCATTTGCTATGTCGTAAGGAATGCCTCCGCCGTCCCAAAGAGGGAAATCTTGCTCTTTATAGATAGGTTTTAGCGGAAAAGGTTTAAGATATTCTTGTGCCGGAAATTCATATTCAATCAACTTATCTTCAGCGGTATATTCACGGATAAGCCAACCCTCACCATTTTTGCCAAGTTCAGTAGATAGCTCCCAATACTCCTCTCCATTTTCATCAGTTCTTGGAATAGCTGTTTCACCTTCAATATGCGGAAATTCTTTTCCGATAAACACTGTAAGCCAAGTAATGTGTTTTAATTGTTCAGGTACAAAAGGCAAATCAGGAATATAAAACTGAGCAAGTGCATACAATTCCTTGTTATTTTTATCAATAACAGGTTGTTTTTCATTGGGCTTACAGAGAAAAACGCGACCAATCCAGTTTTCATTTTTTTCTCCGCTTGGGCGAAATCCTCCCGTTTGAAATTCCGTGATAGGTTTTTGCAGTTTTGTTTTAAATTCAGCTATTTTTTGCTGAATATATGCTGATTTTTCTTTACTCATATCTTTTCATTTTTTAATTGTTATTCATAAAAATTCTCTATATCTTCCTTGTTTTTGAACTTATTTAAGAAAGTTAGTGCGTATTTTTTAATATCTTCTAAAATTAATTCTTTTTCAGATTGATATTTTTGTTTTCTGATAAAAATATCCTGAATTTTATCGAAAGTATACCAGAAATCGCCGCTTTCTTTGAGGTTTCCGATGCGTTCACGGATAGGAAAATGCGTCACAGAAGGTATATTTTCATCAGTTTCTAAGTATTTAACGCAAATATTTGCTGTAAAAGTGACCGATTGACTATTATTGTAAATACTTTTTTGAATATTGATAAGTTGACAGATGCTATTTTCTATTTTATAAAAGTTATTTCCTTTTTTCTTAAATCCGATGGGTTTTAGTAAATCGTAAATGGCTTTCATAGTTTCATCAAAAGCAAGTTGTGCATTTGTTTTCTCTTTCATATTTTGTTGTTTTTTTAATTTTTTTTGATGTTTAACTAACTTAATAGCTTCTTTTTTATTGTTTTAAATTCTTTTATGTTTTATTTTTTGTTTTTGAAACTAACTTTTTTGAATTTTTATCAATATATTTTATTTTTATAACTCACTCTTTTATATTTTATACTGATTTTTTGGTTTTTTATCAATATATTTCATTTTTAAGACTCACTTTTCTATATTTTACACTCACTTTTTGATTTTCTACTAAAAAATATTTTCATTTTATACTGAATCTTTCCTTTTTTACACTAAATCTTTGGTTTTTTATAAATAATCATTCCTTTTTATAACTAATTTTTCGTTATTTTGTTGCTGTTTTTTGTTATTCTTTCAATAAAAATCATTTTTGAAACTGACTTTTTTATTTTTCTTAGTGAATTGCCTATTTTTTGAATTTATAATTGTAATTTTCTCACAAAAATTTTTATATAAAAGGCTGTTAATCACTTAAGCAACATAAATTTTCTTTATGAAACACCGCATACGATACAATAGCAATCATTTTATATACAAAATTTATTTCAGGTGATGTAGTTGCTTTTGTAATCATCTCAACAGAAAGTGTAAATAATTCTTTATAGGCAATTTCTAATTCTTCAAAAGAGAAAATAGGGTCGTTGTAATAGTTTTTCCATAATTTTTTGATAAATTTTATTTCGGTTTTGTCATAAAGTTTGGCTAAAATAGTTTCCTCTTCGTAAGTTATATAGCTAATACCTTTATTTTTAGTATTTTTTAGATGAATTGAGAGCATAGTTTGTCTTTTTTAATTTAAATTGCTTTTTAAAAAGAATTTTAATGGTATTTTATCAATAAAGATGATTTTTTATGAAAAATATCTTTGTAAAAATGAATTGATGTTCCATATTTGAATTCATATTTTAAATATGATGAGAGCATTTTAAAAACAGATGATGTTGCTTTTATCTCTCCTTGAAACCAAATATCCCAAGCCATTTGTATTGTTTTATTTTCTTTTTCAAATTGATATAAATCAAAGTCGATAGCTTTATCGAAGATTTCGGGGTTGTATTCTGCGGTGAGTTTCCAATTGTTTTCTTTCAAAAAATCAACAATTTTATAAAAGATTTCAGTTGAAATATTGGTTGCAATGTGTATTTCATCATTCATTGGACTTGTTTTCTGTTGTCAATTAATTGATTTCAACCAAATAAATCATTCTATTTTTTGAATGTTAGGAAATGGATTATCTTTTGATGATTTTCGCCAAATGCTTTTCTCTGCTAAATGCAATCTTTCTTCCAAATTAAAGTTTCCCATTTTTGAAAACATATTATCTTTATTAATTATTTGATTTTCATCGTTTAAAATTGCTCCATTTGTTTCTTTTGCGAGGAAATAAGCAATGCGGTACACATTTTCTTCCGTATCAGAAGTGATTTTGAAAGTCAAATTATCTTTTTCAATACATTGTATGTCAAACCATTGTTTGTTTTCTCGGGAACGCATATAAAGTTCTGTCCAATTTCTGCTATAAACGGGAGAAGCATCGCCATCACTGTCACAATTATGAAAATCATTACCAAAAAAGAAAGCTTTAAATACCCGAAAATCAGGTCTTTGTTCGTTTATTTGCACTTTTAAAGAAAATTGTTGCATTAAATTTTTATTTTGATTTGTATTACTAAATTTACTGCCTATCTGAATGCACTATATGTGGCTAAAATTGTACTTAATTTAGATGTGTAATCCTCAATGTATTTCATTGTAATGTCATCACCATAAGGTTCAAAACATTTTTTACCCAATTCAATATCAAGTAGATAAATATCTTTTTTCTTAAACCAAATTTCTTTGCTTATTTGGCATAACTCAGTAAAATTTGCTTCTTCTTGTAATTTACGAAAGGCTTTTAATTCTATCAGTTCTCTTTCGCCAAGTGTTTTTGCCCCTGATGTCTGAGTAGAAATATTACTTACGCTGTACAGTTCCTTAATAACTGCATCTTTAAGATAAGCTGCACTCGGCAATAAATTAGTAAGTCTATTTATGTAATCATCAAAGAAGCCCGTTCCCAATTCCCAATTTTCTGCCAGTGGAATACCAATAGCCAAAGGATTCCCTATCCAACTATCATCATTATAGCGTGGCGGAGAGATAATTAGGTGTCCTCTTTGGCTTTTTTGTGAATGCTGACTGATGTAAACATACATATATACTAAGTTTTCGCTATCCAATTCTTTAACCCAAGAACGCGTATTACGAATCTCCATTGGAACAGCTAAAAAACCTTGTTCTTTTAGAAACTGACTTAATTTCTTAATCTCTTTTGCAAAACTCATAATAATGTTTCATTTAGTTTGTTTAGAATTTAAAAAATACTTTTTGATATTATTCATAATTATTTATTGATAGAATTTCCTTTTTTTCAAAATATAAAAAAATCTTCAAAAAATGCATATTTCGGGCATTTTATCAGCAAATTTACTTGCTAAACTTTGCGTTTAATGCTTTTTGTCGCTCGATATTGGAATTAATTTCGGCTAAAACGTTTTTTTATCCAATTTTCCTGTTGCTCCTATTGCCAAAACCTCTAAATATCGTATTAAAACAGTAGTTCGCCAAGTAAATTCTTCTTTTTCAGATGTGTTGTAACGTTCCAATTGCTCCAAACTGCTTTCCACCAGCATTCCGTCACGTTTTTTTTGCAGATGCTCAGCGTGTTCCTCATCGTCATCCCATTCGGAGCGTACCTCATTTATCAAGTAATGCTTAATTTTCTCCTTTTCGGTGTTGTCATTGCTCAAAAAATAACGCAAGGTGTAACTTGGTTCTACAAAAGTCCATTGGTTAAAATTGCCGTTAAACGGAATTTGCGTCATCAAATCAAGGAGCGTTTGAACGGCAGGTAAATTGTTGGTGTACAATAAACTGAAAAGCAGGTCATTGGCTTTTTTTAAATTGCCTGTATTGGTTGCCGAAAATTTTTTGTCCAACAACTCAATGTGTTTGATTTGTTGGGTAGTAAGCCCTTCGTGTTTTAATAATTCTTTGAAATTCATTGTTGTTATTTGTTTAAATTATTCTGTTTTTGATAGAAAATCCTAAAAAAACAGGCGAAAATTCCTGCCAAAGCACTGATTGTCATTTTGATTTTCTAAAGTAGTTCTATTTTTTTATAAAAAGATTAAATTCTTTACTTATTTTTCTTTTTTTTGCTGATAATTATGCTTTGGCATTCCTAACATTCTGTCTACGACGTTATGCATCAGGTGAGCAAAGCCATCTTCAAGTATAAATAGCTGGTCAGACCAGTAAGTTTGTTCGTTTTCAACAGCAGCAGGGTCAAAACTTTTGATAAATTCCGTAATTCGTTTTACTTCGGCTTCCATTGGGAAGTCCTCATCACTTTGATGAGCTTTATACATAAAAATTCCAGCCATATATCGGCAATAACTCCTGTAAAATGCCGTGAGAGAACTATTCACAAACACTAAGTTGCTTTCATCTTCATAACAGAAATCATATTTAAAGATTTTTCCCTCTTTGTCAATCACAAAATATTGTTTCTCAAAACCAATTTTTCCGAAACATAAAAAATCACCAAAAGGAATGCGTATTTCGGGCATTTCATCGGCAAATTTTACAAAATAAATCCTTTCGTGTTCGTTGTCGAGAAGTAACGGGAGTTCATTTTCATATATTTTTTCAAGGTTTTTCTCTTCTTTTTGGCGTTCTTTTAAAATAGTTACACCATCTGTTTGTAAACATTTTATTAAATTCATTGTTGGTTAATTAATCTGATTATTTTATAAAATAAGTCTTAATTTTTAAAGATAATTGTACTTGTTTTTCTCTATTTTTTACCATTTTTCCCACCAGAGGAATTTTCTTTGAGGCTGTATTCCCATTTTTTTTAACTGCTTACGGAATTCTGGTTTTTTCTTGCCTAGTTTGTATAATAATTCATTGTCTGTTTGATGATTATAGAAAGCAAATGTTTCCAAAATTTGACGAATATGCCAATAATCTTCTGAAAATAGAAATTCCGTGAGTTCGCTAAACTTATCAGGAGGGACAATAGTAATTAGTGTTTCTACAAAAAGATATCTGTCGTGTTTGTTTTCAGTGTGATGTATTTTTTGCAATAGCTCATCGAATACTTTATTATCCGTGCTAAGTTCATTTGCAGTTCGATGTTTGTTTTGAAAATCTGGCGATTGAACATTAAAGGCAGAAACATCGGTAATTTCTTCGGATTTTACCTTTTCATAAAAGGCTTTAAGTGTGCGAAAAACTGGTTTTACTGAGAAATCTTCTGAAATGAAGAAAATCCAACCTCGCATTGTTCCTTTTGTCATAATTCCTGCACAATTGCTGTCTTCATCTGCTGAAAATAACAAAATATCATCATAAAACGACAGATTTTCATATTCTTCTTTCAAAAATTGTATGTATTCCTCGTTAATTTCAATTTCTTCAGTGTCAAAAAGATGTACATTTCTGTCAAATTTTGTGTAATTGGCATACCAATCATTGATAATATCGATTTCTTCTTGTAAAAGCCCTGCTGGATTGAGGTTTAAATCGCTAAAATAATCTTTGTTAGAAGTCACTTTTAGTTGTTTTTGGGTTAATTTTCATCTTTCCAAACATCTTCATAGCCTTCATTGTCAATGATAAAACGAAATCCCTGCTCTAATCCCAGATAAGGCAATACTTCAGGTAAAATTTCAATCAGATGATACCAATGTATCGGTTTGTAGAAATCATCTGCGTCAGAATATTCTCCGTAGTAAATAAACCACGACACATTTTGGTCTTCCTTCAGTACAATTCGTTCCCCAACAATAGGCATTTGCCCCAGTGTGTCCAGAGCTATCGCTATCATTTCATTGGGTTTTAGTTGCTCGAACTTAGATTGATATTTTGTACAAATTTTCAATTGTGATTCCTTTATGTTCATAATTTTATTTTTCTAATTTTTATATTTTACAGCAATGAATTAGGTATTAATATTGAGTTTTATTCCGTGAGCTACAGCAAATTTTAAGATGTCTTCTCCAACAAAACTGCTATAAGTAAAGTTAATTTGTTTAACGGTTTGTAATCTTTCATACGATTTAATAAACTTTCCTTTGTAACTACATTTTTCTACAAAATTGTTTAGAAAAATCTCAGCTTTTTCTTTTCCGCTGTGCCAAAACACAAAATAGAAAGGCAAAAGTTCATCGTGTTTTACATTTTTATTGAAAATTGCTCCGTTTTCTAATAAAAAATCCACCGCCTTGTCTTTATTTTCAAAAAGTTCAAAGATAGGTAAGGCATATTCTTTTAAATATTTTACAATTTCATCAATAGTTGGTTGAAAACTAAGTCCAGCTAAGTTCCATTTGTGCCAATATTGGTGTGGCGTAAGATAACCGAGCTGTTTTGTAAAGATTAACTCCCACATTTCTTGTCTGCCAATTTGTGTATTGAGCCATTTTTCCATTTTTTTGGAAGCAATGTTAATATGCGGAAGTATGGCAACACTGCCACTATGGTTTCGCATACTGGTCTGAAAATAAATTTCAAATTCGATGCTTTTATCTTGGCTTACTTTTTTTAATTTTCTGCCTTTTTGTACGGATTTAAAGTCAGGGAATTGCTGAGCGATTTCTCCGCAACCTTTTTCAAAAATTTCTTTGGGAGTCATATTATTTTCTTTTTAAATTGTTATTCATACACTTTTGCACCACATAAAATATCGGCAAAAACACGCCAACTTGGGGTGTCGGCATTGATATTTTGTCCTGTATTTTTGTAATAATATGTTATATCTTCGGCATAACAGCTCATCGCTTCTAAAAAATCGGCAAGGGAGCGATTTTCCCAGTCGTTTGGGTTTTCGGCAAGGTCTTTTTGTAAAAATTCCACGAATTTTATAAAATCTTGTCGGCTTTCGATGTTTTTGGTTGCTATCATTTTTTTCTTTTTTTAAATTATTGATAAACAAAGTTAATTTTCATTTCATCGTAAATCTGTTTTGTTATTTTTTGTTCTAAACCACTCATTTTTATAAAATAAATTACCAAAATAAATAGCTCTTCGTGTGTAGATTGGCGGTTTTTGATATAATCATAACGAATGATATTCCTTTCTTTGTTTTTATGGTTTTCGGTGAGTTTATGAGCAATTAAAAGTATTTGAAAAAGCTGTTCTCGGCTGTATTTATCGGCATTTTCAAGCAAAAAATAATCTCTTTGTCGTTTAGAAATAAGAAACAAATATTCTTCAACATCTCTTTTCAATTCATTTTCAGGTATTTGGAAAACAATTTTCTTTTCTTCATAAAGTTTAGTTTGTTCTGCGGTTGCAAAATTTTCATATAATTCTGGTAAAATCCAAATGCGATAATGATAATCTTCTGCTACTATTTCCGATTGATAATCAGTATTTTGTAAAAACATTTGCGGATTTTCTTGCAGCTTTTGAGTTGCTGGAATAAAATGCTGATTAAGGTCAGCAATGATGCGGTCAAGCAACGAATAATCCAATTCCGAATAGTTTTTAAATAACTCAAAACGAGGCACATAGCTTTTAGGTTCACCAAACGAAAACTGATATAATAAATTTTTCTTTTTGTCATAAATATTCGCTGAAAAATGGAGTATTGAGAGGCTACCTACTTTTTCTTGATGCGAAAGAAAATTATTTCTATCTTTTTGGGTAATAATTTCAAAGGTCAAATCTCCACTTTTCTTTTTGAGTGTACCGTTTTTTAGCTTTTTATACGCTATATCATTCAGATTTTCAAGGATATAATCCATTGCTTGATGATAATAATCATCTAATTTTAATATCGTGTTCATCATTTTTCTTTTTTAAAATTACGATTTTGTTTTCAATGTTTTAAAAATTTTATATCCAATATAGTGCTTTAAATCAGGTGATTGCGTTCTATAATAGGCGTCCCAATAGCTTGTCATTCTGCTTTGGGTTTGCTGGGCATATTTAGGATTTTCGGCGATAAACTGTTGATAATGAGCGATGGTTTTTTCGTTAATATGCTCACTGACAACCGCCAAAATTTCCACCACATATTCGCCCAAAAGCTGAAAAATATAAGGAATTACAAAATAATCTTGCGTATTTTGTATGAGTTTTTCCAAATATTTTTGTCTGACAAATCCGTTATAATGCCTTAAATACAAGCAATTAAGAATCGTCTGTTGCGTATTTGTCAGCCCACCGATGGCAGTTGGCGGATTATCATCATAAATGCGTGATGGAATAAGCAATTTTTCTGCCTTTATGATGACTTCTTGTACCAAATTTGGATGGATTGAAAAATCGTTATCTATCACAAAATCAGCAACTTTTTGCACATCATTTGCTAAGTTTTTCGGAAATGCTTGTTGTAATTTTGTACAAATTTGGCTTTTGGATTGATTGGTAAAAACTGGTTTGTTCATACATTTTTCTATTAAACAGTTTTTGAGTTCATTATTTATTTTCCCCCTTTGTACTTTTGTCTTGAAACAAAAGTACCAAAAATTCAAGGCTGTGGATACTTTCGCTAAAATCTCTAAACTCGCTTCGCTCAAACAGTAGAGATTTTTTAACGCTGCATTCATTGATTTTCTTAACGCTTCGTATCCAATGCCGATAGAAAAACACTAAAAAATATTGAAAATCAACACTTAAATTATAAAGAATATATGTAATTAAGTATTGAACTCAAAAAATTTTCATTTTCCTTCAAAATAACGAATAATAGGCATATCTTCTGCCACGATATGGTCGGTAATATGGAAAACTTCGGCTTTTTGTGGGTGATTGAGGCTTTGTTCTCGGTCTAAAATTTCAACTTCAGGAATGTTTTTCCACGGACATTCGTCTTTATTGGTCAGCGTGATATTAAAATTGTCTTCTTTTTCCCAAATTTTGAGTGGAAATCCCGTTTTTTTGATAATTTTTTCGTTGTTTTCGTCCCATTCGCATAAAACTATCAAACATTCGGCTACTTTTGGGTCGCTATGATCTTCAAATTTTGCATAATAATAAGCAAAAGCCTCGTTATCTTGATATACAAAGCGTGTCAGTTGAGTAATTTTAGCATCACAGCAATCACATTTTTTAAATTTTGGGGCTTCAAATTCTATTGTTATCATATTTATAAACTTTTTTAAATTTTATTTGTTCGGCAGTTTTTTAGTGTGTTGTGTGTAAAACGCAATTACTTTTTCCTGTATTTTTTCTGGATAAATGGTAGCAGAATATGCTATTTCATCAGCTGAAATAAAGATTAGCAATTCTTTGGCTTTGTTTTTAAATTTCTCATATTCAGCCTTGTTCTCTTTTTCTTTGTAAATCTCACTCAAAAAATAATTGTGTGGGTGTTTTTTTCTGCCATTTTCTTAGTTTTTAGTCAAAAATTCTACTAATGGATATTGTTTTTGGTTAAAGTCGCCTGTCCAATCTTCGGTGAGTTCCTCATAATTTTTCACATTACCACGATAAGTGCCAAAGCGTTTTACATTGGCGTCGGGATTGATAAAAAGTTTGCCAAATGCCTGAAAATAAGGCTGTAATTTCATCAAATCTTTGTGTTTGATAAGTACAGGGCTGTCAAAACCGAGTCCTTTTCTGGCGGTAACATACTGATTTTTAAGGAAATCAAGCGTTGGAATATATTCTGAAACATAGTTGATTTTGGCAAAACCATAATAACATTGCCCATTTTCGTGGTCAATATTCACCAAAATTAAAAAGCCAAAAGTGTTGTTTGCCAATTTTACCGCAACCACCTCATTTTCAGTAAAAATAAAATCGGTAATTTTTTTGTAATTCTTGCTTTTTCGCGGTTTTGGATTAGGCTGACTTATCTTTTCCCAAAACTTTTCTAAGGTTTTTTGGCGTTTTTCTTGGGTATTTTTCCCAAATTTTTCCCATAGAGAAGATGCTCCTTTTTCCACGATTTGCCCAGCTTTTTGTTGCCATTTTTCGTTTAACAGACCAAGCTCCCACAGGCATTGGGCGTAAGCGGTGATGAATATTTCGTGCTGAATTGCATCGCCCAAAACTTCCGTTTCCCACGCCTCGATGTTGGTTAATACTTCCGTCAGATTTTCGTTGTAATCGTACGCTTCCATTATCTGATTACGAATGTCAAAAACCAAATCGCTATCAATGATTTTAATGCCGTCTATTGCCATTTTTTATCTCTTTTTTTAGTTAAAATTCGTTGTTTTTTACCATTTTTCCCACCAAAGGAATTGTCTTTGTGGCTGTATGCCCATTTGTTTTAGTTTTTTGCGAAATTCTGATTTCTCTTTGCCCAATTTGTATAGTAAGTCGTTGTTTTTGTGATGATTATAAAAATCAAAAACTTCTAAAATCTGGCTCGTATGCCAATAATCTTCTGAAAATAAAAACTGAGTCAATTCGCCAAGCCTATCAGGTGGCGTAATAGTGATGAGTGTTTCCATATAAAGGTATCTATCGTGCTTATTTTCAGTGTGATGTATTTTTTGTAAAAGTTCATCAAATACTTGATTGTCTGTGTTAAGTTCATTCGCAGTTCGATGTTTGTTTTGAAAATCTACCGATTGAATACCAAAGGCAGAAACATTAGTAATTTCTTCAGATTTCACCTTTTGATAAAAGTTTTCGAGTGTGCGAAAGACTGGTTTGACCAAAAATTCTTCCGAAATAAAAAAAATCCAACCTCGCATCGAGCCTTTTGTCATAATTCCTGCACAATTGCTGTCTTCATCGGCTGAAAATAGCCAAAAATCATCAAAGAATGATAGATTTTCATATTCTTCTTTGAGAAATTTTATATGTTCTTTGTATATTTTAATCTCTTCAGCATCAAAAAGATGTACATTTCTGTCAAATTTGCTGTAATTGGTGTACCAATCGTTGATAATATCAATTTCTTCTGGTAAAAGTCGGTCAGTATTGATATTCAAGTCTTTAAAATAATCTTTTATTCGTTGCATTTTTAATGTTCAAAATTCCATAAATCACTTTATGTCAGTTTCGCCACTTTCGAGCAAAACCTCGCCACGGAAAATTTTCTGATAGCCCACAAGCGTATCATTTCGGTAAAATCCAATAAAATACGCCCTTTTGTCTTCGTGTTTTTGGGCATCTTCTTTGGAAATTTCATCGTACAAATAAATGCCTTTATCAGATTTTTGCTTGTGCAATGCCGAATTATTCAGAAAATATCGCACTGTGATTGAAGTATTTTCAGAAAATTTTTCGCTGTTATTTTTACAGCCCAAAAGTGAACATATTGCTGTTAATAAACTCATTGTCAATACAATTAAAGGTTTCATTTATTTTCTCCTTTTTTATTCATTTTTTCTCCGTAGAAACGCAATGCGTTGTGTCTATACATTCAATATTTTTTTGCAAAAATATAGGGATTTTATCGAAAAACCTAAAATCAAGCGTCTACAAAGTGTCTACAAGGTGCAAGTGACAGGGGCGATAATTTTAAATATAACGCATTGAATATTAGTAAATTAAATTATTATAACAAAGTTTTGGGCGAAATATTTTTTTCTTATTTTTTACCGTAGAGACGCAATGTGTTGCGTCTGTACAAAAATACAACGCCTTGCATCTGTACTTTATTATTAAATCCAGCGACGCACTTGGTTGAGATAGTCGGTGTAATTTTTACCAAAAATTTCTTTTAAAATCTTTTCTTCTGGAATAATCTGAAAATGAGTGATATAGATAACAAATCCAATCACGCCCAACCAAGAAAACAGATTGCCAAAAGCAAAAGTAAGCCCCACCAAACCCAAAGCCATTCCCAAATACATCGGGTTTCTGCTAAAACGATAAATGCCCGTATTCACAATCTGACTGCTTTTTTCAGACGTGGTCGGATTGACTGTGGTTTTGGACTTTCTAAACTCCCAAACACCTGACAATGCGATAATTACCCCAAGTAAAATAAAAAATGCAATCAGCCAAATAGACTGCACAGCATAAAACGAAATCACAAACGGAATGCCAATAATAATTCCTGCAAAAACTGCAAGAACAATAACAGGTGGAATTTTTAATTCTAACATATTTTCTCTTTTTTTATTTTTCACCGTAGAGACGCAACGCATCGCTACAAAAAATGCGATTATTGTAATTTTTTTATTGCATCTTGATTGACCAAGTTTGCTGGTAATTTTTTGTAAAAATTCAATTTTTGTTCGTCTGTCCATTGAGTGTTGTTATTGAGCATAATAGGAATGTTGTATTTGCTTACGGCTTCGGGTTTGTAGGCGATCCACTTTTCTATCATTGCTTCGGTGATGGGAACTTGCAAAAGGTTGAGGGCATCAATGTAGAGTGAAGCCCCCTTTTCTGCTTTTTCCCGTTTCAAGAAATATGTAACTAATTTTTCTTTAATAAATTGATTTTCAAAATTTTTAGGAAGTAAAGCCTGTACCATTTGGTCGTAGGCTTCATACATAACTGCCACCCCAGCACTCATCGAAAAATAGGTTTGCAATGCAATTTTTTCAGGTTGTATTTCAGTAAGAATTTCCAGCCAACGCTCGTCCAAATTTTCCAAAATCGCTCGGCTAAAATAAGTCCGTGTGTCGTTTCGCTCATCGTAATAGTTGCCCCATCGAGCTATGGCAGTGTATTTTTCGGTTTTCTTGTCAAAATATAAAAGTGCCAGAGCATCAAGTATATAGGTTTTATTTTCGGTATGAAGCAAAGGAGCGTATTTTTCAAAAAGTGCAGCTGATTTTTCGATAAAAAACGAGGCTACCATTTTCGCCGTTAGCCAATTCTTTCCGTATTTTTGGGTAAGTTCATCAGCCAAAGCCATCAAACGCTGGTCTGGATTTCTGATGATGGAGAGTGCGAGGGTTTGAGGAAAAATCTTTTCCTTATTTTCTTTGGTGAAGCTATAAAAATTAAAATGTTGATTAATAGATGATTTAAATTTGAAAGAGGCAAACTTTTCGTTGTTTTCAGCTAAAAACCGGTAAATGTTTTGCATTTTTTCACTTGCTTTGCCCAACATTAAGGAAAGAAATCTTTGAAAATCCTCGAAATTTTGAGAAGAGAGGTGGTAACCACTTTCATTTTGAAATAACTTGATAAAAAACTTGTGAATTTCCTCTGCCACTAAGTCCGAAACCATATCCGAAGTGCCGTGTAATAAGATTTTTTCGCCTTTACTTTTGGATTTGAGCAATTTTTTGAAAATCGGCAAGGCTTCTTCCATTTCAAACTGAACCAAACCCTGCAACGCACACTCTTTGTTGTAACTTTTTTCGGTCTGAGCCAAATGCAATAGTACGGGTGCATTCTGGGCATCGTCGGCTAAATTTTTTATAAATTCCCATTTTTCTGAGCTTTTGAGCTGAGCAATTTTGTTTAAAATTTCTTGCATATTTTTTCCTTTTTTATTCATTTTTTCTCCGTAGAAACGCAATGCATTACATCTCTACATTGTATAATCTATTAAAAAAATATTATTCTTGATAGTCAATAATTTGAATTGATATATTTTGTGAATACAGATAGTTTTCCAGTTCTTCCAGATATTGCCAAACATCAGCTGTACTCCACTGGCAAATATAAATACCATCACTTTCGATTATGAGACTGACATTGGGGAGCTTCCCGTGATTGTCAGAATGCCGAAAATCCCAAAATAACTGTTCTTTTACCCAATATTTTCGCTCAAAATAGTCATTTTTTGATAAAATTTGTTCTATTTCAGAGATTTGTTGGGGTGTTAGTTTTGCTCGTATTTTGTATTCAAATCCCATTTCTTGAAGTCTATTCTTGTTCCACTATCTCGGATTTGGACAATAATTTATCAAAGCTATCAGCAATTCTTCCTACACTGCCCTCATCTAACCAATATTCCCAAACAGACATATTGTCCTGAATATCAAAATATAAACGAACGCCATCACTGCCGTCAGCGAATAAAAATCCATTGGCTACTCGCTCTCTTGGAAGTGTTTCTGAGCTATCGTTTCGTTTAACTAATTCGGGTTTGGGTTGTTTGTGGGTATTATCTTGTGTCCATTGCTGTAAATATTGCCATTCTTGCAAATCACTTTTCGTGTCTATTGGACTAGAAATGCGATTGATATTTCTGATATCTATTTCTTTTTCCCTGTATTCTAATACGCAAAATGATTCAAACTCGCTTATCAATTTTTTGTAAGATTCTGGTAATGTTATGTTTAATTTGTTTTCAATTTCTTTTAAAAAATGTGTTTTCATATTTTTTTTTCTCTTTTTCTTTAAAATTATTTATTCTTTTTCATAACTAAGCGGTAGAGCCAATTCTTCAAATATTTGTTTGGCTTTTTCCGAAATAAATATGCCCAATTTATCACCATTACCGATATAAAAATCAGCCGTTTTTTCGATAGAAAATTCAAATTGTTGGTTTCCTAATTTTTTAAAATAAATTTTTTGTAATGGCTTAATTATCCATAAATTATACATTGCTTCGGCAGTTTCTTTGGAATGTTTTCCTTTCTCAATGGGGTCAAAAGTTGGGTTATTAAATTTTTCAAAAAAACTTTCATTGAAATTTAGCCAATCGCCTTTGATGATTTTTCGTTTTTCTACTTCTTTAAATTCAAACCCTTGTAAATCAAAAGTTTCTAATTGTTGTTTCGTTTCGTCAGTAAGAATGATTTGGCGATTATTGACATAAATAGGTGGCACATCGCTACCGAATCGCTCTACGGCGGTGGTGTCATTTTTTCGGCTGTGAATCACAAAACCATTCCATAAAATATCCGCAAAATCACCCAAAATCCCCATTTTCTGACTGAATTGAGAATAATCACTTTTTACGCTATAAATATTCATAAAATCCAATGTTAATTGTTAAAAATCAAACAAAATAATCCAATACTATCACATCATCTACAATTTCGTAATGATTTTGTTGCAATTCTGACAACAGATTTTGGCTAAACACCGCAAATGAATCGGCAATGACAATTTCATCTACCTCCGAATCCATTCCCGAAAAATAAGTGAAAACCTGTCCATTTGTACCATTTTTTCCTGCATTGAAATCCAAAATCAGCATTGCTGAACCCTCATAATTGGTGAAAGGTAGCCAGTTTTTGTCCCAAATTACGGGCTGAATTTTATTCTCTACAAGATGTTCTATTGGTTCTTCATCGGCGAATAAATCCATCTGTATGTGCCACCATTTTATGATTTCATCTACTGATAAAAATGCATTATATCCTAACATAAGATGCTCATAATTATTATGTTGTTGTCCGTTGAACACCTTTAGATAATCTTTAAAACTCTGCGGAAGCGTTATGCCAATCTCGTTTTCCAATTGCTCAATTTCGGCATCAGTAGCGGGTGGATTGAGAGTTTGGTAAATCTTTGGATTGATATTTTTGATGATGGTTATGATTTCTTGCCAAATTGCGGTTGTATTCATATTTTTTTCTTATTTTAAGTTGAAAATTTCGATAGGTTTTTATTTATTCGATTATAAAGATGCATTGTGTCTCTACTTCAAGTGTAGGAACTCTTCCCCAAGATGTAGGAACTTTTCCTACAAGTGTAGGAATACTTTCCCAAGATAAAAAATACTCTCCTTTGGGGTTATGGGCTAAAATTCAAGAAATATATTAGCTTTCTATTTCTTTTTTTGTGCCTTAATATCATCTTTTACCGAGCAAATATCATTGGCGACATCGGCAGAGCTTATCAGTACCACCCTGTCTTTGCAAATCAAAACGCCCAAACCGTGTTCTTGCTCCCACATACAATGAAAACTAATACCTATATAAGGCATATCTTCTTGATATTCAGAGAAAATATAAATAGCGGTCGGACTTAAAAGCTCAGCAAAACCTTTTATATTGATAATGTCGGGCATAAATTCAGCTTTGTCCGCTTCGGAATAATTGTAGCGACTTTGCATTTCGGGATATTGTTTTAACAATTCGCCCAAAATGGCTTCCAGCACTTGCATTTGATTATTTTTTAGAAAATCCAAGCCGTTTTTGTGCTTTTTGGTCTCTCTTTCGGTAATATCGCCGATTTTTGTGAGTATTTCATAGCCAATTTCGGCTTCTTCTTCACCAAAAAAGTCTTGCCACTCCTCCAAAGCGATGGTTTTTACTTCAAAATCATCAAAATTGTCTTCGTCTTGCAAATAAGTCGCCATCACTTCTGGATTATCAAGAATATTTTGAAAAAGTTCCACAAACGATTTGGCTTCTGGTTGTGATTTTTCTTCATTTTGAAAAAATGCCAAACCTTCGGCAAACGCCTTACAATCAATAAAATGTCCTGTATAATAATTATAAACTACATCAATGGTATTTTTCTGAGAACTTTGATGTTTTTGGTCTTCTTTCATCCATTTGACCAAATCTTTGGGGTCGTTTGCCCAAATCGCCTCGTTCATCATTCGCCCGATGAGAATGTATGCGTCGTGAATTTGGTATTTTTTGCTGTCCATTTCTTGCCATTTTTCGCTAACAAAGACACGAAATTGTTCATCGGTCATTTTATTTTTGCTTTTGCCAAGCATTTTGGACATTTCTTTGTCTATTTGCTCTAAAATTTTTAGCGTATCGTTCATCGTTTTTCTTTTTAAAAGCTGGTAGTACCAACGAGTAACTATTTTTTAATGTGTTTTGTCAAATTTTTTTGATTCACTTAAAAATCCTCATCTTCAAACTTGTTTCCAATCGGTTCTAAGCTAATCATCTGTAAAAAGTTACAGAAATTGTCAGCATATTTTTCGCAATGATAAAGGGTAATCTCATTTTCCCAATCCGAATCATCACTAAAATGCCAAATTGAGCCGTCGTGCAGATTGATAAAAACATTACCTTCATAAGTATCAGCTATCGTAAAGCAGGTTTTCACTTCATCAACAGAAATCGGCTCTTCTGGGCGTAAGGGTTTTACCTTTTCAAACGCATAATCGCTTTTACTAATCCATTCATACCAATAAGAGTTTTTATCATAACTATTTGACAATAAGCCTTTCTTGGTGTAAAGATTGATTTTCTTGTTATTATGATATGCGTTATTAAAATAGTACATTTGAAAATTTTCTTTTGAATCCATTTTTTCAATAAATTCCAAATAGTCTTTTGGAATGGTTCTACCTAAGTGTTTTGTAATCATATTTTTTCTTTTTAAAATTCACAGATAATTTATTGATTATAAGAACTATACAATGTATTAAAGTTCTTTATCAAAGGTTGATATTTTTAATTCTTTCTCTAAAACAAAACATCAATTAAAAATATTATCATACATTTCGATTAGCAATTTTGAATGTTTTTTGGCATTGGGAATTTTGAGTTTTTTATGGTAATTAAATAGCCTTTCTTGGTCGGTTTTTAACAAATGAAACTCTATCAAACAGGCTAATAAAGTGCAACTGCTTATCATCGTTTTGCATTCTTCTTCGTTATCGTCCTCAAAATCAGGCTCCCAATCATCGTCTTCATCGATTTCATTGGCTAAATCTTCATCTTGGTAAAGAAGAAAAAAATGCTTGTAATATTCAAAAAACGCCTCAGCATTACTGCGAACTTCTTCTTTTATCGCATCAAGACCCACCGCAGACAAATTAAACCCTTGACTAAGAATGTTATAGGATTGTAACTCGTCTTCCGCTTCAAAAATTGTATTGCTTTTTTTAAGCATATCGCCGATTGGTTGGTTTTTTAGAAATTTATCTAAAAAAGTTTGAAATTCATCCGAATTTCTGTATGTTTTAATTTCATTGATGGTTACCATATCGTTATTGATTAAATTCTTCACATTTTTCGCCTTTACAATCAGCTTTTTACATTATTTCTTATACTCTACTTTTTCTAAAAGAATAGGATTTGGGTTTTGTGTTACCCATAAAACGGCTAATTTTGCCAATTCAAATGAGTTTTCTCCGTCATCATCGCCTTCGTAGAGAAGTGTTTTTAACTCGTTGGCTTTTTCCATTGCTGTTTCTTGTAGCGGATTTCCTTTTTGGAAATAATCAATCATTGCCGAAAGCATTTTTTTGAAGTGTTTATCCCAGTTACCAGCTCCATTTCGCAATATTTCATCACGAATTTTTCCCGAAATACGGATAACTTCCCCTTGAATTGTTTTTGCACAGCCTGAACTTGGTACTAAAAAGCTCCAAAGGTATTCAAATTGCTTTTCTAATGGCTCATTCGGAACGATTATAGGTGCAATTCCGTCGTGCTGAATGCGTTTTGCCACAGGTTCAACCTTAAACAAGGTGTAAAGTTCCTGTAAACCGTTTTCTGTTTCTTCTAAAAACTCTGGATTGAAACGTTCGCGATGAAACTCAAAACTTTCACCAATACGAATGACTTGTTCTTTAGCAAATTTAGTAACTTTTTCACCCAATTTGAGCAATAATGCTACACTTTTTGCCACTTTTGGAATATCTGCATTCTGACATCTACTTAACATTTCTTGTAAAGGGGTGAAACCTCTATCATTTTTAGTAAAAATATTCGCTCCTTGCTCTACTAATAGCTTTGTCACTTCAAATCTGCCCGATGCAGCGTGTAAAACGCCATTTTTGTACTTGTCAGAAGTGTGAATATCTGCTCCTAATGCCAATAAGGTACGCACTCTTTCAACATTATTTACCGAAGAATGATACCATAAAGCCGTTCTTCCATAAGAATCTGCAGCTTCGATATTTGCCCCATTTTCTACAAGCCATTGTATCCATTCTGTTGGAATACCATAAAAACAAAGTGCTGGTTTTTTGATATAATCTCGCTCATACGCATTGATATCGCTTTTTTCAAACACTTTTTTGAATGCTTCAAAATCATTGTCTTCCAATATTTTATAAATATTACTTGGAAGGGTTGCTCTTTTCTTTGCCATACTATTTCTCTTTTTTTAAATTGTAGATAATTTATTGATTATGATTGATATACAATGTATTTAAATCCTTTATCAAAGGTTGATATTTCTGTTTTCTTGTAAAAAATCCCACCACGAATCGCCCTCACAATGCGGAATGATAGCCGCGCGATAGTTTTCGCCAAAGGCAAAATCCTTTATAAATGTTGGCAAATCGGTGCGAAATTCATTCATATCGGCATAATTTTCAGCCAAAAATAGCACTGTTTGAGTGGTTTTATCCATAAACAAAGGTTCGTAAAGTATTTGCCCGATTTCATAAGCGGTGTTTTGCAAATGTTCTGGTACACAGTATTGACTATCAAGGATTTCGTAGCTATTCCAAAGGACAATGTCACCAAAAAAACCACCATCACAGATTTTCAGAAAATCTTTGTGGCTGGGAGTGAGCAACGCTGCTAATTCTTCAGAAAAATCGGTCGCTCCGTCAGGTATTTCGCCTATCAAAATAGCCTCCTCTCCAAGCGAGTTTAAGCATTTTTTGTAATGCGTAATTAAATTCTTTAAATCCATATCTTTTCTCTTTTTAATATTAATATTCATTTTTTCGTCCGTAAAAGACGCAATGCGTTGCGTCTTTACAAAAGCGTTGCGTCTCTACATTGCAAAAGTATAGGCATTCTTACGAAAAACCTAAAAACAAGCGTCTACAAAGTGTCTACAAGGTGTGAGCCACACAGGCGATAATTTTTAACATAAAACATTGAATGTTAGTAAATTATCTCATTCTAACAAAGTTTTGGGCAAAATAAAATTTTCTCCTTAAAAAAACCACAGTAGGTTTTTGGTCAAAGCACGGCAGGTTTTTTCCAAAAGCAAGTTTCATCGGTCAAAAGTTCGGGCAAATAAATGGGTTTTCGCCAAAAATGTTTTAAGTTTGTGTGTTTTGTATTTTTTCTTTTTAAAAATTAAGTCTTATTTTAAATCTTAATTTTTAAGTTTTTTTACCAAAGCATCGGAAAACATCCACGGAGCAAAAACATCTTCACTTCTGTTTTTGCGAATGCCAAAGTTAAGACATTGTGCCACTACCTGACGAACCGCTTCCGATTTGTCATTTGCTAATTCTTTGACCTTTTGCAAGTCATAATCGTACAGATTTCCCAATCCCAAAACTCCCAAACGACGAAAATCGGCTTTTTTATGCGAAAGTAAGTCATAAAAATGGTTTCTGCATCGCAAATCGGGCAAATGCCGACCCGAAATAGAAAAAAGTGTATAAAAAACTTCTTTCTGTACCTTTTCTGATGGATTTTTGTCCAATAAATTAAATAAAATCGTGATAATTTTAGGATGCGAAAGGTAATTTTTGTAGTTTCTAACCTTTGTTCGAGCTTCTGAATTCACTTTTTTTAATGCCGAAATACATTCTGCCTCATTTCCGTTTTCAATGGCGGTCAAATAACCTATTTGGGCAGACGATAGCGGTGGAAATGGCACATTTTCTAAAAATTCTTGCTGTTTTTCTTCATCAAGTGTCATTACAAAGCCTAAAAGCAAAAGTTCTGTGGCTTTTTGTTCGTTGATTTTGGGTTTGTCGGCTAATTTTGGGCTGTTTTTTTCTTCATCGCCAGAAATTTTGCGTAATTCTTGGCACAATCTGAGCAAACTCTCACGATTTTGAGAATACGCACAGAACATTCCTGCCTCCGAGTCGAATTTTATTTCTTTTATTTGCTGTTCTTTGGCAATTTTCTTGGCTAAATTTTGCAAAGTATAACCGCCGCATCCTTTATCGGCAAAATATTCATCAAAATAATGAAAATTAGAAGTAATAACCGAATAATGAGCATCGTGTTCAATCAATTGACACGGAAAAAACGGATTTGGTTGTGATTGCTTCATATCATTTTTAATTAAAGTCAAGCGTCTTGATACGCCATTATTTTATTTGTACATCAAGTCTGTTAATTGTAAAATCATCGCCCAATTTTTGTAGTATTTCTGTCAATGATTTTTCATTAAAAATTTTTAAAATACTATATTTTTCTCCGATTTCTGGATAAAGAAGTGTCGTTTTTCCTGCATATTGGGCAAGTTTGTTAAAATTACGCTCTCCCTTTCGGGCAAATGCCATCGACACACGAT
Organism: Capnocytophaga catalasegens; assembly: GCF_026005215.1. Taxonomy (GTDB): domain Bacteria; phylum Bacteroidota; class Bacteroidia; order Flavobacteriales; family Flavobacteriaceae; genus Capnocytophaga; species Capnocytophaga catalasegens. Next base: position 4,359 of record NZ_BPMA01000011.1, on the reverse strand, counting down.
TGGGCAAGGCAAACACCCAATGCCCAGCGACTTTCATTCGGTATTCATCATAGCCATTGCTGAAGTTGCCCAAAGATTCATATTTTACCGCTAATTTTTCGGCAAAAGTGGCAATCAATTCTCCCAAAGGCAAATCTGATGCAACCACATAATAATATTCATCAATATCTAAGCTAAATTGCTGTAAATAAGTGTCAAAGCTATTGGCAACTTCCTCTATTTCATCACATTCTATATCTACATAAGCGATTTTTGGATGGGTGGTATCTGAGCGATAATCCAAGCAATGAAAAAAATTACCATAGCCATTAAAAGCAATCAGTCCTTTTGTGTCAAAACTTACATAATCAGTAAGTTCCAAGTCGATATATTGCTCAATAGGCAATAATTTTGGAAATTCATCGCCAATGCCCCACAACTCAAAATTAGTCGTTTCCGTTGGACAATATCGGGTGTAGCCGCCATTTTGGATTTTTAAAAGCTCGACCAAAGTTTTGGGCAAACGATAGCCTATTTTTTGTTCAAATTCGGCTAATTTTTCATCGCTCAAAGGTTCGTGCAAATACGGCAAATAAATAGGATGTCGCCAAAAATGTTTTAAATCTATGTGTGTCATAATAAATTACTTTTCTCTGGTGTAATATGTTGGCAAATAGGGTTTTAGCATTATACGAAGTTCCTCAATATTTTTATCGTAAGGCAATTGGTATTCTATTTTGTCTATTTCAGGTTCTAAAGATTGCATTTCAGCTTCAGAAAAATAGTCCCAAAGTTTCATTCGCATTTCATTTAGCTCATTTTGAATGTCTTGCTCGGCAAAAGCAATTGCCAAAGCATAGGCACGATTATCGGCATCATCACGATTTTCAGCACGATGCACGATGTAGTGCATTTTTTCTATCAACAAAGCCACTTGGATTAAATCTTCTTTTTGAATGTTTTTCATATTTTTTTAAATAATTTTAAAACAAATTTATTTTACGATTTCTATTTTTCTAATATGTTCATTTTCAAAACTAAAAGTCATTGTCCCGCTTTGAGTTTTGATAGCACCATTCTTGGTTTTGCCGACTAAACCATATCGTACCTCAAAATAATTTTTATTATTAGTTAATTGCTTATGCCACAATATTTTAATTTGACTGTGTTCTGTCGCAAATGTCTGATAATGGCTTTTGATGGCATCTATACCGATAATTTCATCGCCTTTGTCTGAAAAAATGGCGGCATTTTGGGTAAATAAGCCATAAAACTCATCAAATACAAAGGGATTTTCGGGTAATTGCTCATATTTTTCAAAAAAATTAGCAATAAGCATTGGCAAAACAGCCACTTTTGTGCTTCGGTGCTTGGGGTGAAAAACTACCAATTTGCCTTTGGGAAACTTTCCCTTCCAGCCACACGGAAACACGCCTTTTTTATAGGCTTTATAAAGCATATTCCATAGCGGATTCATCGCTTTGTGCTTGATATTCAGATAACAATTGAGTAAATCGGCTTCGACATCGTTGGCATACTCGCCATAGCCCAACCCGTCCAATCGTTCGGCAATATCTTCGCTCAAAATCTGCCAGTCTTTTTCTTCGTTCGCACTCATTGGATGGCTTAAAATTAAGCTGTTATGCTCTCGTAAATCCAGCCAAACTTCTTTGACATCTTGGCTATACAAAAACTTTTCGGTTTCGGTTTTATCGCTGATAAACTCCCATTCTGGATTGTCAATTGGCTCAAAGGCAAATAAATATCGGTCAATAATCGGGATAATGGGTTTCATATGTTTTTAAATAAAATTGAAATATTGATGTTGTTACGATTACATTTTTAGATATTTTTCAATGTCCAAATTTTTCATCGCATCGGTGTCCAAATGGAACATTTCACCTGTGTTGTAAATCACCCAATTGTCAAAAAAAGGTGTAGCTTTACCGCCTCTGACAGTGATTTTGTGTATAAATTCGCCTGTTTTAATATCAATGCGTTCGCCAATAGCATCGTTAAAAACAATTTGATGATTGTAAATGAAAAAATCTGGTGCGTAATATAATTCTTTCCAATCAATCTTTTGAGTTTTCCACAGAATTTCGCCTTTTGTATTGAATTTTATACCAAAATAATCGCTGTCAATGGCAAAAAATTCGTCATTGTTCAATGCTTGTACCCGATGAATGAGTTTTTTTGAACCTAAATGAATTGTTTTTTCTTCCAAAGTGTTTAAATCCAATAGAATAATTGCATCTTTTTTGCGGGAATTTGGATAAACAAAAATATCGTTATAAATCGCTTTTGAGCAATAGGGCAAACAAGCATTTCCTTGCATAAAATGTACAATTTCATTCTTTTGCGTGTCAAAAACAAATAGCTTGTCATTGCTTTTGCCTTTTACATCAGCACGAACTACCAATAAATGTGGAACGGAAGTAAACCACGCTTCGTAACCAAAAAACGCATTGGTTTCAAAAAGTAATTCTTTGGTTTTCAGATTGAAAATCTTGGTTTTGCGTTTTCTTTTTTCGTAAGTTCTATCGATGGTCAAAACTTTTGTTCCGCAAGGGGAAATGTCAAAAATCTCATTTTCTTCGGGTTTGGTTGCATACACAAATTTTTCATCGGTATTAAAATCAATCAGAAAAGTTCCGATTTGTTTTCCCTCTTCATTTGTGCAATTAAAAAATGCGGTTGTGTTGGCGTGATGTGTGCCACAATCAAAATAAATCATATTGTTTTTTCTATTTTAAATTAAAGTTAAATACTTTATTTGCAATTATTTAGCTGTCCAAAATCTAAGCGGATAAGTCCATTCGTTAGACGGATAATGGTCGGATAATTTACCTCGAAAATCAGGAATAAAAATGCCGCTCACAGGGTGATTTTCCACTGGTAAAATTCCCGAATAGGAAAGAGCTTCCAAAATGGTTTGTAGCGTATATTTGTCGCCTTTGCAGTATTCTTTGAGGGTTTTGACCAAATCGGTAAGTTTCATATCTGTATTGATTTTTTTAATGAAATCAGCTGTCCAATCGGAAGTTTTAACCCATTGATTTTCAAAAGGTAAATCTAATACCAAATCAGCAAAAAGATAATCCAAATTATACCTATCCACCGAGCCACCACGGAATATTTTACAAAAAACACCCCAAATAATTTTCTCATTGCTCAGGTCTTTTGCTTTCCAAATCAAGGAGTTAAGCCTGTCTTTGGTAGCATTGGCAAGGTAATGATAAGAAGCGTAAGGCGAAATCGCACAATAATTTTTTTCTTTTGCCCCAGCGAGGAAATTTTCAAAAATCGCCTGTTTGTCAAGCGTTTGCAATCGGCTGTAAATCAAATCGATAACTTCTTCTTTGGAATACGATTTTTGGTCAAGCCCTAATTTTTTGCAAACAAACTCCAATCGCTCGTGAAAGTTTTGGTCTTTGTCCAAATCATTGACCCATTCGCCCTCCACGCCATCGTAATTCCAATGAAACGAGATAATTGCATACACTAAATCATATTCCAAATGATTGGCTTTAGCTATGGCTTTGATTTTCTTTTTGGCTTTGTCGGTGCTGTTAATTTCTGTGATGTTCATATTTTTTCTATTTTTTTATTTTTAATTGCAGAGACGCAACGCATATTAAAATTATTTTTTGCAAAAATATAGGCATTTTCCCGAAAAACCTAAAATAAAGCGTCTACAAAGGTGCGAGCCGCACGGGCGATAATCTTCAATGCAAAACACTCAATATTAGTAAATCATCTCATTCTAACAAAGTTTTGGGCGAAATAAAATTTTTCCTTTTCAAAAACCACGCTTGGTTTTGAGTAAAACAACCGCAGGTTTCGGATAAAAGCACCGCAGGTTTTTTCCAAAAGCTACCGTTATATTTTTTAAGTCGAAAGTTTTATTTTAAAAAGGAAACTTGATTTAAGATTTGATTTCGGCAATATATTCAAAATACGCATTTTCAAAAAAGGCAAAATGCGACGCTGACAATTCATTGACAGGCACGGGTATCTTTTTGAAGCCAATGTTTATGATTTTCAAAAATAATCAGTTGAGCTTTGGGAATAATTTTAGCCGCAGCAACTGCATATTCTTTTTTAATGCCGGGATCTTTGTCTCCCTGTATCAATAAAGTTGGTCGCTGTATATTGGGTAAATTTTTAAGTAAAAACTTTATTGTATATCCGTAATCACTCATAAGCTGTAATATTGGCTAAAACCAATCTGTCAAATAAATGCTCTGCAAAGTAACGACGATTGAGCTTGTAAACAAATTCGTCTAAGTATAATTGTAAATACTTCCGTTTGATTTTGTGATAGTTACATAATAAATTCCGCTTGGCATTACTGATAACAATATGCACCCATTTCAA
>NZ_BPMA01000010.1 GCF_026005215.1 Capnocytophaga catalasegens | reverse complement strand
TTGAAATGGGTGCATATTGTTATCAGTAATGCCAAGCGGAATTTATTATGTAACTATCACAAAATCAAACGGAAGTATTTACAATTATACTTAGACGAATTTGTTTACAAGCTCAATCGTCGTTACTTTGCAGAGCATTTATTTGACAGATTGGTTTTAGCCAATATTACAGCTTATGAGTGATTACGGATATACAATAAATAATTAGATTATTAACTTTAAAATTTAGAAAAATGGAAAATTTTAATCCGAATGAAAGTTTGAAAATTATTCAAACAATTATCAATCAACGAAAACAAAAGTATGAGGAAAATGGATTTTTCTTTATATTTTGGGGAATTTTGGTAGCAATAGCAGGAATTTTGCAGTTTCTGATGCTTCATTTCAATTATTATCCTGAAAAATCAGGCTTGGTATGGGCTATTTTGATGCCTTTGGGATTTATTTTTACCTTTGCTGCCAAAATGAAAAAAAGTATCAAAGCCGAAAAACAAGGAAAATCAACCGATTGGACGGATTGGATTTGGTTTTTTGCAGGGATTTCGGCAATGATTGGCGGATTTTCACCGATTTTATCAAAATTTTTAGTCCTAATCATTTATTCGCCTATGGTAATGGCTTCTTTGGCAACTGCTTTACAATTGAAAAACAGACTTTGGATTTTTACTTCATCGGTTTCTTTTGTATTGATTTATAGTTCATTATATGTGAATTACGGATATTTCATAACGCTTTTAAGTTCGCTTTTGGCGGTATTGATGTTGCTAATTCCAGGGATAAAACTGCACACAGATTATAAAAAACGAAATTTATAAAATATTTTACACAGAATGGGATTATGAAAAATAAATCATTTGAACACTTTTTTTCTCAAATAGAGAAAGAAATTTTTGATATTGAAAAAATAATAGACAATGAGAATATACGAAATAAATATAACAATGATATGTTTTGCCCTGAGTGTTTTAAGGCAAAACTAACATTTGTGGAAAAAACTAGTTTTCGTAAAGCTCATCTAAGAAGAATACCATCATCTGAACATTATCCTAAATGCTCATATAATTTTGAATATGCAACAAAAAAAATGATTCAAAGCTATTTTAATTCTTTGGATAAAAATCAAATAAGAGATAAATTACATTCCATAATGAGGATGCTTTGCAAATCTAAAATTGAAAATTTTTCAACTAATAAAGAAAAATATTCTGATATTGATGTATCTCCGATGCTTATTAAGGAAAATAGAAATGTAACACACACAAAATCCTTGAGAAGAAAAAGTTTAAATAATTTTATAGATAAAAATGAAAATGGGGAGATTTATGCATTTTATGGGAAAGGGATACTCAGAACAATAGAGAAAGAAGGAAAAAAAGAAGGAGAAAAAGAAGGAGAAAAATTTAAATATTATTTTTTAGAAATTTGGAGGCGAAATAACCAAAATGAAATGCGTAAAACAAGTTCATATCGAGGGAATATTAAAGATCTAATAGAAGAAAATGCTGTATATAACATTGTTTTTATAGGTGAAGTAATTTTTAAAAATGATTATCCAAATATAAAATTAATCAACAAGGATGCTCTATTATTCCAAATAGAAGAGTAATTTTGGTTTAAAAAAATAAATTCAATCGTATGACACAGAAAGAGAGAGAAGCAATTATATAAGGCTATTGATAAAATACTTTGGGAAAATTGGGATCCCATAGGCGTAAATGATAATGAAGAATGCCGAGACGAATACCAAAGCTACACACCGCATATATTTAGTTTGGTAATTCGAAATGCAGATGCGTTCAAAATAGCAAAACATCTGTATCAGGTGGAAACACAATCGATGGGAATGCTGGGCAGTCAAAGGCATTGTCAAGAAATTGCTCAGAAAATCATTGAAATGTCCCAAAAAATTAAAAAAAATAATTCCGATGTTTAAAGATTTAGACCCACTTTTGCATTCGCAGTTGCGACTGGCGATAATGTCGCTTTTGGTTTCGGAAGAAAAAGCAGATTTCAACCGAATAAAGGAAGTTACCAAAGCCACTTCGGGGAATATCAGTGTGCAGATAGGCAAACTCGAAACGGCAGGATACATTTCCGTAACCAAGTTATTTAAAGATAATTACCCCAACACGATCCTCACGCTCACCCCGAAAGGATTACAAGCATTTGATAGTTATGTAGAGGCATTGAAAGGATATTTGAAATAATTTTAAAACTGAAATACAATGGAAACAACAAACGAAAATGCCTACAAAAAGGCACAAAAACGCGTGAAAAAACTCAAAAAATTTTACAATCATCTGTTTTCTTACTTGATAATCAATTCTTTTTTGGTGGGATTAAATCTTTATCAAAATCCGCATAACCCTTGGAGTTTGTGGGTGATTTTCGGCTGGGGAATCGGATTGACTTCACACGCACTCAGGGTATTTGCCCCCGATATTTTCTTCGGAAAGAATTGGGAAGAGCGAAAAATAAGAGAACTAATGGAACAAGAAAAATAATGGAAAATTTTGGTAACAAAAAACTCAACTTGAAATCATCAAATTGAGTTTTTTATTTCAAAAAGACAGAATTTTAGAGAAAATTCTATTTCTCAGCTAAGATATCAATTCCTCCTTTAACTATCTGATTAAGAGATACTTTCACATCAACATCAAGCGGTAAATAAATATCAACTCGTGAACCAAATTTGATAAATCCTGCATCAGTACCTTGTATAGCTAATTGGTTTTCTTTAGCGTAATTGACAATTCGCTTTGCCAAAGCTCCTGCTATTTGACGATAGAGTACTTTACCGAAAATTTCGTTTTCAACAACCACCGTAGTTCTTTCGTTTTCTTCGGAAGCTTTGGGATGCCAAGCAACCAAGTATTTGCCTGGGTGATATTTGCTATAAACAATCTTTCCGCTTGTAGGATAGCGAGTTACGTGAACATTGAGTGGAGACATAAATACTGAAATCATCAGCCGTTTATTATTAAAATATTCTTTTTCAAAGACCTCTTCTATAACAACTACTTTTCCATCAACAGCCGAAATAATTTTGTGCAAATCTTGCTGTGTATTTCGTTTCGGATTACGAAAAAATTGAAGTATCAGTGCCAAAAAAACAAGTGCAACAATCTGAATTATTTTCTGTAACCAAACGATATCAATAAGATATTCTACTGAGAGGCAAATAGCTCCTACTATAAAAACAGCTATTGAAATAATTTTAAAACCTTCTTTATGAAACATAATTTTTAATGATTGATAAAATAAATAATTTGCAATACAGCATAAGCAAAAGGCGAAGCAAAAATAAGACTATCTAAACGATCAAGCAAGCCCCCATGACCAGGCAAGATAGTTCCACTATCTTTCTTACCACCAACTCGCTTGAATTTTGACTCAACCAAATCGCCAATAGCGCCAGTTACCACAAGCATAATACATAGAAGAATCCAAGTAAGTGTTGATTTTTCGCTATAATATGAAAAAAGAACAGCGAAAAGTAATGCTCCTAAAAATCCGCCTATAAAACCTTCAATCGTTTTTTTAGGAGAAACCGATGGAAATAACTTGTGCTTGCCTAAAGCCTTTCCGCTCAAATAAGCGAAACTGTCACTTGCCCAAATGATACACAAAATCCCTATCATTGTATGTTGAGCTTCGTTGAGCGAACGAACTTCGGTTGGGAAGCTTGAAAAAATTTGACGAAGTCTAAAATCTTCAAAACCGACATATAAACGAGCTATTTCACTCTGATAAATCATTGGTAAGAAAATACAACCTCCACCAATGTATAGCAAACTCAGCATAAATTTTTCCCTTTCTGTATATGTAATTTTTTCTTTTTTGAAAAGATGAAAAGTTAGAATCAGATTCGTAATAATTACAGCAAAAAGCAGAATATTTTTGATAAACAGGTTAATATCAATATGAATAAAAATCCACCATAAAAGCAGGAAAGTAAAGAAAATGCGATACTCTGATAGACGAATAATACGTTTGAATTCGTATATACAAATGATCCCAAAGATAAGAAATAGAAAGTCAAATGCCGAAGCGTTCAGCATAATAGCAGCAAGTAGTAGAAAAATGTATATTACTCCTGTTAATCCTCTTTTCAAAAGTTCATTCACGAGAAAAAAATTAGGTTAAATCTTCTAACAAAAGTAAATACATCTTACGAGGACAACTTCCGTAAGACAAAAAATTATTATCTTTTCGTTTTTCAAAATTCTGAAAAGTTGTAATATTACTTGGTCGTTGCTCTTTTGGTCGTCCATTGATACCGCGTAATCCGTCACTTATATGATTTACAATTTGACTAGTTTTAGCAAAAACAATAATGGTTTCAGGAAGTTCATTCAGTCGCTTGCCTCCTAATTGATTTGAAGAAAATAAAATGGAACCATTAAAAGCAATGAGGTATTCGCAATCCGTCATAAAAACAGAGGCATGCTCGAAAGAATTTGTAAAAAAACGAGCATAATGTTCTGAGAAAATGTGTTCAATTTCTAAATTGGGACAACAAATTTTTTCCTGCAAATTCTCTCCAACAATTCCATCAAAAGCATCAATAATCTCTTTCATTGTATCACAATAAACAAAAATCCCTCCGTTGTTTTTAAAATTGACAACGAAGCGTTCATCCATAGGTGTATGGTCGTTATTAGGTGCAAATGCACCTAAATGAGTGTCTGTTTTTTCCTTAGAATTTCCAAATAATTTGTCGAATAAACCCATTAAATATAAAATTGGTTACCCTCTTAGGGCGTAAAGTTAGTAAAAACTTGTGTATTATACTACTAAAAAAATGTTTTTTATTTACTAATTTTTATAACTATTTGATTTTTAATAAATTGAACTTCAAAATGAGATTAATCAAAAGATATTAATGTTTTGTTAAAAAAAAATCATGAGGTATTGATTTTTAATAGCCATACACTCCTTTTGCCCTTGCTCCGACCAATAAAACCATTGCTAAAATAATTTCTATTATTACGATTAGTGATAGTAAAAATATAAAAAAAAGTGTGTAGATAGTTTGCTTTTTGATGAATGATAGCGAGGCAAAAATACTTACAATAAGCTGAAAAACAGCAATTAAAAACAAGACAAAGACGCTTGTTATGGCTAACTCTATCTCCGTTTTGAATGAATAGTAAAACGATGCGAGATACCCAACAAAAAATACCATTGCTGATAAAATGTTATATCTCCAAAATTGCTTCATAGTTCTTTTTGTTACCCAATTTTTGTTATATTTTATTCAACATTAAGATAATTTCTTTTCTATTTTTCTAAAACTGATGAATAATAAAAAATATCCTAAACTGATTGAGGTTAATATAAGTATTGTCCGCAAGGGGCGGTATCCCCACCCTATGAATCCGACGTACAAAAATAATATTAAAAACGGAATAATTGCTGTTTTCTTTTTCCAAAAGAATAAAAATGCACTAAAAATCAAGCTGATAGGATATAAAAATTTGAATACAAGATGAACCAATATCCCCCACGATATATCCCTTTGGAAGAAATAATGCTTTTTGTAGAAATAGACTCCCATATCGTGTACGAAAATGGCTACTATCCACGCTACAAAAATGACGAATGCACAGAAAATTACTTTTTTTGTCATAATGTTTTCAATATAAAATAATTCCCAAAAATAAACCCCAAAAAATCTTTTTTGAACTTATATGGATTGTAAAACAGGTATTTTCGCAATACAAAAATCGCTGTAAACGTAATAAAAAAATCTAAGATTAAATGAATTATATTCCAATTCTTCACAATGGTTGAACAATTTTCTCCTATATATCTGTATTCGTAAAACGGAAACGGAAGCCCAATCAAAATATCATTTACGTTGTTTTGCTTTTCCAACGGAAAAAATGAAAGGAACGAAATGCTACAAAAAATTAAAATCGGCAATAACAGAACAGAAAACAGGGTTTTTATCTTTTGTTGTAATGTTGTGGTTTGTTTTTTGAAAAATGTGTAAAAAATAAAACATATTACCCAACAAATCAGCGGGTTAGCCAAGGCGAATTTACCAGTTTTTCCTGTGCCACTGCCATAACCCCATAAAAAATCTTGGCAACCGTTTCCCATAAAATTATAGCCAAAATGTGGAAACGGAAAGCCAATGCAAATTTCCCAAAGTGGATCTTTTTCTAAAAAATAGAAAAAACTAAACAAATATCCCGTTAAAAAAGCAAAAACAATACTGA
>NZ_BPMA01000009.1 GCF_026005215.1 Capnocytophaga catalasegens | reverse complement strand
TTGAAATGGGTGCATATTGTTATCAGTAATGCCAAGCGGAATTTATTATGTAACTATCACAAAATCAAACGGAAGTATTTACAATTATACTTAGACGAATTTGTTTACAAGCTCAATCGTCGTTACTTTGCAGAGCATTTATTTGACAGATTGGTTTTAGCCAATATTACAGCTTATGAGTGATTACGGATATACAATATTTTTTTAATACATTATGTATCTTCTATTATAATTTTTAGTAATAGTGATAACAACTCCAACTGTGTGTCAATACAATCGTATTATTGTTACTTCCAATACTTTTTTTGATCATTATCATCACTGCTCATTCCAATATGTGGGCAAAAAGTAATTCTCTTGAAATTCCTCCAAAAGAATAGCATTTAAAATTTTGATCATATTAATTCTATATTCGTCATAAAGGTGAGATGTTTATAGAAGATTATGCGTGAACATTTTTAACCAACCCTGAAAGGGTCGTATGCAGAACAGAAAATATTATTTTTCTTATAAATATTTGATTTTTATAAGGTCGAAAAAAATGTATATATGTAAACTTACATTTGATATATATCATTTGAATAATATTGCCTTTTCATTGAATTAATTTTCATTTACTTAATCCCTAAAATAATAATCGGTTGGTTAGATGAATGTCGTTTCACGAGCGAAATAAGGAAAATAAAATTTTACACGAGTCGTTTCGCCAAGGAAATACACAAAATAAAACCTCACAATCCCCCCTCGTGAAACAAGCATTTATTCTTTGATAGCTACTTGTTTCACGAGTGTTTTTATAATATATCAACTGATAAATAGTTGTCTCACGAGTGAAATGCCCATATATCAGTTGATAATGTTAAAAAAACATTTTTTGGTAATTAGTTTAGCTTATTACTTATAAAAGAGCAAACAATTATGATTAAAAAAGATAACAAAAAACAGCACTCAGAAATTAGGTTATTTTTTACAAAAAAAAGGAAATGGACTAATACTTTATTTTTTTTTAAAAAAAGCAAAAAAAGAGTGTTTGTAAGTGAATTTAGTTTTTTATTTGAAAAAATATCTCGACATGAGATAATAAGACACGCTCTTGGTTGATTTAAAAAAAATTTGATTTCTTTGTGTGTGAAATTTTTTCATTTTTTCACAAATAAAGTTGTAGAATAACCAGAATAAGCCAAAAATAAATGTTGAAAACTTTATTTTTATATCATAAATATTGTTATTAACTGAGGTTTTTAATGTGAAATTTTGTAAAAAAAAGCTTAAAAACCTTGTTTCTACAAGGTTTTTCCATTTTGTTGAAAAAAAATAAAAAAAAATAAAAAAAAATAAAAACAATTACAAATAAATTTTATACATTTGCCTCCGACCAATATAGTGTATTCAAATGTCTTTATTTTATGGTAAAGGCATTAAGTAAAGAAATTATTTATGATTAAAGCTAAATAAATTTATGAAGAATTTTGTTAAACTACTGTTATTGACTTTGGTATGGTTGCAAGGGGCAAGCATATACGGGCAATGTAATGTTGACAATTTTACACTAAGCCAAGTGCAAGGTACATGTGCTTCTGATGCGCAAATCAATGTGCAGGCTGATTGTAAAGGGAATGAATGGGAAGCTGTTTTGTTCAAGACTGGTTCTACCAAAGAAGAAGCCTCATTGACCTTAGATAGTAATGGAAAGGCTTCATTTCAAAATTTGATACCAGCAAACTTCCAAGTGCGTGTTCGTAAGAAAGACGGTACGAAAGATTCGACTCTAAAATCAATAACTACAACAACTACCTATATATATTATATGGTAGATAAAATCGCTCAGGTGCCCCCTACGTGCGATCAGGGAAAGAATGGTGTAGTTTCGGTCAAAATACTCAATAGTGGAGGTACAGGTCCTTACAAAGTAGAGTTGTTGCAAGGCGGTGTTGTCAAAGCAAGTAGTGCAGAGGTTGCCAAAAGTGGTACTACGGGGGTAACCGAAATCAAAGTAATTGGTTCGGATACAAACCCCGTAGAGACTGGTGTTTATGAAGTACGTATTATTGATTATATTAACAAAAAAGCAGGTTGTTTCTATGCAGAAAAGGGGAGATCTGTCAATGTAGATACACCACCGTTAAGCCCTGAGTTCCTTACATCGTTTTACAAGCCTAAGTGTGCCAATTGTAAAACCTATGAGCTCTTGGTGGGTCTGCAATTTGACCCGTACAAAGGTTATCTGCCAAAAGCAACCGGAACTTTGAAGGTCAAAATTACTCGCTCAGGTGCTGTGGTGTGCGAAAAATCAATCAATACAGCAACTTCACAGATTACCTTAGGAACTTCTGGATATAATATTCTGTGGATACAAGGAAGTACTTACAGACGTAATAGTTGTCAGTTCTTCAAAAGTGATTGTGAAGTTAAAGAAGGCGACCAAGTTTCGCTGGTTTTTGATGATAATTGCCCAGGTACTACCGATATTACAGCCGATTATTTAGTTGATATTTCAAAAATGCAACAAGGTTCTTTTTCCTATAATCTACAAGGGAAAGTTCTTTCTGTACCAAGACCTATTAATGATATTTCGGAATTGGTTGATAATATGTGTAAGCGTACCGGATATCGAATAAGTATTGGACAGTCATCTCTCAAAGCAAATACATGGAACTATTGGCTTCGCAATACCAAAGAAGCATTTTCGTTGTTCTGTGAGCCATTGGTTACAATGCGTTTGCAAAAAGATAATGGTGGAGGTAATTGGACAACCGTTACCTCAAAAGATATTAACATAGGAGATTTCTTACAAGGAACAGGCGATATCAACCCCGATGGATCAATAGGTAAAGCGCCTGAGTATCTCGATATTACTGCCGATGGCAAATATAAAATTGAAGTTTTTGTCAAATCGAATGTGAATGGAGCAGATAAGTCTGAATGCAAATATTTTAGCTATGACTTGGATATTACAGGTATAAATAATTCCGTTGTAGGCAATTTGCCTGTAAGAGCTGCTCGTGCTTCGGCGTGGAAATACACAGTGCTCGAAGGCACATCGCCTAACTTCCGTATCGATTACGAATCAAGCCATAACGGAGGAATGACTTATTCGCCAGCTAATCCGCTGACTGTTGAGATAAAACCAACTGATGGGCGCTCTACAGACCAAGTGGTTATCAATGGTCCTTGGTCATTGGCACAAACCCATACCATTAACTACCCTATTAAATTTCAGAAAACTGATAACGAACCTAACTTTATATATGACTTACCAGCAGGAAGTTACGAAATAAAATATAGTACAACCTGTCTTACACGTACCGAAACTTATACAATAAACTCCAACCCAGCAGTTTATAATCCAGTAGTTGATGTATCGGGGGGGTGTCGTGGAGGTGCTTTGGTAACGTACAATATGCACCCCAATGCTGTGGTGGAAGCTATTCAAAATCACTATGCAGAACTACTAAAAGACAACAGTACCACTGGTGCTTTGGGTAAAATATCGCACACCGAAGCCCTGAGTAGAATCGGTAGTTGGGTAGCCAAATATACTACACGCGAACAAGGAATAAAAGGTACTTTCCGTAACATTCTGCCTGGAAGATATATATTGAAAATTCAAAATACGATGAACTGGTACAACCAGTCACTTACGGTGTTTAAAAATCCTACCAACGGCTATGCCAATGGTACAGGTAATAATGCCAAAATACGAGATAACTCATATTGGAAGCCCTATATACATCAAATATACTATGCTTTTGAAATAAAAGCGGCAGGCAAGGTTTCTCTTAACCCGACAGCAACCCTTTGTAACCCGCAAGACCCCTCTACGGGAGTTATTGGTGTAGAAATAGGTAGCGGTGAACCTGCGTATCCGGTTACTTATCAGCTATGGATACAAAATAAAACGACCAAAGCACTCCGACGTGCCAAAGACAACGCAGGTGTCGAAGTACCTTTCCATACTATACCGAGCAAACCAGCTAATGGCGATACTTATCACGCCTTTACGAAGTTGCCACGACTTACTTATACTAACGAAGAGTATGTGATTCGTTTGGTAACGGCTTGCGATGAAGAAGGATACCCCATACCTGACTTTGACCCGAAATCGAATACCGATGTTATTGCCTCGGGAGATAACCTGTGTCCTGGTCAGCCTTTGGTGTTAAGTATTGCTTTGCCTTCCAACGTGTATAACTTTCAGTGGCATTCGAGTAAACCGCAATTCTTAAACGGAATAGACACTCGAAAAAAACGCATTACAATTAACCCTACCGAAACAGCCGAGTATTGGGTTACTTACACAGCCAAAGACCCTTCTATTTGTGGAAGTGTCAATACCTTTAACTCGAACAAAAAAACCATACAGGTAAAAGAAGATAAAACTCCACCTACTATTTCGCAAGTGCCTGATGGTGAAACAAACACTTTGATAAAAAAATGTGAATCAGGTTATAGATGGAATCCTCCTGTGGTTACTGATCCCGAAGGTTGTTTAAAAACAGTTACTTGGGAGGTGCGAGATGGCTCTGGTACGGTTATTTATACTCCACCTGCTGATGCTAATGGTAATAGTATAGGTAATTCTGCTGTTTTCCCAGTAGGAGAAAATAAAGTGATTTATACGGCTACTGATTATGCAGGGAATGTAAGTAAAATGGAATTTAAGGTAACTGTTGTATATCTTTACATATTTTATGGAGGTAGTCTTGCTTACGTATATCCGCATAATAGAAGATATCCTTTAGCTGATAATCAACCTCTTAGAGGACAAAAAATAGAGTTAAGAGTTCAGTTAAGTAATGGTGGTACTGGAACTATAAATACAAATGCCGTAGTAAAAATCCAATTACCAGACAATAAAGGTGTGAAGGTAGGGGGATCTTCCGAAATTGATATTAGTGAAATTACAACCCCAGCATATACACCTAGTGTTACGTATGATGCTACTACACGTACTTTTACTATTACTAATATAGACCCAGCTGTAACAGGTGTTTATGGAGGAAGCTTTATTTATTTTCCTCTTTATATAAGTAATGATTGTAAAGATTTTGAAAATGCTTGTGATAATAAGTTGATTTCATCGGTATGGGTTACATCTGGTTCTCCTGATTGTCCAACTTCACTATTAACAAACGTAACAGAGAGAGCACTTGATATAGATAGAAAATGCCCTAAACAAGAACTCTTATGTGCGCCCACTGGTGCAAATGTTGTTTTAAAAGCAGAAGGTACAGGATACAAACGTTATGAATGGTATGATGTTTATAATAGACTTTTGGGAACAGGACCAACATATACGGCTACAGAAATAGGAGTATATAAAGTCCGAAAAGTAGCTGATAATTCTTGTCCAAGTAGAGTATATAAAGCTCCTTATGCTTATCACGCAATTCAAGAAGATGTATTTAATCTTTTATTAAGTAATGCTTTGAATGGAGCCAATGATCCTATACGTTCGCAATCAGACGGTGGTGCTACCTGCGGTAACGATGGTACGTGGGTAAGTCATTTCTACCTCTGCGACGGAAATAGTAGAGTACTCAATGTTACATTTAGTAGTGCTAAGCGTATTGTATGGCAACGCTATAATACCTCTTGTACCTATACACAACCCAACTGCCAGTCGCGTGCAGATAGTTGTTGGACAGATATAACCACCGGTAATAGCTATACGCTTTCGGGTGCAGGAGATTATCGTCTACGTATAGAGGCTGATGGCTGTACCAAAGATTTTTATTTTACAGCGTATACAGCAGGGCTTTCGGGGCGTATTGATATTACGCACCAAACCAACTTTACCGCTGGTTCTATCAACGTAACGATGAATACCACAGGCATTCCGTACACCTATACACTCAAAGAAGGAACTACTATTATACAAACAGTTACGAAAACTACGGGCAACACTCACGAACATATTTTCCAAAACTTGACAATCCCTCGTAATGGTAGTAGAACCTTTACCGTAGAGGTTACCTCAACAGCCATACCCGTATGTAAATATACAGAAACAGCTGTGGTTCGTGATCAAGCTACCTTGACAGGTACTGCCAAGTTCCTTGCATGGGTCGATTGCGATGATGCCAATTTTGAATTTGAAGCACAAGGCGGAAAACGCCCTTATAAAGTAGCCATTTATAGTATTGATGATGTAGAACTTCATCCAGGGATTACCTTAGAAAATATACCTTTATCGGCATTTACTGTATCAGGAACTGCCACACAGAGCATTTTCCAAGGCGTATTTAAAATTGCAAAACCCGGTAGTCGTTACAAGTTTGTTATCCGAGATGCCGATGGTAAGAACGTAGTAACCAATGAGGTAACTGTACCGTACAATCCTGATTATCAGATAATAACTTCTTTTGATCCAATAGAATGCGCAGGCAAATTTACAACAGTTACAGCTAAGTTTGTTAATCCATTGCCACAGCGTGTTACTCTATATCGGATAGCTTCGAGTGGTACACGTACACAAGTGGGTCAGAATAATTCAGGTATATTTCCGAATGTACCAGCAGGAAGATATGTAGCATTGGTAGAAGCAGTCTTCGCAAGTCATAAATGTTCTTTTGAAAAAGAAATCATTATTACTGAACCATCAGACCCATTGGTAGGATATGCAGGTATTGTAAAAGATATATTGTGTGATACGTCAATACCTAAGCGCTACGAAGTTCATATCAATAACGTATCGGGAGGAAAACCACCTTATCAGTATAGCTTTGATAGTGGTAATACTTGGCAAAGTAGTCCAATCGGCTTTATAAGTAATACAACCAAAGTATTGGTACGCGATACGAGTAAGTGCGACCCGTTAGAAATAGACGTGGTTGTTGATCCTGCTATTGTACAGCCCAACGTACCTTTCAATCCGAATACCGATATTACTTATGATTGTGATGGTAATGCCAAATTTACCATTACCCCACAAGCGCCAGGAGGTAAAGTGTATACATATGAGTATTCAGTAGATAATGGTCCACGACAAACGGGTAATGTCTTTGTACTTCCGCCCAAGCCCAGTGGTGATCCATATATTATCAATATCTATTATAAAGATACGGCAAATCGCCAGCGCAATATTCTCTTTACAGAAGATTTCGGCAAAGGCGATGATGTATGTAACCCATTTGTTCCGGTGCTTACTTGTGCCGTAGGACAAACCCTTAGCACGGGTACGTATATACAAACCAAACAGCCACCGGCAACTACCGAATATATCTCACCAAGCGATGCTTCAGGAACAGGGCGTTACTTAGCCTTAGTAACTTCGGCGCGCGCCAATATCTTGTTTGAAAAAACAATCAATAACGTAATTCCAGGTAAGGAAATGGTCGTTTCGCTACGTTATATCAACCTATTGCAAGCTGCATCAAGCAAAGCAGATCCAAGTCTGCGTGTTGAGTTGGTCATAGGTGGAACTACCTATACTCGTACGCTCCCCGTAGCGGCACGTGGAGGAGCTTGGTCGGCACTTAATGAGTTGATATTTAATGAAATAGCAGCTGGCAATACATCTAATACTTCTGCCGTATTGCGAATAGTAAGCGGTACGACATCGATAACAGCTGTTGGTTTAGATGAGATAGATGTGAGCCAACCGACTGAAACGTGTCAGAAACCTGTAACCTTGTCTGTAACTCCTAAAAAAGGACAAGAGTTTAAACCGACTATTGTACAAGTATTTGACGCTGAGTGTAATGGAGGCACAGGCAAAGTAATCGTTGAAGCGAAAAACCTACAGGGAGCTACCTCTATCGAATATTCAATAGATAATGGTCTCACTTGGAATACGGCTAATTTAGTGCCTTCAACAACTAATCGCTTTGAACTGATAAACCTAAGCGTAGGTACGCATACGATTATTGTCCGCCGAGACGCTGATTGTGTGGTCAATATGGGCAATGTAACTATAGGAGAACCCGCACCTATTACCATTCCTTCCGGAGGTATTTCAGCTACGCCTATCGGTTGTGTAGCACCTTATACGACTTCAATTGTAACCCTACAAATATCAGGTGGCAAAGCTCCTTATCAACTGCGTTATCGCTTACAAGGTTCAACTACTTGGTTGACCACTGGTTCGAGTGTATCGGGCAGTGTAGGAACTATCGTAGGACTTACACCTGGCACATATGAATTTAATGTACAAGATGTTAATAATTGTGGTGGAAACGATTCTATTGCTATGTATGTAATTCCTGACAAGGTAGATGTTACCATTAGTACTGATTATACACAATGTTATTCCGGTTTGGGCGATGCTTTTATCACCATTACCGCTCATAGTGGTGCAGGTAATTACGAATTTAGTAAAGACAATGGCGTAACTTTTGAAAGACCAATAATCTTAACATCCAATGTATTTACTTTCGATAATTTGAGTGATGGTACGTACCAAATAGTAGTTAGAGACCGCTATGGATGTACAGCCACTGAAAGTGTTACTATTTACAAACAGCTCACTATGCAACTTGATACAGATGGTGGATTTAGTTGCAAACCCAACGCTGAAGAGAAAATAACACTTCGTGTGGAAGGAGGAAAAGACGCCAAAACATTCAAATGGAGAAGAGGTGCTACGGGAGCTTTCCGTCCCGATACTGATACTGACGCAGGGAATGTAGTGTTTAACATAACCAATGCAGGAAGCTCAACAACTCCTGCAACAGCAACTGTAACTATCAAAACAGCAGGAGAATACTACTTTATGGTAGAAGATTCCAATACAGGGTCATCGGGCTTAGTGCCTTGTAACGTAACCAAGGCAATCATCATCGAGAATGTAAAACCCGAATGGAAACCAAGTATTGTATTAGCAGCAGATGATATAGCTTGTTCGGGAGCTTCAACAGGATTTATTGGAGTAAGAGAAGCAGGTGTAGTGCGTCCTATTGATTTGTCCAAAGATATTGATGCTACTAAAGGAGTTCCTCCTTTCAGGGTAGAAGTATATAAAACAGGAACTACAACACCTAACGTAGGTACAACTAATTTAGCAAAAGGAACTTATATTGTTCGCTTGATTGATTCTAAAGAATGTTATGTAGATACTACGGTTACAATTGGTGAAGTACCAGCAGTAAATCTGACACTTACAAAACAAGATATTACTTGTTCAAGTGGAACATCAGTACACGGAAAAATAACTGCCACTTGGAGTAGTGGAGGAACAGCACCATTTAGCTTGTACGTATATAACTCACAAGGAGCTATCACTCGCGACTTGGATACTGGAGCTGTACATCAAGTAACTGGACGTGCAAGTACAGATAGTTATACATTTAGTGGATTTGCAGAAGGTACTTATACGCTTGTAATGATTGATGCCAAAGGCTGTCGTACTGAGAAAAAAATAACTATTGGAGGTCTTACAAACGAATTAGTTGTTGAGCCACAGGTAGTTACAGATTGTAAAGCAGGAGGTGGTTCGGCTAAGTTAATTACATACAACAAAAATGGTACGCCTATTGTAGCAGCTAATATATACTTTGCTATATACAGAGGAGGAAACCCAGCGACATATGCACCTGGTGAATGGAATCAAGCCACAACAGATAGTTATACAATAGGAGGTACAACATATCCGGCGGCTTCTTATACAATGACAGGGCTTATTCCTGGGGTAACTTACCAGTTTGTAGTGCGAAATAACGGATGTTATGAAATATTTGAGAAAAATATTCCATTGCTTACAAATACCACGACTAAAGTAGATTCTGTAACGGGAATTCCAGCGTGTGGTACTGCCGACGGAAAAGTATCCTTTACGCTTTCGGGAATGCCTTCAGGAGTAACAAGTATTGGTTATCAGGTATATAAATATCCAGAAAATACAGCAGTTACTACCGCAGGAGCCTCTGGAACTATCGCTTTGCCTGCAACATTCCCTTATACAACAGCAGGTGGTTTAGATAAAGGACAATACTATATCGTCTTTACAGAAACACCAACAAATTGTGTAACAGCCTCTAAACCATTTACTATTTTGGCCTCTGATGTTCCACTTGGTGTGATATTGAGCCTTGTGAAAAACGAAACTTGTAATACTTCCGCAGAGTTATCTGCTGTAATTACAGGAGGTACAGCCGATTTCAAATATATATTTAAAAATGTAAATACACCACCAACAACGGCAGAATGGGCAGCAGTAACAGCCACAGCCAACAGACAGAAGACATTCAATACTAATGTCTCTGTGACACCTAATCCAACATGGTATGTGTTTGTACAAGATAAATATGGCTGTGTAGGATCAGCAAATGTTCCAGTAATTAAAGATAATGTGCCAATTATCAATACGGTAACACCAGAAAATTTGTGTGGTGCTAATGGACAATACAGAATCCGTGTTAAAATGACTCAAACAGGAGTAGGTCAGCATTATTATACCATTACTCGCGGTGGAGTAACCAGCACCAAACGTCCGATAACAATTGTTCTTAATGAATTTGTTGTAGGAGATATTTATTCTGATCCGGCACCACAAGAAATAAAAGTATATGACCAGAATAATTGTGAATCGGTAGCTGTCTCATTTACAATCTTAGACAAAGTTACGTATGATTTGAAAGTTACTCGCCCAATAACGTGTGACCCAACAACACCGAGTGGTCAGGTAACCATATCAAATATTCAAAATTTTGACCCAAGTAAAAGTTATTTCTATCGAGTAGATTATGTAGAGAAAATAATAACCATAGATCCGCTTACAGGTAACTTAGTAGAAACAGAAACGATTACACCTAAGATTACAGCAACGGCTGTTACATCAGCAGGAACATCATTCAATGTTACAGACTCAGGTATTTATCGAGTGTATATTGATGAAAATACATTTAGTTGTCCGATTGTACGTAATGTAGTTGTACAACCTAAAGAAATACCAGTACTTAATGTAGCTAATGTAATTGATGAAAAATGTTCAGGAACAACTGCTATAGGAAATGGAGTAGGAGCAATTACTGTAACAGCAGGAAGTCATACATTACAACCGTTTGCATTCAAGATAGTGAGTGCTGTTGATTTAACAACAGGAACAAATGTGCCAATTCCATCAAGTTATTCAACTTATACAAGTACAACTATTGCAAATGTTGTAGATATAAGTATGAACGGAACCCGAGCTACTTTCCAGAACTTGATGGGAACACCAACAGGAGTTCGTTATGAAATTCAGGCAAAATCAATTAATGTTACTATATACAATGGTGTAACAATAACTCAAAGTTGTGAATCAATCACAGTGTTTGCAACCGTTCGTTCACCACAACCTATTACCATAGCATCTAATGCTGTAAAAGTAACTCAGTTTGCTTGTAATGCTAATCAGGCAATTCAAGATGCTAAAATAGAAATCGATACAACAGGTGTATCGGGTGGTAATGGTGATTATACATATATATTCTTGAAAGGAACAGTTGAAGTACAACGCTCAAAAACACCATCGCTTACCATATTGGACAAAGCAGGAGGAACTTATACTATCAAGATTGTAGATAAAGAAGGTTGTGAGTTTGATGTACCAGGACCTTTTGTTATTAACCCATACGCTTCAATAGAAACAATAACAGTAACACAAACACAAGCTATAACTTGTGCTCAGGGTGAGAATATTAGCATAAGTATTACGACTGATCCAGTAGTCCCCACAGCTCCTAATTATACATATTATGTACAAAATTTAGGTGGTGGATATAGTCAAAATAAAGTTTCGACGGCTATGACAGAAACATTTACTGGGTTGCCTTACGGGACATATAAAATAACAGTACGAGATAATGCAACAGGTTGTGAAGCCTACACAAGTTATGATGTGAAAGACCCGAATACATTTGTTATTAAAGCAGAAAATCCAGGTCGAGTAAGCTGTTATGGAGGTAATGATGGAACGATAGATTTGATATTTGTCGATATTGACCATAGCAATGGAGACCAATCCACTGGCGGATTTAGCTATACAATAACAAGTATAGACTCAGGTGCTTCGGTAACACTTACAGGAACTGTTCCACCAGGAACCAATAAAATAACTGTGTCAGGTTTGCGAGCTGGTTTATTCAAAGTAGTAGCAACTTCAACTTCTACAGGTTGTACAACTCCTAACGAATCACAATTCAGTATTGGTCAAGCACAAGAACCGCTTAAAGGAAGTGCAAGTCTTGAATATGATGCCACTTGTACCAATAATCAAGGAGAAATATTGGTAGAGATAGTAGGGGGAGTATCTCCATATAAGGTAACTATCACAGGAACAAATGGTTATACTCAAACAGTTACAGGTGTATATTACAAACATCTATTTACAGGATTAAGTGGTGGCGCAACACCTGGAACCACAGCAACATATACAATAACTGTTGAAGATGCTTGGGGTTGTACTAATGTCACTATTAACACCGTAGATATAACACATGCTTTGCCTATAACAGCCATGGTAAAAGTAGAAGATACTAAATGTGAAGGCGGAGAAAGTGGCTCTATTGAAGTATTGAATCCGCAAGGTGGGGCAGGAGCAACAACCTTCTATTATGATTTGAAAAATAAAAATACGGGAGATATATATCCTGCTCAAAGAAGTCCTAAGTTTGAAAATCTGCCAAAAGGTGAATACACTATTGGAATTACAGACCGCTGGGGTTGTACTTGGACACGAGATGTTACTATCAAAGACCCTGATAAGATAGAAGTAACAGAAATTGATAAGTCAAGTGCTATTTGTTATGACGAACTAACAGGAGGTTATATCACTATTCAAGTAAAAGGAGGAACACCAGGTACCAAAGGTTATACAGTTCGCTTAGTTGATGCTGATACCAAAATCATCAAACAAGAATTGCTAAATGTACAACCTAATACCAATACGACAATTAACAATCTTCGTCCAGAAGTTAATTACGAAATACAAGTAGTAGACCCTGTTAATTGTGAAATGCCTATTCCCTATGCATTTGTAATACCTTTTGTTCCAGACTTGACTACAGAAGTTAAGTTTGTTGATGAATGTAATAATAATACATATGAAGGAAGATTGGAGGTTAAATTCAAACAAACGCTTGACTGGACTAAGGTAAGTTATACCATAGGGAGTTCAACCACACGCAAAACATTTGATAGTTTCAGTTTGAACTACGGATATATTAACAATCCGCCAGCTTCTATCAATATGCAAATATTGACTATTTATTATCAAGAATCGGCAACAAAAGTATGTACAAAACAAAGTAATCAATTCTTTGTCAGAGATGTACAACCATTAGATTTAGAAGATGTTACTGACCGAGGAGCTCTGGATATCAATGAAATAAAAATACAAGGTAAGTTTGGAGTAGAACCTTATAATTATGCGTTCAATGGAGCAAGTGCAGGAACAAATAATGTATATTTGGTAAAAAGAACTGACCCAGATGTTATTGTTCCATCTACTCCACATACAATTGTAAAATATCCAAAATTAGTTGGTAAAACAGCCAAACTAATAAAAGTTCAAGTAACTGATGCTTTGGGTTGTACAAAAGAAATAGATGTATATTACAAATATATAGATGTAGAAATACCAAGATACTTTACACCAAACGGAGATGGTACTAATGATGAATGGATGCCTAAGAATACAAACCATTATCCGAATATGACAATTGATGTAATTGACCGTTATGGACGATTTATCAAACACCTTCGTAAAGGAGAAAGTTGGGATGGTAAGTACCAAGAAAAAGATTTGCCGACGGGAGATTATTGGTATATATTTAAACTCAATAGTGAAGACGACCCACGTGAATTCAAAGGACATTTTACGTTGTATCGATAATATTAAATAAAATTAGGTAATAGGGAGTTGTACTTAATTACTCCCTATCCTAATACTAAATATCAAAAAAAGAAATTTTTTATAAAATGAAAAAGATAATAATAGTAATTAGTGTATTTTTGATTAGTTATGTATCCAAAGCACAAGAATTTAGCTTGCCTGCTGATAACCAATATCTGGCAGATAGTGAGTTTTTGATAGCACCTACCTATGCAGGTATTGGTAATAATGTGCGAGTGAGAGCCTCAGGAGTTACCCAATGGGTAGGAATAAAAAATGCTCCTGATTTCCAATCATTAGCAGGCGATATGCGTTTAGGAAATAGAAGTGGTTTAGGGTTGGTGTTTTATAACGATAAAAATGGATATACCAAACAAATGGGAGGTAAATTTACTTTTTCGCACCACTTAGTTTTGGACAGAAATGATAGTCATTTTGTCTCTTTTGGTATTTCTTATATTTTAAATACTTTTAGTATTGATATTGATAAATTTACAGAAACAGGAAGACCACTTAGTGATCTTGCCGTAGATAATAATCGTTCTACGATAAATCATAACTTTGAGGTAGGGGTGCTGTATCGTTACAAAGGAATTTTTGCAAGTTTGTCAGCTTCTAATATTTTAGATAAAAAAGAAAGTTTATTTGCAGTAAGTGAGCCTGATCGTTTGCGTAATTATAATCTTTATGCAGGATATAGATATCGCCGTACTCGAACAGCTAGTTGGGAGTTAGAACCTTCGGTTTTTGTACAATATTTTGAAAGTGATGGGCGTTCAACTTCCGATTTGAACTTGAAGTTCCGTTGGTTAGATTTTGAAGATTACTATTGGGCTGGAGTAACCTATCGTATGCTTGGTGATGAAAGTCAGTTCGGAAAACCACTTTCGATAGGACCAATGGTTGGTCTCAAACGAGGAATGTTTTATTTTGCTTATGGATATCGTGTAAATCTCAATAGCCTTGTAGGGTACAACTCGGGTACACACATGGTTACACTTGGTATTGATATTTTCCAAGGAATAGGTGGTTGTAGTTGTACTGAAAAATGGTAGAACATTCAATAACACTTAATAATATTCGCATTTATGCTTATCATGGTTGTCTTGAACAAGAAGCTCAAATAGGTAGTAACTATCGTATAGATATTAGTGTTTGTGCTAATTTTCAAAAAGCAATAGCCTCTGACGAACTCTCCGATGCGATTGATTACGTACATCTAAATCAGATTGTAAAACAAGAGATGGCAATTCGTTCAGAATTATTAGAACACGTAGCAGGACGTATTTTTCAACGAATAAAGTCTGATTTTGAGCAAATTACGAAAATTTCAGTGGAAATAGCCAAACTTAATCCACCCATAGGTGGTGATGTAGAATCGGTAAGTGTAAAAATAATTGAACAAATAGTTGGATAATTGATAAAATAGAAGTATTTTTGCACCCATTATTTGATAGGGCATCGTGGCCGAGTGGCTAGGCAGAGGTCTGCAAAACCTTGTACAGCGGTTCGAATCCGCTCGATGCCTCTCTTTTTGGAAAGCGTCTTTCAAATTATCCATTATTTATTAAAAGTAAAAAATGTCTTTTTGATAAATAATTTCTTCAAACAATAATAAAACAAAAACAAAATGATAAACGTATTAGATAAATTTATTCAAGATATTAAGAATAATGTACCAGGATTTATAGCTGTTTCTGTGACTGAAATTAAATCGGGAGTGTCGTATGCCTCTGCTTCTGCTGATCCCAGTTTTGACCCTAATTTGGCATCAGCATATAACTTAGAAGTTGCTAAAGCTAAACTTAATGTATTGCGTATACTTGGGTTAGAAGAAAAAGAAAAAATAGAAGATATTCTAATTACCCTGACCAATCAAATACACGTAATCGATATTGCTCCAAGTGGTAATTATTTTATTTATTTAGCTGTTGATTCAACCAAAGCAAACTTAGGAATTACACGTTCGCTTTTAGCAAAATACAAAAAAGATTTGGCTGCTATTTTTTAATTGAAAGGAAATATAAAATCAAACTAAAAAAATCCCTGACAAAAAAATGTCAGGGATTTTTTTATGCATTAGAAAAAGTACAAATATGGCATTTGTACAATCAGTATACAATATGCTTTCTTTGGTATTTTGCAAATATATTGTACGATAAGTCAAATCAAATGTACAATAAGTTAAGTCTTGCTATTAGAAATTGTTGTAATTTTGTACCAAAATAAGGTAACATTACCAAGTATGAAACTAAAATATTTATTGACACTATTGTTATTTGGTGTATAGTATCTTTTGTGTGCAAGTACAACAAGGTAAGTATTTCGGTCTAAAAAAATTAAAACAAAAGTTTCTTTACATAAAATTTTAACCATTATCTACATAAATTGAAAAAAAGCATTCGATGTGAGTTAATTATTTTCAATAATATTAATTTTAAAAATTTTTCTTTTATAGCTCTGAGATTGAAAAAATCAAAATAAAATAAGTTTAATATTAAAATTACACATTATGTTAAAGAAATGCTTATTACCGTTGTCAATTATGATGTGTTTTTGCCTTAGTGCTTTTGCTCAAAGAACGGCACTAACGTATGAAAGCACTAAACTTGAAGATGCAGCTTTGTTAATTCAAGAAAAAAATACTTCTCTTAAAAATAGCAGATAATAATGAAATTCTGCTAAACAAAGCTATTCCTCGCTCGAGTACTCAGCAAGTAAAACAAATCACAGGGCTGGTAAAAGATTCTAAGGGAGAGCCACTACCAGGAGCAACTGTTATCGAAAAAGGAACAACCAATGGCACTACCACCGATTTAAATGGAAATTTTGCTTTATCAGTAGCACCTAATGCTGTTTTGGAAATTTCGTATATCGGTTATGGGACTAAAAATGTTTCTGTCGTAGGGAAAACAAACTTCATTATAGAATTAGAAGAGGAAACAAACACTCTGGATGAAGTGGTAATTATTGGGTATGGAGCCATCAAAAAAGCAGATGTTGCAGGTGCAGTATCAGTCCTTGACAACAAAAACTTTAAAGATCAGCCCGTTACACAAATTTCTGATATTTTCCAAGGACGCGTTTCAGGGGTGCAAGTTGATAATAGTAGTGTACCAGGAGGAAGCGTAAGAATCAGAATACGAGGAGCCAGTTCCATAAACAGAAGCAATGACCCACTATATGTTATTGATGGTATCGTTAGAGAAAGTGGACTGACGGGCTTGAATCCTGATGATATAGAATCATTACAGATACTAAAAGATGCCTCTTCCACAGCGATTTATGGGTCAAGAGGTTCTAATGGAGTTGTTTTAATAACTACGAAAATGGGTAAATCTAATAAAAAATTTATCTCTATCGACTCCAATGTTACATTATCTTCGGTTTACAAACGATATAGTGTTTTAAGTCCGTATGAATACGCAATGGCTTATAGAGAAATCAAAAACCCAAATGCTTTTACAGACCAAGAAATGGAAGCGTACAAAAATGGTACGGCAGGAATAGATTGGCAAGATGAGATTTTTAGAAATGCCTTCACAAAAAATTATAAAATTTCAATATCAAGCGGTAATCAAGACACCCAATATTATATATCTGCAAATCATATGAGTCAAGAGGGAATAACCATAGGGAACTCTAATGAACGTTACCAAATTCGGCTGAATTTGAATTCTGATATTACAAATTGGTTACAAGTAACAACAGATTTTAATGCTTCCAGAAATTTTAGAAAAGGAGGCGGATTTGGAGCTCATAAAGGAAATCCTATTTGGGTAGCCTTAAATTATTCCCCAACAATGGAAATAATGGACGAACAAGGCAATTACAACAGAGACCCATATAACTACCAAGGTATCAACCCTTTGGGTGTTTTAGAAACAAACAAATCAGAAAATCTTAATTATATCGTTAATGGCAAAGTAGATTTGAAATTCAAAATCAGCCCTAATTTAACTTTTACTACAACCAATGGTGTTGATTATTATAATACCAAAGGATATTCTTTTGAAAGCAAACGAGTTTCCGTAAGCAGTTCTATGAATAATGCAGATAATTATCGATTTTTATTACAAACCTCGAATAATCTTACTTATAATTTACAACTTGATAAACATTCGTTTACACTCACAGGAGTTGGGGAATATTCCACTTCAGAAAGTAGAGGTATGAATTTCTCAGGAGCAAATTTACTGACAGAAAGTGTCGATTGGTGGGATGTGATATGGCTACCTCACATACTCTTGGGAATGGATATTCAAAATGAGCACTAATATCGGGTGTAGGGAGAGCGATATATAATTATGATAATCGGTATATTTTGACAGGAACTATAAGAGCTGATGGTTCTTCTAAATTTTCTAAAAAGAAATGGGGTTATTTCCCTTCTGTGGCATTTGCTTGGAATTTAGGCAATGAAAGTTTTATGGAAAATCAGAAAATTTTTAATGATTTCAAACTAAGAGCCAGCTACGGAATTGTTGGTAATCAAGCCATTGACCCTTACAGCACATTGGGACTGATGTCACAAACCAATTATAGTTTTGGTGATTTGAATAACTTTACAGGATATTGGGCAAGTAATCTTGCTACACCAGAGCTTACTTGGGAGAAAACAAAGCAATTTGACATAGGAGTTGATTTTTCTGTTTTTGATGGATTGTTTTCTGTTTCGTTAGATTATTTCAACAAAAAAACAGTTGATGGTCTGTTACGCAAACAAATTCCGGGTTATTTGGGAGGAGGTAGTTATTGGATTAACTCAGGAGAAATCAGCAACAAAGGGGTAGATGCTTCAGTAACTGCCAATTTAGTCAGAAAAGAAAACTTTATGTGGTCTTCATCTATAACAGGAACTTATTTAAAAAATGAAGTAATTTCTCTCGGAGGAGACCAATTCCTCTATGGATCGACTCCTGCCAACGGAATCGTGGGGCCAGTTACCATTATCCAACCAGGACACCCTATCGGGTCATTCTACGGATATACTTGGTTAGGATTAGATGCTAACGGAAATAATATGTATCAGGATACAAACGGAAATGGAGTGATTGATTCTGGAGACCGTACCATTTTAGGCAAATCGAACCCTGACCTTACTATTGGTTGGAATAATTCCCTTACTTGGAAAAACTGGAGTTTGAACGCTTTTTTCAATAGTTCATTTGGAGCAAAAAGACTAAATTTAGTACGCTTCGGAATGGCTACAATGGTAGGAGATAGCCGATTTATTACGCTAAGAGATGCTTATTTTCAAGGATTTGACAAAATTGGAGCGAGTGCTGAATATGCCTCATTGACAAGTAGAAATAACACGAACAGAGGTGAATCCACACAATGGTTAGAATCAGCTGATTTTGTCCGTTTAGAAAATATTAGTTTGAGCTATAATCTAAGCAAAGAGGTAACTCGTTTTGCTGATATTTTGTTATCTATCAGTGCGCAAAATTTATTTACAATCACTAAGTACTCAGGTATGGACCCTGCGGGTTCTACCTTCTCGAGTAGTAATGTAGATGTTAACGGAGGGATTGATATAGGAGCGTACCCTACCCCACGTTCTTTCACTTTTGGAATTAAACTTAACTTTTAAAAAACACTTATTATGAAACCTAAATTTATTTTAAATTGTACATTATCGGTAGTAGCATTGCTTTTATTTTCGTGCGATGCAGCTTTAGAAGAAGACCCTAAAGGAAAATTAGACCCTAGTAGCTATTTCTCTAACCAAGATGAATTAAATATGAGCGTTTATGCTCTTTACCACAAGGTAATGCTGTCTCAGAATAGTACAAATATGCAAGTTCCACAATGGATGGGCGACGATATAACCACTGACCCCAAAAGTAACAAGCAACATATGGCAGAATTTGATTCTTTTTTCCCTTCGGATAATAATAAGGGACTTGTCGCCTGTTGGGATCAATATTATATAGTTATTAAAGCAGCTAATTATATCATTCTCAACGCAGCAAAAACACCAACTACAAAAGAAGAAATCAATATTGCTATCGGTCAAGCAAAATATTGGAGAGCATATAGTTACTTTTCCTTAGTGCGTACTTTCGGTGCTGTGCCTATGAATTTGGAGAACAGAATAGATTACAATCTGCCTCCATCACCAGTAGAGGCTGTTTATGAGCAAATAGTTCGTGATTTACAAGATGCCGAAGCCATTCTGCCTACGGATTATAAAGTCGCTCCACGTAAAGTTTTTGGAGCAAACGCTTACATAACTCAACAAGCTGTAAAAGCTACATTATCAGCCGTCTATATGGCAATGGCAGGTTGGCCTCTTCAACAAAAAAGCTATTATGCATTAGCAGCAGAGAAGGCTAAAGAAGTTATTGATGGGGTTAACGCCAAGAAATATGAATATATTTTAGAACCCGAATTTAAACACGTGTATGCTCCAAGTACAAATTATACATTAGAAACAGTAGTTGGTATCAATTATCAAAAGGCTTTCCGTTGGGAACAAGATTCACAATTAACAAGTTCTACGCTTTTTGCTTCAATAAAAGGCTGGGGTGACGCTTGGGGAGAAATATTATTTTGGAAAAATATGCCAGAAGGCAAACGTAAAGATGTTATTTACGCACCAAAAATTAGATTAAAAAACGGCAAATTGGTTGATTGGTGGGAAAAAGATGACAAAGGGGTTAATTTAGTTCCTGAGAATCATCCTATGATGACAATCTTCACTGTGGGGGTAGATGAAGTAGATTATGATTACACAAAAGAAGCAAGTATTCGCCGAACCGACAGCCATAGACACAGATGTATTCGCTATGCAGAAGTATTACTATGGTATGCTGAATCTCAAGCACGTTCGGAAGGAACTCCCAATGCCTTAGCCTACGAATGTGTAAACAAAGTCAGAGAGCGTGCAGGATTACCTCCTTTGCCAGCGGGTATGTCAGGCGAAGAATTTGCCAATGCGGCAATGCAAGAACACGGCTGGGAAGTTGCTGGATATTGGTGTGCATTGGTTACACGCAGAGCTGACCAAATGCGAATGAACATCTTAAAAGACACTTATGAACAAAGAAAAAGAAACGAACCTATTGAAGTAGCACCAGGGGTTTTCGTACAAGAAGGTGTGCCAATTGCTGATCGTCCGTGGAATGATAATTTTATCTATGCTCCTTATCCAGATTCTGACGCTTCTTTAAATCCTAACTTAATTAAATGATACAAAAATGTATTTATCAAAGAAAAATATATTATTGATTTTCATCTTTATTGCTTTTGTTTCTGTAAATGGACAGAATAATCTTCCAAATAGAAATGTAAATCAAAAAGAAGAAAAGTTCATTGAAGATTTACTTTCTAAAATGACTTTGGCAGAAAAAATAGGTCAATTATCACAATATGTTGGTCGAGAATTACTTACAGGTCCTGAGAGTCAAACACTCACCGATTCGCTTATAGAAAGCGGACTCATAGGCTCAATTCTTAATATCGCGGGGACGAAGCAACTTAGAGAAATTCAACGAAAAAACATAGAAAAATCAAGATTAAAGATTCCTATTCTATTCGGATTTGATGTGATACACGGCTATAAAACTATTACTCCCGTACCTCTGGCCGAATCTTGCTCTTGGGACTTGGAACTTATTGAAAAATCTGCAAAAATGGCTTCAATTGAGGCTTCGGCTGCGGGTATTCATTGGTCATTTGCCCCAATGGTAGATGTAGCCAGAGATCCTCGCTGGGGAAGAGTGGTGGAAGGAGCAGGGGAAGATACTTATCTGGGAAGTAAAATAGCCGAAGCCCGTGTCAAAGGATTTCAATGGAATTTGTGGCAACCCAATTCAGTATTGGCGTGTGCGAAACATTTTGCAGCTTATGGTGCTCCTCAAGCAGGACGCGATTACGCCCCAGTGGATATATCAATGAGTACGCTGGCAGAGGTGTATTTACCTCCGTTCAAGGCGTGTGTTGATGCCAATGTACAGACGTTTATGACGGCGTTTAACAGCCTTAATGGCGTTCCTGCTACGGCGAGTTCTTTTCTTTTCAGAGAAATATTGCAGGACAAATGGAAATTCGGCGGATTTACAGTTAGCGACTGGAATGCCGTAAAAGAATTGATAGCTCACGGAGTTGCCGAAGATGATAAATCGGCGGCGATAATAGCTTTTAATGCCGGCGTAGATATGAATATGACCGATGGATTGTACAATAAGTATTTGGAACAAGCAGTAAAAGAAAAACAGATCGATACCAAAATGATTGATGAATCGGTTAAGAGAATCTTACAAATAAAGTATAGATTGGGTCTTTTTGAAAATCCTTTTCGTTTTTTTGATGAAAAAAGAGAAAAAAAAGAAATTAAAAAACCTGAATTTATCGAAACCGCACGTGATATTGCTAAAAAATCAATCGTATTACTCAAAAATGAGAACAAAACATTGCCCATTTCAAAAAAAGTAAAAAAAATTGCACTCATAGGTCCTTTGGCTAATAATAAATCAGAACTTTTAGGCTCTTGGAAAGCCAGAGGAGAGGAAGAAGATGTGGTTTCTCTTTACGAAGGTATTAAAAATAAATTAGGAAACAAAGCAGAAATAAACTATGCTCAAGGTTGCGATTTTCTATCAACCAATGAAGATGGATTTGCTCAGGCGATTAAATTAGCCTCTGAAAATGATATAGTTATCGTAGCGGTGGGCGAAAAAGCACTGATGAGTGGAGAGTCAAGAAGCAGAGCTTCTCTTTCATTGCCCGGTGTGCAAGAAAAGCTGGTACAGGAGCTAATCGCAACAGGCAAACCCGTGGTAGTAGTTTTGATGAACGGGCGTCCTTTGGCAATTCCTAAAATAGACGAAAAAGCCTCAGTCATTTTAGAAACGTGGTTTTTAGGCATTCAAAGCGGAAACGCTATCGCTGATGTTCTATTTGGTGATTATAACCCTTCGGCGAAACTGACGATGTCTTTTCCTCGTTCCGAAGGACAGATACCAAACTATTATAATTACAAACGTTCAGGCCGACCAGGCGATATGGAGAAAACCTCTACAACCAGACATATTGATTTGCCTAATGCAAACCTCTACCCTTTTGGCTATGGGCTAAGTTATACCGAATTTGCATATTCGCCTATGATATGCCCTGATTATTTTGATGCCAATGGAAAATTAAAAGTAGAAGTTTCTGTTACAAACACTGGAACTTATGATGGTGAAGAAATAGTACAATTATACGTTTCAGATAATGTAGCTTCAATGGTACGCCCTGTAAAAGAACTTAAAGGGTTCAAAAAAGTTTTTATTCCCAAAGGAGAAACGGTAAAAATCACTTTTGACGTAGATTCAAAAGAACTTGGCTTTTGGGATAATCAAATGAATTATATCGTAGAAAAAGGTTCATTTACCATAATGATTGGAAAAAATAGTGAAGATGTACAACAAAAAATAGTAAAACTAATGTAACAATGAAAAAAATATTTTTGACAATAGGCTTTGTTTTTATAGCATTACAATCATTTTCTCAAAAAGCTACTTTGCACTTTACAAATGAAGATACGTTTAAAATCGTTCAGTTTACAGATTTGCATTGGAATGCAAAATCGGATAAAATGCCTCAAAATGTAAGCGTAATAGAAAAAGTATTACAGACCGAAAAACCCGATTTAATTGTTTTTACAGGCGATATTGTTACTGTACCCCCCGAAGAAGAAGCGTGGAAACGTTTAGCAACAGTTGTTGAGAAATTTAAAACACCGTGGACGATTATTTTTGGTAATCACGATGAAGACCACAATTTAAAAAAGCCAGAAATTTTTAAAATGATGAAAAATTATCCATATTTTCTGGGAGAAGAAGGCAATGTCTCGGGAGTAGGAAATTTTACACTTCCTGTTTATGGAGACAAAGGGAACATAGAATCTGTTTTATACTTTATCGATAGCCATTCAGGGTCGCAATCTCGAGCGTTGAGTAAATATGATTGGATAAAATTTGACCAAATCGATTGGTTTCGCAAACAAAGTGATTTATACACCGCTAAAAATAATAATATTCCAATTCCTTCATTGGCATTTCTTCACATTCCACTCCCTGAATATGAGTATGTTAAAAGTAGTGAAAAAACAATTGGCACCAAAGATGATAACATTGGTAGTTCTGAATTTAACTCAGGAATTTTCACAGCTTTTTCTGAGAAAAAGAATGTAATGGGTGTTTTTGTGGGACACGCACATAATAATAATTTTATCGGAACGTATAAAAATATTGCCCTTGGATATGGAAACGTATCAGGATTAGATGCTTATGGCAAATTGCCCAGAGGAGGAAGAGTAATCGTGCTGAAGAAAGGAAAATTCGCTTTTGATTCTTGGATTCGTACCGAAGAAGGAATTAAGGATATGTTTCACTATCCATCAGAGTTAAAAGAAATTTCAAATACAACAAAGTTATCAAAATCTTTAAATGTAAAACCTTCAAAAAAAGGAATTCATTACAAATATTACGAATTTGATGATAATATAAAATCGGTTCAAGACATAGCGAAATTCCCTGTAAAAAAACAAGGTGTATATTCTACAATTTTTGCTGAAAATATAACGGCAAAAGACCATTTTGGATATATCTATTCGGGCTATATTTTTGTTCCAAAAACTGCTAATTATAAGTTTTATACGTATTCGGACGAAGGTAGTTTGCTGAAAATAGATGATATTGAGTTAGTTAACGATGACGGAGGACATAGACCCCAGCGTAAAGAAAATATCATAGCGTTAGAGAAAGGATTTCATAAAATAGAAATCCTATACTTTGAAAATATCAAAGGACAAGTGTTAGAAGTGGGAGTATCAAGTCTTCATTTTCATGAAATGGTCATTCCTGCGGATTGGTTATATTTGAAATGATTATGTGAACATAGATACCTGTCTTTTAATTGAAAGAAAAGGAAATAAAAAAATCCCTGAATTTCAGGGATTTTTTTATTCAAAATATGCTACGATTTGTTCCAATTTCATAGCTCTTGAACCTTTTATCAAGAAAAATGTATCTGTATAATGCTGTTTTTCAAGATATGAAAGCACATCATCAGTCGATTTGAAATGTTTGTAATTATTACTAGTATTTCCAAAATTTTCACCAACTAAGAGTACCTCATTCCATACATTATTTTCTAAATAAGTAACAATTTGCTGATGTTCAAAATGACTTTCTGTACCCAATTCTTTCATATCGCCTAAAATTACTATTTTGTTAGGATATTCAATCTGTTTGAAATTATCAATAGCCACCTGCATACTACTTGGATTTGCATTGTAAGCATCAAGTAATAATTTATTTCCGTTTGCTTTCTCAATAATTTGCGAACGACTATTACTCGGTATGTAGTTTTCGATGCCTTTTTTAATAGCTTCGTATGATATTTTAAAATACCTTCCCACGCAAATAGCTGCTGCGATATTATCAGCATTATAAACGCCTGTTAAGTGCGAATGTATGGTTGTATTTTCCGTTTTTATGCTTACAAAAGGAAACGACTGTACGATTTGGGCGATAATATTAGCCGAATTGTTGTTTTTTACAGAGAAAGAAAAAATACTCGGGTAGTTTTGTAGCTTTTCTGCTTGAATTAAATTATCTTGGTTGAAAAAAATAGTCTTTTGGTGCGCCATTAGATATTCGTAAAGCTCACATTTGGCTTTAATAACGCCCTCAATGGACAAAAAACCTTCCAAGTGAGCTTTACCAAAATTGGTAATGTAACCAAAATCAGGCTCGGCTATTTGGCACAAAAATGCAATTTCATTCGGGTGATTTGCTCCCATTTCTACAATAGCAATTTCAGTAGAAGGCTTTATTGACAAAAGTGTAAGAGGTACCCCGATGTGATTGTTCAAATTCCCTAGTGTCGCAATAGTATGAAAAGACTGATTTAAAACACTGAAAATTAGTTCTTTAGATGTGGTTTTCCCATTGCTTCCTGTTATGGCAATAATGGGAGTTGCGAGTTTTTTTCGATGAAAATTGGCTAATTTTTGTAACGTTTCCAACGAATTATCTACCAGAATCGTATTTTTGACAGATTGATATGCAGGATTATCGATAATGATGTATTTAGCACCATTATCAAAGGCTTTTTGGGCGAATGTATTTCCGTCAAAGTTTTCTCCATTAAGGCAAAAAAATAAACTATCTTGTACGTTTTTCCGAGTGTCAGTAGAAACAGAAAAATTACATTCTTGAAATTTGCTATAAATAGACTCAATACTCATTTGTTTTATACTTTAATTTAATAAAAAAACTCTGAAAATTATTTCAGAGTTTCTAGTTATTTATTATCCACGTGATGTTTTTTTCTTTTTAGCTTTAGAACCTACTCTACTCATTGCACAACGGAAACCAATATAATTAGTTGCGCTATATTGTGGTAAGTATCTTCTTTGAGCAGGATCTAACCAATAAGCTCTATCTCGCCAAGAACCTCCTTTGAATACTCTTGCTTCATCATCAATAAGAGTTGTTCTATCATTTGATTTATCGGATTTTTTTATGATTCTACTATCGATATTAAGAATTTTATCATCAGGAGAATTATACATTCCTCTTGAAATATTAGCTTTATTACCTGTGTAGGCTACGGTTTTAGATGTAGATAGAGAATCACCATAGTATTCTTCAAGTTCTACAGAATGTTTTTTAAATTCTCTACTTGATTCATTGTCTCCATCACGATAGTTACGATTATCACTACGATTGAAGTTATAACGAAGGTAAGTTTCATTCTCATCAATAGCAACTTTAGCTATGTCTCCAGGTAAATTACGAGCAATAATACGTCCATTGCTTAGAGTGTCATAGGTAATGTTAGAACCAGAAACAACTTCTACTTTACCATCTTCACCTATTTTGTGCTTGGTATAAACATTTCCTCGATAGTAATTAAAATCATTCATATCATCATCTACAATAGGACGATATACGTCAGCAACCCATTCGGCAACATTACCAGCCATATCATATAAACCAAAGTCGTTCGGAGGGAAAGATTTTACAGCAACAGTAATATCTCCACCATCATCAGACCACCCAGCTAAACCTCCATAATCACCTTGTCCTTGTTTGAAATTAGCCAATTGATCTCCAATGGTTTTACGCTTGTCAGAGCGTGTATAAGCTCCTTCCCAAGGATATTTTTTACGCCCTCGAATACTATTATATCTACGTAATCCATTAAGAGATTTTGCTGCATATTCCCATTCTATTTCTGACGGTAAACGATATTCTGGTAATAAAATTCCGCTAGTTTGTTTTGCATAAGTAACATCACCTTCTTTATTAACGGCTTTTCTACCTGCAAATTCACCCATTTGTCCTCCATAAGCTTTTTCAGGAGCATTCAAATACGTATCAGTACTGAAAGTTCCATCAGCAGTTACTTCATATCGTGAGTTTTTTTCAACATAGCCCTCTTGTTCAAGAATAGCTTCATTCACACGGTTTGTACGCCACGAACTAAATTGAACAGCCTGTACCCAATTAACACCAACTACAGGATATTCCGAATAAGCAGGGTGTCTTAGATAGTTAGTTACCATAGTTTCGTTAGCTCCCAGAGGGTCACGCCAAACAAGTGTATCAGGAAGAGCACCTAAGTAAATATTCTTGTATTGTTCTTCTTCTGGAGGGAATACTCGCTTTAACCAATCAAGATACTCCATGTACATTTTGTTGGTAACTTCTGTTTCATCCATATAAAAGGACTGAACGTGTTGCTGGCTTGGAGAGTTGTTCCAATCGTGCATTGGGTCATCTTGGGTTTTTCCCATAGTAAAGGTACCACCTTCAACAAATACCAAACCTGGACCAGTTACTTGGTCTTTGAAATCAGTATTGTATTGAAAACCACCTTCTTTTGAATTGATTTTCCAACCGGTTGCACTTGAAGTATTCTTATCAGAACCTTTTTTACAACCAACCATTAGTACTGTTGTTAAAATAGCTACTACAATGGAATTTTTTAAACTTCGTATATTCATTTTTAAACAAAATTTTTCATTTTCTAAATCGGGGGCAAGTTACTATTTTTTTTTAAACTGAAAAATTTATTTTCTTAAAAAATATAAAAAAATATCAACAATTTTTATTTAAGGCTATCAATCTCTGTATTTTCAAGGGTTTTAACTGGTTTAAGAGGGTCGGTTGCTAATAAGTTTTTTATGTATTTTTTGAAAATTTCCTCTTGTTTTTTATAAAAATTATCATCTTTATTGTCTGCAATTATCGAAATAAGCGATGCATAACGTCTTAAATCGTATTCAATTTGTTCTGAAATATTGTTAAATTGATACGGGTGTAATGTTAAATAATAATTAAGATATTCCTGATACTTTTTGACAACTTCCTCAAATATAGCACGAGCTTTTTGTGTATCTCCTACTTTATAATAACCATTTATCACAGGTTCTAATGTAAAATAATAGCCATAAAAATCAATTGGAATACGTTTGATAGATAAATCAAGGATATTTTTCGCTTTATCCAATTTGTTTTCTTGAATTAGAGCTTCACTTAAACGAATCAATTTCTCACGAAACATAGTGCCATTTCTACGAGTTTCAGGGTCATGATATATAGTAGGGCTATCCATATTGCCCCATTCCCACGAAGTAACAATTTTGTACATTAGTTCAGTGTCTATTCGTCCCATATCATACGGATTGTTCTTGTCGATAGGTGTTTTTATAGGAACTAATTTGAACACTAAGCCATCTAATTGCAAATAATCTTTCATCCAGATATATTCTTCGCTACTGAAACTTCCTCCGGTGAAGTAAATAGGGCGTTTCCAGTCATTATTAGCAATAATATCAAGCATTAGAAGTCGATTTTTCCCAAAACCAGACTTAGGCAAATCAATATCAATATAATCAACGATAAGGTCAGCATCTTTTGCAGAAACGACACCGCTTTTCAGTACATTTTCTTTATTGACAGGGATACGGATTTTATTGGTCGGGTAGCTTGCATACTGAATAGCCTCTCCTTCAATATCAAGTTCTATTTTGGTTTTTGGATCATCGCTGGCAATCCAAGTAATCAAATCTTTCACATTCCAAGTTTTGTCAGATTTTCCGCTGTAATAAATAGCGTCGCGCACGCCATAAGCATATTTGTCGTGTGTAAGTTGTGAAGGTATTGGCTCACTTGTGTAGGCTTTTCGCTTCATTTGGTCAATGTACCAATCGGTAGCCAAAAGGCTTGTGTTGATAACTCGAACATCTGTGCGATAATTTTCTACCTCTTGCATATACCAAAGTGAGAATGTATCATTATCACCGATAGAAAAGAGCATAGTACCTTTGTTTTTATCAACAGAATCCAAATAGCTTTTTGCCATAGCTCGGGCTGTATATTTGTTGGAACGGTCGTGATCGTCCCAGTTTTGTTGAGCCATTCGTACAGGAACCAAAAGCAAACACAAAATACTGACGGCAGGAGCTACAATTTTAGTATTGATAAAATCTTTTAAAGCATCAAAAAGTCCATACACACCCATTCCTATCCAAATAGAAAAAGTAAAGAAAGAACCAACCAGTGCATAATCTCGCTCGCGAGGTTCAAAAGGTCTTTCGTTCAAATATATTTTTAAGGCAATACCAGTGAACATAAATAACACGAAAACAACCCACGTATAACGCTTACTTTTCCAGAGATGAAAAACAAATCCTAAAAGTCCTAATAATAATGGAAGGAAAAAATACGTATTTCGTCCTTTGTTTTGAGCTACGTCCGAAGGGAGGTCTTTCTGTGGAAGACCTAAATGTATTTCATCAATAAAATCAATACCTGAGAGCCAATTCCCGTGATTGTCTTTTCTACCCTGTATATCATCTTGTCTTCCTACGAAATTCCACATAAAATAACGCATATACATATAGTTGATTTGGTAAGAAAACAGATAATGCAGATTTTGCCAAAAACTTGGTTTTTCTATTTCTAATATACTTTTGTATTGAGATAAAATACGTTCATAATCTTCAAAATCAAGTTCACCCTTCGCCATTTGACTACGAATTTGAGCAATAAGTTCTTGTGCTTGTGGCTCATTTATATATTCAGGTCTTAGCTTGAATTTCAAAGGCTTTGACATCATCATATAATTGGCCGCATGGTCTGAACTCCACATACGAGGTAGAAAACCTTCGTGGGTTGAATTAGGAGCTATACGTGCATTCTTATAGTGATTAACAATGATGTATTTGCCTGATTTGTAATCTCTTTCGTATTTGGGTTTTTCGTCTATGTATGGATTAGTAGGATTTGGATCAGCATACTTATCCGAATACATAGGTCCATAAAATAAATGTGTTTCAGGATATTGTTCTAAGTTATAATATGCTAAAAGAAGACGAGCATCCGTGGGGCTATTTTCGTTAATTACTACATCAGCATTGGCTCTGATGGGAATCATAAGCCAAGAAGAAAATCCAACGAAAACAAACAAAAGGCAAAGTGTAATTGTCTGCAAATAAGGCTTTTGTTTTTTGTAAGAAAAGCGAAGAGCCCATACAAAAAAAGTAATGATTACAATTCCAGCGAAAATAGTTCCAGAATTAAAAGGAAGTCCTAAACTATTTACAAAAAAAACTTCTGTCTCGCCAAAAAAAGCTAAAGTGTAAGGAAGTATCAGTTTGAAAATGAGCAACAAAATAGTAATAGAAACAATATTGGCAATAAGAAAATTCTTTATATTTTTCTCATAATGCGAATTGAAAAAGTATAGCATTCCAATAGCAGGAATTGTCAAAAGTGCCATAAAATGCACTCCAAAAGAAAGCCCTACAACCAATGAAATCAGTAATAACCATTTATTTCCTCGTGGAGTGTTCAAATTATCAGTCCATTTTAACCCCAAC
Source organism: Capnocytophaga catalasegens (assembly GCF_026005215.1). Lineage (GTDB taxonomy): Bacteria > Bacteroidota > Bacteroidia > Flavobacteriales > Flavobacteriaceae > Capnocytophaga > Capnocytophaga catalasegens. The sequence goes on along the minus strand of NZ_BPMA01000009.1, from coordinate 33,895 downwards.
CAAAACATCCCCGACATAAAAAGCATTGCCATCGCATACACTTCGGCTTCTACAGCATTAAACCAAAAACTATCTGAAAATGTATATGCCAAAGAGCCTACAATTCCGCTTGCTAACACAGCAATAGCTTTTGAAAGAGAAAACTCATCATTTTCTTTTTTAGTTATTTTTAGAGTAAGATTTACAATAATGAAATATAAAAAGAGAATGGTAAATGCACTCGAAAAAACAGACATATAATTTACCCAAAGCGCTATTTTTTCTGCAGAAGAAGCAAACGAGGCAAAGAAAGCTCCAACCATCTGAAAGAACGGAGCACCAGGAGGGTGTCCTATTTCAAGTTTAGCAGCAGTGGCTATGTATTCTCCACAATCCCAGAAACTTAGCGTTGGTTCAACTGTCAAAGCATACGTAATTAAAGCAATAAAAAAAATAGTCCAACCTGTAATAATATTACATTTCTGAAAATTTTTTTGGGTCATAATCTTACAATATTATTTTTAGGAGGCGAATATACTAAATAATTATGGTATAAACCTAATTTGTAATCATAAAAAAATATTTTTTTAAAAAAAGTAAAATATATTTTGCAATTTCAAAAAAAGGTTATATCTTTGCACCGCAAATAAAAAATGGTCTATGGTGTAATGGTAACACAGCAGATTTTGGTTCTGTTATTCGGGGTTCGAGTCCCTGTAGACCAACGAAAATGTTAAGATTTTTTTTGTAAAATTTGAAACCACCTAAAAAGGTGGTTTTTTTATTTAGATAGATATAGAATTTGTATATTTGCAACGAAAGAAATTTATAGTTTATGGACAGAGAAGCTCTTTTTTCAGTTTGTGATACAAATTTTGAGCAAAAAGCTCTTGAAGTTTTTTGTTTTCAATATGAAAATAATAAAGTATATAAGCAATTTTGTAATTTACTTGATAGAAATCCGCAAAAAATAACCTCTTTACAAGAAATTCCTTTTCTTCCAATAGAATTCTTCAAGGAAAGACCTATTTTTTGTGGAAATACACAACCCCAACATTTTTTCACAAGCAGTGGAACTACTCAAATGATACCATCTAAGCATTTTGTTAAAGACATTCCTTTGTATGAAGAGAGTTTTCAGCGCGGATTTGAACTTTTTTATGGAAAACCACAAGATTATACAATTTTAGCTCTTTTACCTTCGTATTTGAAGCGTTCTGGCTCGTCTCTAATTTATATGGTAAATGATTTGATAGCGCATACTCAAAATGCTCAAAGTGGTTTTTATTTATATAATATAGATGAATTAGCTTTGAAAATCAATCAATTAGATGCTTATGGACACAAAATTCTGCTTATAGGTGTGTCTTACGCTTTGTTAGATTTAGTCGAAAAATATTCTTTTTCCTTACAAAATACGATAGTTATGGAAACAGGAGGGATGAAAGGCAAGCGAAAAGAACTAATAAGAGAAGAATTACATCATATTCTTTGTCAAAAGATGGGAGTGCAAGCTATTCATTCAGAGTATGGTATGACCGAAATGCTTTCACAGGCATATTCGCAAGGAGGAGGAATATTTAAACCCGTTCCTTGGCTGAAAGTACTTGTTAGAGATCCCGAAGATGCCTTTTCTTTCAACGCTTGTGGAAAAACAGGAGGAATCAATATTATTGACCTTGCTAATATTCACTCGTGTAGTTTTATTGCAACACAAGATTTAGGAAGAATATTTTCTGATGGAACTTTTGAAATTTTGGGCAGATTCGACAATGCCGATATACGAGGATGCAATCTTTTAACTGTTAATTAAATCATAAATAGTATCTGACGCAAAAACATTGCGTATCTGTGTTTTACCTTTGCAGCAGAAATGATAAAAAACAGGTCAAGTGGGAGTTACTTCAACTCTTTTAGGACAGAATACTCCCACGATTACCTTTAAAATACATCAGGTCAAGGCTTTCTTACTTCTAAAATAACCTGTTAAGTTACTAAGAAAGCCCATTACCTGACTTTTTAACTTATTTATTATGAAAGATTTGCAAAGAATAGCCATCAGGCAGGGTAAAATTTACATCAAAGAGGCTCAAACAACCTTCCGAGAGCCTAAAAAAACTTCCCTTTTGTTACTAAATACGCTCAGTAAGCACGGATTTGAAGTCAGTGAGGCACTTTTGTACGCCCTTAGTACCCTTTCAGAGGCGGAAATAAGCGAAATAGTAACCTGTATCGAGGAAATACTTGGGACGAAGCTCAATTGGACACCTCTTGTCAAGAATTGGGACATCCCCACTGGCGAAACTATCTACGACCACTGGATAACAGCCTTCTACAACGATGAAATAAACGATTTTCCCTCCCTCAAAATATGGGAGTATTACTACGATAACGCCTATGATTATGACCTTTACCAAGGGGTGCGGCTCAATTGTGGTCATTTGATTCCGAATGGCACTTTTCCACTGCATAGATACAACGGTTGCCCTTTCTGCGGGACTCCTTTTGTGTTCGATAAGCTAAAACTCGAACACAAAGGCAGTAAAAGGAGGCTCCTCGACCTATGGACAGATAAAGACATCGTTCTATATTTTGAGAATATCCTTGCTTCGAAGATTCCGTTAGATGCTACGCAGTCCGATAGCCTCAAAATCTTATTAAAAAACATTGATTACCAAGGAAATATCACTATTTCGATGAAAGAAACCCTCGTTTTGGTGGTAGATGAACTCATTGCTCAGGGAAAAGGCGAACAGGCAGGGCATTTTTTCAAAAGTCCGACTGATATTATGCGATATTTGTGGTATAAAAAGACTGGTTTTCTGCAAATTATCGAACCGAAGACCCTTATCAACAAAAATGCGAAGAATCACAGCCATATTTCACCTTTGCACAACCTTAGTACCTTTGCCAAAATAGCTTCAAAACAAGATTTAAAGCTAAAATACACCCGAAAAGAAGCCAAAATGGTGGCAAATTGGCTCAATTCGATGGAATTAACCCCTGAGAAGATGGCAGAACAGATGCATCCGAAGCGGAATATGTGGGTGCGGTTTATCCGTGCCTTACGATTGGCTGAATATAGCAAAAAATCGGGCTTTGAGAACCTTCGTGAGCTGTTGGACATCTTCTACAACCAAGTATATGAGGTCTGGCAGGGCAGAATAAACCATTTTCGGATGAAAAGCGACGCCGAAAACACTTTTTCATTGCTCAAACAACGCCCAGGACTCTTCGCAAGGTCTCTTTTTGCCAATATGCTTTGGTTTGGAGCCGATATTACCATCGAAGCATTCAAAGAAATCACTCCAAAAGTGCCGATGCGACTCCTTTTGGCGTTGGAATCGTACGCAGGATTGTATTTTCAGCACGAAACAACCCGAAGTGTTCGCTCAATAACGGGCATTCGCAAAAATATACCTGCCAATCAGTATACTTCGTTGTATTCTAAGGAAGAACTCAGTCAAATGACTAAGCAAATACAACAACTTTGCTTAAAAGCATTCAAGGAGCGATTTGAAAAGCAAGAGGTTGATTTTCAGAGAATATATATTGACCCTGAATTGTACAAAATTCCGTTTCCGATAGGCGACAGAGGGCAGAATATACAGGACTTTGAGCCTACTTTTATGGGCGAACGCATTCCGTTAGAGGGCAACACCATTCGGTTATTTATGCAATGGGGCGAAGGACTTCCCGCTCAGCATTTGGATATGGATTTATCTTGTAATATAGCCTATCACAACGGAGAAATGGCAGTCTGTAACTACGCAAATCTGACCACGAAGGGAGCAAAACATAGCGGCGACATCAGGGAAATTCCCAATAAGGTAGGAACAGCCGAGTACATCGAGATAAATGTAAACGAATTGCGTAAAATGAATGCCGAATATGTTACTTTTACCTGCAATGCGTATAGTGTGGGGAGTATTTCGCCAAATTTGGTGGTCGGTTGGATGGATTCAAAGCACAAAATGAAGATTTCAGAGCGAAGTGGCGTAGCGTACGACCCCTCGTGCGTTATAAAACAGGTGCGTATCTCTCAAACACTGCAAAAAGGACTCGTTTTTGGGGTGCTTGATGTATTAAATGCCGAAATTATCTGGTTAGAAATGCCTTTTGACGGACAAACAGTACATAATTTGGATAGAGATGCCGTAAGTGCGATGCTTTTAAAGCTACAATCGAAGATAAGCATCGGTAAAATATTAAAAATAAAGGCAAAAGCCCAATTTTTAGAGGAAGTTTCTGACCCAACAATCGCCGATACCATTTATAATGTAGCGTGGGCAAGGAAAATAGAGAATCTAAACTCGTTGTTAATAGACTAAGGATTTATTTCACTGAAAAACCTTTGTAAAATGGGTGTAATAGCTTTTATTACAAAGATTTTTTTGGTTATAATAACAAATAATAAGAGCGGAAAATAAGATTTTAAGGGCGGAATATAGAAGAATGAGGGAGGAAAATAATATTTTAGGGGCGGAATACAGAAGAATAAGGGCGGAAAATGAGATTTTAGGGGCGGAATGCAGAAGAATGAGAGCAGAAAATATTGTAGAGATGCAATGCATTGCGTCTCTACGGGTGTAAAAAAAATTCCATAAAAAATAAAATAATTAAAATATTTTTTGTAACTTGTCCCCTGAATAGGATTTTATAAAAAATCTTCCTTTTGATAAGATACCAAATGGCATTAAAATAAGAAAAATAGTGTTTTACACTTATTTTATAAACACCAATATTGTTCAATTTATTAAAAAGAAAAAAGCTATGGCACAAAAAAATTATTTTACCAACGAAGAAATGCTTCAAAATGCCAAAATTCTTTTTGAAACATTAGAAAACAACAGCAAAATTGCTGAAAAATTAGACAATTACGGCTATTCTTCCGATGAAATTGCCAAGGGGAAATCCCTGTACACTGCTGCTCAGTCCAAATACGGCGTTAATAAGAAAGAAACTGAAGAAGAAAGGGTATCGTATCTGAATTTTAAGCTAAAAATGGACGATGTTAGCAAACTTTATCGCGAACATCGCAACAAAGCGAGGCTCGTTTTCAAAGAAAATGAGATAGCTAAAGTAACTCTTGGGCTGAATGAAAAAACATCGGGGGTAATTATTGTTCTGTTGGAAGAAATGACTCGATTTTATGTCAATCTTAGTCAGCAAGAGCCACTTAGAAAGGCTTTGGAACGCGTAAAAATAACTGAAGAAATGGTTAATAATCAGATTTCGGCGGTAAACGAGGCAAAAGATTTGTACGCTACCTATTCGCAAGAAAAAAACGAAAGCGAACAGGCTACAAAAGACAAAAATAAAGCCTTCGAGAACCTTGATAAATGGATGCGTGAGTTGTATTCGTACTCAAAATACGCCCTTGCAGAAGAACCTCAGTTCCTGCAAATGTTCGGAAAGTCTGTTCGCTAAACTTTTAACCATAACTGTCATCGGAATAAGCCTTTGGCAGTTTTTTTAATCATTATTAGCTAAAAAACACCCACTTGTAGACACTTTGTAGACGCTCGTTTTGATTTTTTATCGAAAAAACCCTATATTTTTGCAACCAATAATCATTAAATAAAAGTATTATGACATTCAAATCCTCAAATAAAGTTTATAAAACACAAGAAATTCAGGGAGTTTCTATTCCTGCAATTATCCAAAATGGTGGTTATCATTTCGTAGATTTAGATATTTACGAAAATGGTAGAGTATATTGCTGGAATTTTCACGATTTTGAGATTTTTAAAGATGAAATAAAGCAAGAATGGGTAGTTTTGAACATTCCTGATAGAGAAAATATCTCTATTTTTAATCTTGGCAGTTGGAAAATTAAAAATTCAAATTGGATTTTTAACAAAAAGAGCTTTATTGATTATGTAGAGAGCCTAATTCGAGAGATGAATCCTCAATGGAAGAATATTTATACTTATGTTGAAAGAAAAATAGGTGAAGTTACCATTGGTGAAAATGGAGAAGGAACTATTTATAAAGAAAAATATCCTGATAATCCTTTTGACACTAAAAAAATTGATGGCAAAAAAATAAATCTTTTCTATAAAGAAAATGGGACATATCATTTAGTAAAAGTGTTGGCTTTTGCAGACAGAACTTTGCAGATAACAAGGCTTGAAACACCTTTTGAAGTAAATTTTGAAGAATTTAAAAAGCTCGTAGCAGAGAAAAAAATCATTACCAATCCGCCTAAAAATACTATTATAAACATCTATGGATTAGGAAGTTTCACTATTGATGATAAATCGTGGAGCAATGACATAGAAGATATATTAGGTGAGTTAGAGGAAACTTTCAGAAAGCTAAATAATGAGCCAACTTACTTCGACCTTTGCAAGAAAGCCTTTGAAGAATTTAAAAATAATCCTACGTTGGAAAATAAAAATCTATTGCAAGAGGCTTACGAGCGAGTTCCAGAGCATCAACAGATGTATTTAGGCGATATGGATACCCGCGACATTGAAATACGAATGATTATCTACGGAGAGGAGGAAATTGAGAATTGGTCACACTATCAAATTGCTAAAAAATTGGGCGATGAGCTTCCGAATATTGAAATTCCAAAGATAAAAGACAAAAATGAAGAATAAACAAAAGAGAACTACAATAAAATAATTAAAAATTCCGAAATTATGAACAAAATTAGTATCAAATCTTATGAAAGTGTAGGCGATTTTACTTTCGAAAAGACTCAAAAAGAGATTATAGAGCAATTTGGAGAGGCTTCCAGAGTAGAAATAGATAATATTATGGGAAGAATCACTGAATTTCGCAACGCACAAGAGCTTATTTATGATAAAATAGGGAATAATTATATTCTAAATCAGGTGATTTGCTTAAAAGATACCACTCCTATCATTGAAAATTACGATATTTTCAGTTTAGGATTAGAAAAACTTAAGGAAATTGACCCCAATTTTGTGGAAGGAAAGCATTACACTACTTTTAGAACATTAGGCATCAGTTTGGGAGGTTTTGGCAAGAAAAAAATTCCTGAAAAACGCCTTTTGATAGCTTTCAGCAGAGAAAAATTAGATTTCTTTGAAGATTTTGCAATCGTGTGAAACCAAAAAATAAGACAATGACCGAATTTTAATTATATTAAAACGCTTTTTAATATTAAAGAAAATGATGGATTTAATGATGAAGAGCTACAAAATATCCGAAAAATAAGTCCGAATATTCCGCAAGTGTTGTATGATTATTATTTTCAGTTAGGAAAAATAGTTGAGCTGAACCAAACGCAAGATACTTTGCTGCTTCCTGAGCAAGTGCAATGGTCAAAAAACGAGGATTATTTTATTTTTTATGCTGAAAATCAATAGGCTTGTCTTTGGGCGATTCATAAAGATGACCTTACGGAGGAAAATCCATCTGTTTATATGAGTAAAGATGAAGAAACTTGGGAAAAAGAGTTCGAGACGCTCACGGATTTCTTCAATGCAATGGCAAACTTACAAGCGGTGTTTGGTTTGGACTATACTTCGGAAGATTTTTTGTTTATTAACGAGGAAGAATTGGAATTTATCAGGCAAAATTTCCAAAAGAAGCCTTTCACTTTTAGCAAGTGGATAGGAATTGATTTTTATGGCAATTCTGACAGCGATGTTATTGCTATTTTTAATAACGGAACTTATTACGATATGTGTTATGCCGCTACCAATGAGGAAGATTTTAAAGAAATTGATAGTCGTATTGGCAATCTTGGCGAGAAGTAAAAGTAAAATAATCAACATCAAATAACTACCAATGACCAAAGGCAATCTAATACTAATCCTGCTGATAATCATAGAATTAGTAGCGATACTAATAGCTTTGCTCACTGTCCCCACAGCGAAGTTATTAGCTGTAAATACTTTCATTTTGTTAGGAATAGGGAGTTATGTGTCGCTTTCGTTTGTGTGGTAGCTATTGCCATTCACAAAAAAGAAGGGAATGGTGTTTTTGTTTGTGTTTATGAGTTCTGTTTGGCTTAGTTTAGTGGGATTTTGGCTTGTTTTATTGCAAATTGGGTTATTAATATGGGCATTTACCCACGGAATACCCAATTTTTGGGAGTATTTATATTACTTTATTGGTATAAATGCAGTAACCATTCCTTTAATGATTCTCTTTATGATATACTTGAAGGAAAATTTTAAAATTATTCAGTGAAATGGCGTATTTATAACCGAAATGATGGGGTTAATGTGTTTTGGTTTCCTAACGATAATACACAAAAGCATTTTGCTTCGCTCATCGAAAAGGAGTATTTTGAGAATCCTCTCCTTACCGATGAGCAGTGTTATTAGCTTGAGGTGGCTTATGGAAAGCTCACAACAGGGATCGGCTTAGTGTGATGCCGTGATTTTGATTAGACGTGTATTTCCTTGGTCGTCGTCGGTTATAAGCACCATTGTGCAGTCTTTTTCTGAAGCGGAAACAACTGTTACAGACTCTACTTTGAGGTTTTGTTCGGCATTGGGAATATTCGTGAAGCTCTTTATTTTGGGTTGGTCAAAATTTGAAATATCTATGATTCCGATGAGGCTTCCGATGATTTCGCCATCGTTATATGCATCGTCCGTAGCCTCAACCGAAGCAGTAACAACGATTTCTGAATTACTCAGAAAAGTAGCTCCCGAAAAACCAGCCTCAACTCCTTCAATGATAGGTAATTTGGCTTGTGAGAACGATAAATCGGGTACTTGATTTGTTTTTAGGCTTTTGAGAAAGGTTTGATAATTGGTTTTGATAATAACATTGTTTGCACGATTAAAAAAGTAGAGAAATCCGTTATTGTACGCTGTGGCTTCAATGTTTAACTCTGTATCTTTCAGAGGCTTGCTATTTCGTATAGTATCATAGAAAGATGTGATAAAATACCTCTCAATGACAGGCTTATCTTCTAGAATCACTCTGATGAAGACATCGCGTTGTGGTAATTTTGACCCCGAACCGAAAATGACCAATTCTTTATCAGAAATCATTTCCAAAGTCTCAAAATCCATCTTCTTTTTCTTTTTAATTCGGTTTCCTTTGAAATTTTCTTCGCTTTCTTGGTACAAAAGTATCTTGTTTTCGATTTGGAAATCCGTATTGATTACATACAAAAATGGGCTATCATCGCCGATGGCATAAAGTTTTCCGTTAGCATATCCTATGCCCGAACCGCTCGGAAAATCAGTAATGGTTTGGATATTGTCAATGGAGATGTGCATTTTTTTGCTACAATTGGTTAAGATGAGGACTATCATCAAAATAGCGAATGATATTTTCATGAAAATCTATTTCTCTAAAAAATTTCTGATAATTTTTTCGGTTTGAGCTACGGCAGTTGCAAGATTATCATTAACAATAATTTGATCGAAATGAATGGCTTGTTCCATTTCTTTTTGTGCTTTGGCAAGGCGAATAGCTATTTTTTCAGCAGAATCGGTTTGGCGATTTTCCAATCGTTGTCGCAAAATGTCGATACTGGGTGGTTGGATAAACAGAGATAATGCTTTTGTTCCAAATTGTTTTTTGACATTGATTCCTCCGAAAACATCAATATCAAGTAAAATATTTTTTCTTAATTGCCATAATCGTTCTATTTCTTTCTTAGAAGTCCCGTAAAATGTCTTGGTATAGACCTCTTCCCATTCTAAAAATTCTTGATTTTCAATTTGTTTTTTGAATGCTTCTACTGAAATGAAATAATAATCAATTCCGTTTTGTTCCTGTCCGCGTGGCTCACGAGAAGTTGTAGATATAGAAAAACTTAAGTTGAGGTCTTTGCATTTTAATAATTCGCGAACGATGGTTGTTTTACCACTTCCCGAAGGTGCTGAAAATATGATGAGTTTGTTCATACTTAATAAAAAGACTTTTTTATATGTGGCAAAAGTACTATAAAATATGATAGAATCCAAATCAGTTAAGAACATTATATTACAACGAGCTAAGAATAAATAGACATTTTTTTATAATTATTGAAGTTTAGAATCTATATTTTGAGTTATTAAGAAAATATGTTTTTTGGTTAAAAAATGAATATTTAGTGTTGTTTTTGTTATAAAATAACTATTTCTTCTATGAATGTGTTAAAGTTGAGTTTTAATTAAATAAAAGAAATATTATTAAAATATTTTTGTACTTTTGTATGACAAAACAAATAATATCTTTTATTCTTATTTTAGAAATATAATTATTAGTAACAATAAAATATATATATGGCAATTAGTAATTTGAATAATGTGCATTTGACAGAAGAACAAATCACAGCTATCGCAGAATCGCTTACTGCTTTAGAAAAAGCATTGGAGCCTTTTAAAATTAATCTTACAGCCGAAGATCGTAATCGTTATGGTAGAGTCAATGAGCAAAACAAGTTGTTTATCAATAAAGTAGCTGAATATGCTTCTTTACAACCTCAACTTAGAAGTATTGATGTAGATTGGGAAGAGTTTTTTAGAGATTTTAAAAGTCGAGCATTATGCGAAAATACGATAAATCGTTTAGAAGGTTTTTTAAATAGACTGAAAAATGCTAAAATCCTTCACGATTATGATAATTATCAAGATGCTCTGAATGATTATCAATATACGAATTTTCGAGCAGCTACCAATGCAGTAGGTTTTGAAAATAAACGTAAAGATTTGAAACAATTTTTTGCAAAATCACGTAGAACAACACATACAAGTCAGTAAAAATACCTTTGCATATATACTTTGAAACTTAGATTTGAGTGATAAAGGTAGCTCTTTGAGTATTATTGATGTTTAAAAGAATAATTTAGATAGTAAAAAAGATAAAAAATAATCTAATTATGACCTCTGAGGTAATATTTTTTATCAATTAGGTTGTTGTTAAGATGTTTAGGACTATAATTACTATCGAAAATACCAGTATGAGGAATAAAAAGATAATTAAAAGAGATTTGATTTTATATAAAAGATAAAAAATAAATCTTGACCTTGTGGTATAAGAAGATGAAACCATAAAATTATTATTATGAATAAACCATTATTTTTTTCAATCAGACCTACTCAATGGCTCTTAGTGTATATATTATTGGGAGTTTTGAGTATAGAAAATATTTATGGGGGGGGGGTAAGTATTAAGAATAATTTACTACTATACCAACAACAAACCATAGAAGTGAGGGGGATTGTTTCCGACAACAAAGGAGAACCTATACCAGGTGTAACCATTGTAGTGAAAGGTTCAAAAGACAGAGGTACAACTACTGATTTGGATGGAAACTATTCGTTGCGTGTGGATTCTGATGCTACATTGGTATTTTCTTTCGTAGGATTTCATACTGAAGAAATAGCTATTAGGAATAGAAAGATTATCAATGTAAAATTGGAAGAAGAATCTCAACAACTTGAAGAAGTTGTACTTATTGGGTACGGAAAGCAAGAAAAGCAAAAAGTAGTTAGTTCTATAGCAACGGTTGAGGGAAAATCTATTGAATTGCCTTCACGAGGACTTACTAACAATTTGGCTGGTCGGATATCAGGATTATTAGCTGTACAGCGTTCTGGAGAACCTGGATATGATAATGCTGAATTATGGATACGAGGAATTAGTTCTTTTGCAGGAGGTACAGGAGCCTTAGTTTTAGTCGATGGTGTTCCGCGTAATATCAATGATATTTCGCCTGAAGAAGTTGAAACTTTTACTATACTAAAAGATGCTTCGGCAACAGCAGTATATGGTGCAGAAGGAGCCAATGGCGTTATCTTAATTACTTCAAAACGAGGGAAAATGCAAAAAACAAATATTGATGTTCGTGCAGACTATATTTTAAATCAACCCACACGCATTTTACAATTTTTAGATGCTCCAAATTGGATGCGTCTTTATAATGAAGCCAAATGGAATACTGTTGGAAATCCTGCACCTTCATTTTGGGGACTGGGACGCTATCAACCCGAATTTACTGAAGAGCTTATTGCTAAACATGCAAGTGGAGAAGATCCGGATATCTATCCCAATACACGTTGGACAGACCTACTTAAACCTTTGGCGCAAAATCAGCGACTCGCACTTAATTTTAGAGGAGGAGGAGATAAACTTCGTTTCTTTGTAGCAACTTCTTTCTTTAATGAAGAAGGGTTATTTAAATCGAACCCGATTGATGCAAATGAATATGTTAAGGAAAAAGTATATGATGTAAATATTGGTTTGCAACGTTATAACTTACGTACCAATATAGATATGGATGTAACTGAAACTACTAAACTCAAAGTAGATTTGAGTGGTCAGTATTTAACTACCAATTATCCTGGCACGGGTGTAGGTTCTATTATGTCTCAAATCTTTAATAGTGCTCCGCATCTTATCCCGATGGTGTATTCTAATGGATATCCTTCTCAATATAGTACAGCCAATGGCTATGCAAATCCATATACATCTTTAAATTTTAAAGGATATATTCGAGAATATCGAGTTAATATGCAAAGTAATGTAGGAATTGAACAGCGTTTAAACTTTATTACCCCTGGTTTATATTTTAAAGGGAGTGTGAGTTTTGATGCTGATTTTGTAGCAAAAGTAGATAGAGAAAAAAGACCAAATACATATTTAGCTACAGGAAGAGATGCCAATGGAGAACTGCTCTTGAAAAAAGTAATGTTGGGTCAAAATACGCCTACCGAAGCTCGTGGAGGAGCATTTAGTGGAGGAAATAAACGTATTTATGTAGAAACTTCATTTAATTATAATAGAACTTTTGGGTATCATTCGGTTTCTGGACTTCTTTTGTACAACCAAAAAGAAGAACAAAAACAAGGTATTGCTTATTTGTATAAGAAACAAAATATAGTAGGACGTGCAAGTTATGCATTTAATAATAAGTATTTTACCGATATAAGTTTTGGTTTTACAGGTAGTGAAAATTTTGCTCCAAATCATCGTTTTGGTTTCTTTCCTGCAATTGGAATAGGGTATTTAATAACTAATGAAGCAGTAATAGGAAATTGGCTACAAAAAAATTATATAAATAAGCTCAAACTTCGCTTATCTTATGGACGTACGGGGAATGATCGTATTTCTAATGATGTTAATGACAGGTTTCCTTATCGTGAGCGACTTAATTGGACCAATGAAAATATCACATTAGGCTTTGGTAATGGAGCAGAGAGTACAGGAAGAATAATATATGAGCGTACTCCTTTTAATCCTAATATTCAATGGGAAATAGAAGATAAACGTAATATAGGGTTTGATATAAATCTTTTTAATGCAATAGATTTAACACTTGATTATTTTAATAATTATCGTAAAAATATCCTTATTACGCGAAATACTATTAGTTCTATTACAGGTTTTCAAAAAAATCCATATCAAAACTATGGAGAGGTCTCTAATTGGGGAATTGATGCAAGTATGAATTTTAAAACTACTTTTGATAAATTCACTTTAACTGCATTAGGAACATTTACTTTTGCTCGTAATAAAATTATAGAACAAGATGAAATACCACGTAAGGAAGCATATCAAAATCAAACAGGAACCCGTATTGGTCAAGTAACTGCTTATATTGCTGAACGCTTATACCAAGATAGTGATTTTAATATAACGACCAACCCTACCACTGGGGTTAAAACATATACTTTAAAATCAGGCATTCCTATTCCTAAATGGGGGGCTGTGTTTCCTGGAAATATTAAATATGCCGATTTAAATGGAGATGGAGTTATTGATGAAGGTGATTGGACACGAACTCCTGATGGTGTTTATCCGAACAGACCTGAAATTGCTTATGGATTTGGTTTCTCGTTGGATTATAAAAATTTCTATGTTTCTACATTTTTTCAAGGAGCTGCCAATGTAAGTGTTTATTTATCACCTACACAGATGATGCCTTTCTCAGGAGTAGATCCACGTGTTACATCGGCTAAGCAATTTGCACTAAGTCGCTGGACTGTTGAAAATCCTAGTCAAAATGTGGTATTGCCACGCCTAATGCTTGAAAATAAAAATATTAACGATTTGAGACAAAGTACTTGGTGGCTACGTAACGGAAATTTTCTTCGTTTTAAAAACTTTGAAGTTGGTTACCGATTCCCAAAAGAAACTGTATCTAAAATGAAAATGAAAGCTTTTCGTATTTATATATTAGGACAAAACCTTATGACGTGGGATCATATTAAATATTATGATCCTGAACAAGGAGGTAATTATTATAATTATCCTTTGCAAAGAAGCTATAATATAGGAGTTGATTTAACTTTATAAATGAATTACAATGAAAAAATATATTATTATACTACTATTCTCTATTTTTATACTTATGAATATCACTTCGTGTAGTAAATACCTTGATGTGCAAGATGATTTTTCAGCATCAGATAGTGTAGATTTCGTACTAACAGATAATCCTGCTCAAGCACGTCGTTTTCATGGTGGAATATACAATGCTCTTCCTAATTACTCGGCTTACACAGGAGGAGATAGAAATGGAATGCAAAACCCTTGGGTTTGTTTAAGCGATGATATGGTGGCATACCTAAATGGAAATTTAAAGACAACTCCTATAAATGGATATTTAGCTACTAATGCACCACATCATCGTTGGGATCAATTGTACAAAGTAATTCGGATTTGTAATGTATTTTTGGAGAAAGCTAAACCCATTGGACGAGTAGGAGAATCTGATTCTATCAATGAAGAAGAATTAAAACGACTGAAAGCAGAAGCATTTTTCTTTCGAGCATATTCTCATTATTTATTATTTGAATTGTATGGTCCCATTACAATAATGTCGGGTAGAGTAATTCATCCTTCGCAAACAGATATTCAATTTGAGAGAAATTCGGTTGATGAAGTTGTTGCAGATATTGTAAAAGATATAGAACAAGCCTTGGAAGGACTGTATGAAACCCACTATATAGGTGATACTTTTGACGAAAAAAGAATTGTTAGACCAACCAAAGGGGTTGCTTTAGCCCTCAAAGCCAAAATACTTACCTTAGCTGCATCTCCATTGTATAATGGTGAATATACTGAAGCTTTGAGTATAATTAATAATAATGGCAAAAGGCTTTTTCCAGATAAAGACCCTAACAAATGGGAGAAAGCCAAAGAAGCATTAGAAGCATTTTTTGCTTATGCTAATCAAGGACATTATGAGTTATACAAAAGTGCTAATAATGACCCTCATTTAAACGTTTATGAAGTATTTCAAAGATATAATAAGGAGATTATTTGGGCAAATGCCATACAAAATTGGAAAGATGTGGAGTTTGCTCAAACACCCCGTGATATACAAGTCCCTTCGGGAAATGCACTTGCAGGAACAATAGGAGTACCACAAGAAACCGTAGATGCTTTCTTTATGGCAAATGGGCTCAAAATAACAGACCCTAATTCGGGTTATATAGATTATGGAAAAACTAATGTTGAAAATCCCGCAACATTGCATACACCACAAGGAGGAACAGCAATACGAATTACAGATCCCAATATTTCTAATATGTATGCTAAACGAGAACCTCGTTTTTATGCTTCTATAATGTATCAGGGTAGAAGTTGGCATGATATTACAACCAATAGAAAAATGCAAAACAAAGATGCTAATTTGGCCAAAGCGACTCGTGTATTTTTCTCCAAAGATATTTCCTCAACTTCTGTGGATAAAAATATAGGGTATCGAGAAAAAGTAAGTAGCAATAATACCACAGGAGGATATCCTACAACAGGATATTTAGCATACAAGTTTAACAATCGAACTATTCACCCTACATTGGGAGGAGCGAATAAAGAAGTATATCGTACTTCCATCATTTTCCGTTTAGCGGATTTTTATTTACTATATGCAGAGGTGCTTAATGAGATTAACCCTAATGATCCTAAAATTGTAGAATATTTAGACAAAATTCGTGAGCGTGCAGGAATACCTGGCTATCAAAAAATGGCAACTGATGGAATAAAAACAGGTATTATAGGCAATCAACAGGCAATGCGTGAAGCCATTCATTTGGAAAGACGTATTGAACTTTTTGCCGAAGGACAACGTTATTTTGATGTAAGACGTTGGCTCGTTGCAGATAAAGAAGAAGGACGACAAGGAGGGTATTTTAAAGGAATGAATATGAACGGAAATGAATCGGATGGAACATTTTACCAAAAAGTAAACAATGATCCTTTACCACGCAAATTTGAACGAAGAATGTATCTGTACCCAATTCCTTATACAGAGATACAGAATAATAGAGGTACATTAGTTCAAAATCCTGGTTGGTAGATATCTTTTATAAATATAAATCACAAAGATGTCAATAAAAAAGAGGCTTTTAGCCTCTTTTTATAATATGTTCAATATTTGTTCTTTTATTTTTTCCAACTCGTCTTTCATTTGTACGACAATTTGTTGCATAGGAGCGTGATTAGCTTTTGAACCCAATGTGTTGATTTCTCGTCCAATTTCTTGAGAAATAAATCCGAGTTTTCTTCCATTAGAAACAGAATCATTTAGTGTTTCTGTAAAATAATTCAAATGGTTAGCAAGCCGGACTTTTTCTTCGGTAATGTCCAATTTTTCCAAATAAAAAATAAGTTCTTGTTCAAAACGATTTTCATCAACTTTGTCACGAATCTCAGTAATTGATTTATCAAGTCGCTCTCGGATTGTTTTGAGACGTTCGGGGTCTATTTGTTCGATTTTTTCCAAAAGTTGTCGGATGTTTTGTATCCGAAGTTCAAGTTCGTTGTGTAAGATTTTCCCTTCTTTTTGCCGATATTCTTGAAGTTGAAAAATAGCTTCTTTGATAACTTTTGCAATAATTTGAAATTCTTCTTCACTAATTTCTTCAACAGGAGGAATTAGTGCATCGGGCATACGTACAGCCATTTTGAGCAATTCGGTAGGGTCGCCGTCGACAACATTTTGTAGTTGGGCGATGTATGAACGAACCACCGCTGTATTGATGATAGAAGAGGTTTTGTCAGTTGTATTTTCAATAGATAGTGTGAAATCTATTTTGCCTCGTTGGAGCAAATCACCAATTTTTTTGCGTATTTCTAGTTCTTTTTCTTTGAAAATCAATGCAATACGTGCATTGATATCTAAGTTCTTGCTATTGAGCGATTTGATTTCAATATTTATTTTTCTTTGGGCAAGTTGAATAGAACTTTTCCCAAAACCTGTCATTGATTGTAACATTGAGTAATAAATTTGTTTGCAAAAATACAAATTTGTACCTATTTATTTTTTAAAAAAAGTATTTTATTTAAAAATTGATTACAGATTTTCTTTTCTTTTGTCTATAAAATGAACAGGTTTACGTCTGTTAGGAAGATAAATTGATTTTTCAAGAGTTTCTACATTGTAAAATTCTATTTTGGGAACAACGCGTATTTTAGCTCGGAAATGATTTCGAATAGCTTCTTCTAATTCAGATGATGGCGTGTTTGTTCCTATTTTTATCAGAATTTCGTCAGTCCAAACTTCATTGGTGCTTATTTCAATTATATAATTTTTCACTTCTTCAAAATAAGCCAAAAGTTCCATCAGAGCAGGCGGATACAGAGTTGTTCCTTTATATTTAATCATTTGTTGTTTTCGACCAAGTACGGGACTTATACGAGCTGTTGTTCGCCCACACGAACAAGACTCGGAATGCATTGTGACCATATCACCTGTACGGAAACGAATAAGAGGCATTGCCTCTATACCGAGTGTAGTAATAGTTAATTCGCCACAAGTACCTTCTGGAACAGGAAAACCTTGATTATCAATAACTTCTGTAATGATAAGTTCAGGGTGATGATGCCCTCCTTGTAAGGCATCACATTCTGTAAAAGTGGTACTCATTTCGGTAGAAGCATAAGTTGAATAGAGTTTAATATTCCACAAATCGGTAATGCGCTTTGTTAGAGCATTGGGAGAAAAATCTTGTCCTCGAAGCGATTCACCAATACAGATTACTCCTTTGACAGAACTTTTGTTAAAATCAATATGATTCTTCTGTGCATACTCTATCATTTTTAGCAAAAAAGAAGGAATAGCGATAAGGTATGTGGGTTTGTATTTCAGTATTGAATCCCATTGCATTTCAGGGATACCTGCGCCCACACGAATAATACTAGCTCCCAATTTGCGAATACCTAAAAAATATGCCAATCCTGCCATAAATCGACGATCAATTGTTGTCATTAGTTGTACAATATCGCCTTTTTGTATTCCTGCACAAGAAAGCGATATGGCTTCGTTGTAGGCAAGTCGGTCTAAATCGCGGTCAGTTACACCAAATGTAACAGGAGCACCCATTGTTCCAGAAGTTGTTGCATAATCAATTATTTCTGAGGGAGATACACACAAGAAATCATTATTGAATTGTTGCAAATCATCTTTGGAAGTAGTAGGAATTTGTTGTAAATCTTCTAAGGTACGAATTTGTTTCGGATCAATATGATAAGAAGCAAAAAGTCGTTTGTAATAAGGTGAATGCAAACTTACATAAGTCATCAGTTCGCGTAGTTTGGCTTCTTGCAAAAGTTTAATTTCTAAACTTGATTTTTTTTCTATCTCTGGTATCATTTTCAATATGTATTTTTCGCTGTATATTGAGTTGTTTTTTTTCTATTTTTTTGCGTTCAAAGGTTGATGGGATTTCTTTGCTAAGAGCTTGTTGAAATTGTAAATACGAAGCTCTATACCAGCCTTTTGAATAATAATATTCACCCACTTTAGCATATACTTTCCACAGATTTGGATTTAGTTTCTGATAAGCGTGTATTTGTTCTTGTGAAATTTTCTTTTTCTGTGAAATAGCCTCTTGTAGCACTTGTTCTTCGATGCGATATTTCTGATAATCTTCGTAGGTTTGTGTTTGCAAAAAATCGTCCGCAGGCAGTGATAAATCTTCTTTTTCGCCCGAAGTATAAACGATTTCATTTTTTGAGAAAATTTCTTGTAAATCGTATGCTACAAATTCTCCCAATTGGTATGGATTGGTAGAAACCCACATAAGTCTGTCTTCGGGTTTGAAAATAACAGCATGATGTGCCAAAAGTTGATTGAGTGCCTTTTCGTTGCCATAGCCAATATTTTCTCCTGCAAGTCCTTCGGTATTACGCAGTATTGAAGCCATTATTTCAGGAGTAATTGTTTTGTTTTGTTTAATGAGTTCTTCCAATTTTTTGTATCGATATACCGAGTGGCTCTCTTGCATTTGTTGCAAATTATTTTTATCATTTTGGTAGGTATCACTTTGGAAATGATTAGTACAAATAAGGGCTTGCTTGGACGGATTTACTTGAAATACATCTATTTTTTTTGGAGATATTTCAATCAGTACCACTTTCCCATCTTCAATACTGCTAATCATTATAGATTCTGAAACAAAAATTGAGCGTTTGCGAGCAATTTCAATAGCTTGTTCAGTAGTTGATGCATATTGTAAAATCTCTCGACAAAGAAGTGAAATGGGGGTTTTTGCTTTGAATGGTAGGTCTGATTTTCCAGTATTGATAGTAATAGTAAGTCCGCTAAGATTCATACCCGAAAGCACACCTATCATACCTGCCCACGACACCGATGCAAACGGAATACCCTCTGTGGGGGTGATAAAATGTACCACTTTATTTTGTGCAAAATCATCTCCTATGTAAAAATCTAAATTGCGTCCAAGTAACATTTTCCCATCAGCAGTTTTATCGCCCCAAACTGCCAAAGAAGAACAGCCCACAAGAGCCAAGTCACTTAGAGCATGCCCTAAGTCGTGAGTTGCGTGCAAATACATACTACGTGCATAAGCGGGCGCTATGAAATCGAACCGAGAAGAACCATAACGAGAAACCCCATAGAGTTCAACCCGATAAGGCTCTATAATATGCTCAGGAAGCTCTTTCATAAACCACGTAAGGAATATTCGTAATAATTTCTGTTTTGCCAAAGAAGGAACAAAATTATTTATTTTTTGAAAAAAAATACTATCTTGCCTGTGATAAAGGGGTTCTAATAAAGCACCTGTTGAAAGTCCTAACTGATACGGATTGCCAGAGGCGTATAACTCCCACATTTTGTGTTTATTACGGATAACGTAATCTTTCCCGAAGGTACGTAAGGTATCGGCTCGAACTTCTATTTGTGGGACAATAACGGAATAATCTTTTAGGTTAGGTGCTGTATTATGATGTTGAATTACACCACACGAAGTGAATAGTAAAAGAAGTATGTAACAAAATTTTAATTGCATCAGACCTAAGATTTTCGTATTTTTTCAATTAAAAAATTGCCTTTACCCAATATATGTGAACAAGTACGTATAGCTCCAATAGTAACCCCAAACAAACCGTGCATATTGACCGTTTGTCCTGTTAGGAATAAGTTAGGAATGTGTGTATTAGGCAAAATGAAATTATTCATCGGGAAGTCAGCTTCTTTGGTGTATCCGTACATACTTCCGTGCGAAGTGCCTATATAGTCTCGATATGAAAGCGGAGATGATGTATAAATTTTGTTTATACATTGACGAATATTGGGGAATTTTTTTTCAACTAAACAGATGAGTTCTTCTACTTTTTGCTGCTTGAATTTTTCATAATCATTTCCGCGTGATTGTTCACAAGTTTTTGTGTTAAATGTTGATTCCCATTGTTTTACCTGTTCAAATGACATATAGGTTAGAATACTAATACTTTCTGACCAATTAGAATGCTCTTTGGAAGGGTTCATCGTAAGCAAATAGGAAGTAAAGTGCAGACATTGAGCGGCATTCCAAACATGCTCTTTTTTATCAAAATAATAAAAATTACTCAAATAATATGGGAACGTATTGGGTTTAAGAGTAATATGTAAAGAAAAAGCAGCGCTAATGGGTTTTAATCGCATAATACGATTGTAATATGCTTTTTTGAAACGTTCTTTTCCAGCCAAAAGAAGTGTTGTTTTTATATCAATATTTGAAATAAAAAGAGTTCCATAAAATGTTTTTCCTTGGGTTGTTTGAACCGCTTTTATATTTTTCTCGTCGTATAAAAAATGAGTTACTTGGTTATGTTTGAACAAATCTACGCCGTGTTTGCGTAGTTCTTTGATAAGCAAATTGGTTATCTGTGCACCTCCTTTTTTGCATCGCCACGCACTTTCTATGTACGAATTGACCGAAAGTGCATGTACGTACAAAGGTGTTTGCGAGGAAACACCTCCGTACAAAAAGCTCGTTCCGGTCAAAACCGCTTGTAGGTGTGTATTCGATGTTAATTTTTTAATATATGCTTCCAATTTGATTGAAAAAATATCAAGATTATCATAATATTTTTCTGATTTTAGTCGATATAGCGGAAATTTATCACAAATATCTTGCAAAGTACGGCAATAATATTCAATAGCTTTTTGTTCAGAAGGAAAAAAAGAAGTTAATTGTTTAATAAAATTGGTATATCCTTGTGCATATGGATATTCAATAGGGTCATCGCCAAAACAGATATAATCAAAACCATCAGGATTTAAGGGTTGTAAATCAAGTTTATCCATAATTCCGGCATACTTAAAACATTTGTTAAGGATTTGATTTTCAGATAAACTTCCTAAATAATGAACCCCTGTATCGAATAGAATTTTGTCCCGAACGAAGCACTGCAAATTTCCTCCATACTGATTATTTTTTTCCAAAACGCAAACACGCTTGCCTTCTTTGGCTAAGATAATAGCCGACATCAGTCCTCCTAATCCGCTTCCTATGATGACAACATCGTATTTTTGATTTGAACTCATTTTGTGATATTTCAGTTATAAATTATTTTTTCTATGGTAAAATCAGGGTAAATAATCACGTCAAAATTTTCAGTAGGTGGCGTACTCAAATAAGTGATTGTTCGTATTTTTGTAATGTATGATTGCTCGGCAATAGCACGCTTGGTATCATCGGTAATTATAGTTGTTATTTTTCGTTGGCTATCCGATATTGCTAGCAAAAAATCAAGCTGTCCGTAATCATCAGCAAATCGAAGAATACGTGCATTAGGCGAAATTTCTTGATTGAGTTTATGATAAATTTCTTTGTTTTGTTCAAAATCTTTTTTAACAAAACTTACAATAGCATTTTCTTTATATAAATAGTTTAAAAACAACTTTTTACGAAAATAATTAGCATCTTCCAAAGACATTCGTATTTTTGTAAATTCTTCTCGAACATATTGATTGATACGCTTGGTTCTTTCGGTATAATTTGTTCCAAAGCGCGCATCATTTGAAGCGATAGGTTTGCCCATAGTTAAAGTTATTGCTCCGTCGTATATAATAAAATCACCTTTGGGTTGAACTTCCGAATTGCCGTGAATGTACAATGGAATAATATCAAGCCCATAGTGTTCTGCCAAGAAAAAAGCTCCTTTATGAAAACGTTTAATGTGATTGGTTTGAGAGCGACTGCCTTCGGGAAAAATCATAAGCGAAAAACCTTCTTGTACTTTTTGTTTAAGTGTTTCAGTAGCTTCACCAACACCTTGTGATACGGGATAAAAACCCATTTTTTTGACATAGTTACCAAAAATTGGCGATTTATAGACCCAATCATTAACCAAATAAATTATCCGATAGGTAAGCATTGAGATAGTAAGTGTATCAAGCCACGAGGTGTGATTGGCTATAAGCATTGATGGTTTTTTCAAAATAGTTTTGTCATAACAACAAACACGTTTTCTAATAAAAGGAGCAGAATATAATACCGAAATTAAAAAGCTAGCAGCTATCTTGCGTATCCACATGTTTTTTCGAGAAAATTTGTGAAACAAAAGAATAATATTTGATAACAAAATAACTCCAATCACATAGTATCCGATTGAAATAATTGCCTGCAATAACAAACGTAATGTAATAGGCGACTTTCCTGAAAGTGGTCTTTTGAATATAAACCATCTGAACAAGGTAGGATAGAAAATAAAAGTGATAAGTAAGGCAGTACATATTCCGATAAGTGATACCCAAGCAACCGATTGTAAAGCTGGGTGTTTGGCAAAAATAAGAACACCAATGGCCAATATAGTCGTTATTGAAGCAAGTAGTACCGATACTTTATACACAGGAAGTTCATTTTTGCCAGTGGTATATTGTTTTTGTAATGCACACGTCATAAAAATACTAAAATCAACAGCATGTCCCAAAACTAATGTGCAAACAATCATGCTGAATATATTAAATTCGATATGTAACCAATTCATCAGCGCTGAAGTAACTATTCCTGTAACTATTATTGGCAACATTGTCAAAATTACCAATTCGATACGTTTGAAAAACAAAAACAAAATTACGAAAATCGCTATAAATGAATACGTTATAAGTCCAGAAAAATCATCTTTGAGTTTTCCTAAGAAAGTTTCGTTCAGGTGTTTTCTATCGATAAGTATTGTATTTGAAGGTGTTTTTTCTGCCAGACTTGCTTGCGAGGCTTCATCGGTTTTTACGATACTGACCATAGTATAAAATCCGTTTTTGTTGGAAATAAAATCGTCCCACGGAATGGCTTTTATTTTAACATATTCATCCATAGAAATAGGTGAATATTTTGTAGAAATTAGGTCAAAAAAATCTTGATACGTATGAGGGGCAAAGCCTACTTTTTTGCCATATTCTATAAGGTGATTTTGTACAAATGTTTTATTTTGTTCGTCCCAAAACTGATTCCAGCGAGCAATGCGTTTTTGTTGTTCTTGCTCAGAGAGAACAATTTCTGCCAAGGAGCTAAATTGTTGTATATCACCATTTTGCTTCCATTGGCTTAGTGTTTGATGCAATTTGTAATTCTCTTGCAAAACACTATCCCAAGTTGTCCCGTAAGAAACCATATAGAGCGACTTGGTCTGTAAGTGCGTGAGCGATTCTAACTTTTGTTGTGCTTGTTTGTAATTTTCGGGCATATAATTAAGTGCCGAAAGGTCTTTGTTAAAACGAATGTTTCGAAATCCGAAAAAGCTGGCAATAATTAGCAATAAGCACCCACTTACAAGCCATTTGTTCTGATGGAACGGATATGCACCTATATTGTCCAAAAATGTTTTTCGCCTGCTGATATGCTCTTTTTTCGGATACAAATGTGGAATGAGAATCAACGCCAAAACAGTTGAAATCAATATGCTGACAAATGCAAAAATACCTAAATCTTTGAGCACTTGCGAATGAACAAAAATCAGGCAAAAGAATGAAATAGCCGTAGTTAAACTACTGAGCATCACAGGAGTAACCACCGAACGATACAAGCTTTCGGGCGAAGAAACTACCTTGTAGTGTGTTAAGATATGCAACGAATAATCAATCGTAACTCCCAGAAGAACAGCTCCTATACTTACCGAAATAGCTGAAATAGTTCCTTTTAGCAAAAATAAAACTACAAAAGCAACCGATACACCAAGCCCCGCAGGAATAAAAATCACAAAAGGCACATAGAAGTTACGATAGAAAAAAACAAGTAGCAAATAAAGCACCGAGAGCGAAACCAAAACAGTGGTAAGTATGTCATTTTTAATCTGTTGTGCATTATTTACCGCTACCAAAGGCGCTCCGAAGAATGTAGAGGAGACTTGGTTTTCGTATTTTTGGTCAAGATGTTTTTGTAACTGATTGATTTTCTCTGCAAAATGCGTATTATGCTCAGTGTCAGTTCCGCTGTATGTAGGTTTGATAAAAAGGAGTAAGCAACTTTGGTCAGCCGTTACGACATATCCGTTAGAGAGGTTCAAATCGGTACCCAAGTTGAGCTGTTGCAACTTTTTGAGTCCTTCAAAGGTAAGTCCCAGCGGGTCTTTACGGATAAAATCACGAGCTACGATACCTGCGGGCGAGAGCAATGTTTTGTAGTGCGCCTCGACCATCGTTTGCAGACTATCAGTAGTTAAACGTTGCTCTATTTTTTGATAGTCAGGCTCGTTCAAAAACAAGGGCAAATGCTTATTGACAAACTGCCAGGTTTGTAGCTTTTCTTGCTCACTTACAACACCTTGTATTTGTGCAACATAGGGCGAATGTTTCAAGCTATCACAGAGTTCATCGGCATATTGTTGCATTTGAGTAAGTGTTCCAGCGGTTTGTTTTTCGATAATGACGGATATTTTATCAGAAAAATTAACTTGTTTTAATACTTTTGTCGTAATATCTGATTTTTCATGTTTAGGAATTACTTGGGTAATGTCTTCTTCAAAACGAATCTGTCCAAAGGCAAATATAGCCATTACTATCCATAGTGTTAATACGATGATACTAAGCCATTTGTATTTGGAAACAAAGTGATATACTTTTAAAAACATTGCACATAGTTAGAAATCGCAAAGTTATAAAAAATAATAAAATACAAACAATTTTTATAAGAAGTGATATTTTTTCAATATTAAAAGTATTATGAATAACATATGTTTATTTTAAAAGGTTTTATTGTGAAAAAAACAGAAAATAATAGATATGTTTTTTGTATTATTTTGATATGGCTGAAAAAAGTGAAAAATTTAATAAGAAAAATTTGCATATGTTTTTTTTTTAGGTTTGCCCCAGAATTTGATAATAAAAATAATTGTATGTCCGTTTAGTGTAATAAATGGTTTTTACTATAATGATTTATCAGAAGCACAAATCATAACTATTTGATTTTGAGTTATTATATTCATTTCTAATTCTTAGATTTTAGCAAATATACTCTTTTATTAGTAATAACGGAGATACAATTAAAAATAAAACGAATTATGAAAAAGTTATATGTTATACCAATGGTGCTATGGGCTGTATGGTCGTGTAGCAAAAGCGATGATACTTCTTCTATGTATAATGCTACGATAGTACAAAACTTTATAGACCCGCTCAAAAATGAGCGAAATATACAAGTAGAAGACTATATACCTTATACGATTACTATCGAAGATAGTCAAAAAGACGAAAATGTAGAGTACCGTTTAACCTCTATATGGGAAGGTAAACCGTTTCACCAAACAATATGGAAAGACTTTGGTTTGCACCTAACGGGTGATGATAAAACACCTCCTGATACCGATAAAAAATATATTTCTTTCTACAAAAGGGGAACACATTCGTTTTATATACGCCCGTATGTACCTGGTACGTTTAAGCACCTATACGAATTACAAAAATATGTAAATGGAAAAGCCGTAGGTAATGCTATAAAACTAAATGTGAATTTTAATGCAGTAAAGATTGAGGTTGGGAAGTCGGAAATTTATAAAGAAAAAAATTATATTATATTTCGTAAGAAAGAAAAAATAGAGAATTATTATTTTAAAATTAATGATGGAGATGAAGAGACAGATACATATTTAAGTAGTAATTCTAATTTAGAACAAAATTATATATTAACTACAAATAAAGGTGATCGGAGTGAAGGGAGATTTAATCCTAATCAAATGAATCGTTTTTTAGAAAAGAACAACGATACTTCGGGGCTTGGTAAAGGGATAAAGCAGATTAAAATAATACAACAATTTTCAGATTTGTCAGAATATATTATAGAGTATCATAATATAAAAACCGATTTATAGTATAAAAATCTAAAATAAACTATGAAAACGATATGGAAACTTTGGGGAATATGTGGGCTGTTTGTACTATTTGTGGCGTGCAATAAGCAAACAGACGAAGCGGATTTTTCGGTAACACTAAGGGAAAATTTTACAGAAATAACTAAAAACAAGGCTAATATACAAGTGGATGATTATATACCCTATGAGCTAACTATTTCAGATGTAGATAACAATGCTAATATAGAATATCGGTTAGTACCAATACGTGAAGGGAATAGCTATCATCAGATACTTTGGAAAGATTATGGTTTGTTTTTAAGTAATACAGACTCAGTCATAAACAACAAACCTGCCTATATTTCTTTTTCGGGTAAGGGAAAGCATACGCTATATATACGCCCGTTAGTACCCGGTACATTTAAGCATACATATGAATTGCAAAAATGGAAAGGCAATCGACAAGTAGGAGATGCTATAAAGATTAAAGAAAATTTTAATGCGGTACGACTGAGTACTTATTATGATAGTTATCATACGAGACGTAGTTGGTTTTTCAAAGTTGATGACGGAGCTAACGATACAGATGTTTATCTTACAGAGCAAAATGTAGAATATGAATGTACTTTTGAAATCATTATCATTACACGAGAAAATATAAAAATGATACGAGAAAAAAGATATGAACTTTTTAGAGAATTCGAGTTTTTAACTCGTGATGAGTTATTTGATAAAGAAGACAAACCAGAGTATATACAAAAATTACAAATCCGTAAAAAACCCAAAGGACTACCCGAATATACAATAGAATACTACAATATAAAAATAAAAAATCATGATTGATACAAATAAAAATTCAAATTTTGTAATATGAAACTAAGAAATTTTAATCCTGTAATAGCCTTACTTATAGGTTTTACAGCAGTAACAGTATCTTGTAATAAGAGCGATAGTGAAGACCTTGGCGAGCGATTGGCAGAGCTTAAAGCAGTCATTTTCCCAGATGAAAGTGGAGAGGTTGTCAATTCTAAGGTTGTAAGAGACTTGGGCAACGGCAAGAAAGAAGTTTTAAAAGAAGTAAAAAAATCTTTTCCGATTGACCCTGTAGAACTTATTGATGAGAAAAATGCTGACGTTATTTACCCTGGTAGCATACTCAGAGGCGACTCGTTTATGGAGGGAGGTCTTGACCCTGTGGTACTGACAGCCCCCAAAGAAATAACCATATCTATCTCCCTACGCGGAAAGGGACTTTCTGTTAAGAAAACATCTATGCCTTCGGTAAGTAATGTTCGCCAACAGATGAATGATTTAATAACCGATAACAAAATTGAACATGATGTAGCTCCATCCTATCTGAACTATTATGCAAATATTGTTGAAACTTCGGCAAGTTTTAACAAAGCTATGCGTACGCACGGAAGAGCAAGTGCTTTGTTTGGGTTAGCAAAAGGTAGTTTCAATCGCGAATTTTCTTTTTCATCATCAAGCAGTTCTAAGTATGTGCTTATCAAAGTACGCCAATTTTTCTATAATATAGCTGTTGACCCTAAGCCGTATGACCAATGGGGCGATATGAACAATAGTAATTTGGGGAGTTATGAACCCGTATATATAAGCAGTGTAGATTACGGGCGTGTAGCGCATTTACTTATAGAAACCAATGAAAGTGCCGAACAGACCCGTAGCAAGGTAGAAGGAGCGCTAAGAGCGGGTTTTTTAGTAAGAGTAAGAGGAGGTTCAACCTCAAATGAAGATTATGCTCGAAGTTTTAATTCATTAAAAAAAGAAATAATAACTCTTGGAGGACCTTTAAAGCAGGGTAAAGCAATCAATGATTTAGATTCATTTATAGACTATTTACATGTACCTAATGCTGAGGAACTTATAAAATCGGCAGTACCGATTAGTTATAAAATCCGTACTGTTAGAGATAATAAAGAGGTACAAGTAAGGACTTTTTACACCGAAAAAATCTCGGTAAGAGAATAAAAATTAACCGAAATATAATTAAAATTTTTTCAAAATGAGAAAAAAAATTTTCATTCCAGCTTTGGTAGCAAGCTTAGTCTTGGCTGTATCTTGTAATAAAGACAATGACAATGGAGGAACTACCAACCTCACCGATCCAGTTGCTATTGAGTTAGCTAAACTTAAAAAAGTAGAATTTCCTGCGGAAGCTTCGCAGATTATTCCTACTACTGATCCTTATAAAGCACAAGGAGGACAGAAGTTAATTACGGAGCGTAAGCAAGTACTACTAAACCCTATGCAATTGGTCAATGAATGGAACCTAGATGTTATTTTCCCCGGAAGCGTACTTCGTGGAGATTCATTCTTGGAAGGGAAATATGACCCAATCGTAATTTCAGGTCCTAAGGAAATTACTCTTTCAGCTTCTTTGCAAGGAAAAGGGTTAGATGTAAAAAAACAATCACTTCCTGTATTGAGTGATGTTCGTCAGAAAATCAATGATTTTAAGAAGGAAAATACAGATAAGATTGACTACGAAAAAGCACCTACTTACATCACATATATTTCTGAAAAGGTAGGCTCTATTAGTAGTTTTAACAAGTCTTTTCACTTACACGTAGGGGTTGATGTGCTTAAAAAATTGGTAGAAGTAGATTTTACATATAATCCTTCTGAGTTTAGAATTAACGGGAAAGAATATGTACTGATAAAAGTAAGACAACCACTTTACAATATTGCTGTTGATCCAAAACAAGCCAGCGAATGGGGAGAACTTAAAAATATAGGAGAAACCGAACCTGTATATGTAAGTAGTGTAGATTATGGGCGTATAGCGCATTTGCTTATCGAAACAGAACGCTCAGCAGAAGAAGTGAAAAGCTATATTGATGCTTCTGTACAAGTAGATGTTGTTAAGATAGTTGATGTAGATGTTAGTGGAACGTATAGAAAAACAGTTAGAGATTGGTTTGCAAAAGGTAAAATAAAAGTAGTTGCCGCAGGGGGACCTCTTAACCATTCTAAGAAAATAGATAGTTATGACTCATTTATCTCTTTCTTAAAAGATCCAAGTGCAAAAGATTTGATAGAATCGGCTGTGCCTATCGGATATAAAGTACGTACGCTTAAAGATAATAAAGAAGTAGAAGTAAGAAAAACAGTTATTGACCAATATTTTCAATAAGAAATAGGAAAATAAACTCTGCTTTAAAGCAGAGTTTATTTTTTTGTTTGATAAAGTAACAAAAGCCCTTTATGCTTATGGATATTAAATTGAAAAATGTACTGCTTATATTTTCTATAAGTATTGTATTGGTAAGTTGCGAGAAATTCGCACAAATGTTTATTGGGAAAGAGCCAATGGTACTCTTTAATCCTAACAAAAGCCTTTTTATTCAAAATGAAAAAAGCAGCTACAAAGTAGGCGATACGCTACGTATTGTGTGCAAATTTCCTACAAAACTTTTTCGTAGCAAAGAAAAAATGAGCAATTATGAGATAGATGTTCATCAAGATGAGGAAATAAAACCTTATTTAAAAAATCTTTTTACTATCAAAGTATGGAATGTAGCTCCTATTGGTATTACGCTTTTCAAAGATAATAAACCAATTATCGAATATATCGAAACGCTTCAATATGTTCCTGTCGAAGATATGTATGTTTCTAGCCCGATTACGATACTACTTTTAGATGGTGTTAAAAGAGGAGAAGAAATTTATTTGAGAAATTATTTATTTATTGATGGGGAAGAAACCATTGTCAGGACAAATGTTCCTTGGGGAAGTATTCGACTTCGTATCTTTGATGAGTTGAAAATAAAAATTGAAGATTAAAACTTTAAAAGTTATCTGAAAAGGTAATTTTTTATTGAGAACTAATAAAATGTACAAATGTAAATTGGTTATTTTCAAACAAAAATTCCCAATCAATGGTAAATTCTTTGCCTTCATCGGGTAGGAGGGTGGTATATTGATTTCTTTTTTCAATAATTTCTGACAATCCTCCCGAATTATACAAAAAATGAATTGAACTGCCTTCTATTCGGAAGATATAATCTGTTTTGGTACGCCCCGTATCAATTGAAAAACGATAATATCCGTTGTTTTTGTAATAATGTGTTTCTTCAAAAGGGATATATTTCAAAATAGCTTGCAAATGTTTTATTTTGTCATTTTCTACAAATTTTGTATACGGAAATCGAAACATACGTTGTAGTTTTTCAGCATCTTTGTTTTGTATCAATTCTTTGAAAATGCGAATGTTTAGTAATAAATCATCACGATTAAGTTCCAATTTTTTTACATATGATTTGAATAATTCTATGTTTTGAGTTTCTATGTCATTAAATATAATATCTTGATTGTTAGTTGGTTGATACCAGCTTTCTCCTACAAAATAGGCTTGGAGGTCAAAGTTCTCAAACGTAAAACCTTTGCGTGCATATAGGTCATTGAGCAGAAATTGAACTTCATCAATACTAAATGCTTGAATTTCTTCAAGCGTAATAATTTCGGTCAGGCAGCGGGAACAATCGTTCAATTTTTGTGCTTTTGTCGAAAAAATGCTAAAAAAAGTAATTAGATACAGGAAATAAGCTCGTTTCATGCGTTTTTGTTTGAAATAAAAATTTAATACAAATCAATTTTTACTATCATCGTGAGTAAAAGGAACAAACTTAGTTATCAAGATGGCAGGAAGAGTCATTATCATTACCAAAATAAAAAATAATTCGTATCCTAAATATGGTGAAAGTACTTCTATTTGATTTCCTAAACCAATGAAAGTAAGTAATTGTTTTTGAACTTGTGTTGTACTGAGGTAACCACTTATCATTCCGGGAATCATAACACCTAAATTCATTAAACTATTAGCAATAGCATAGTGTGCCATTTGGTATTTACCAGGAGCGATCTGTTGCATCATAAATAAAATAAGTCCCACAAAACCAAATCCATAACTAAAATATTCAAAAATGATTCCCGTAGCAATAAGAATCATATTCTCTGGTTGATAAATGGCAAAGAGCAAGTATACAACAAATGGAATATTAAAAATGCAGACTAACGAAAATAATACTTTTTTCAGTCCGAAACGAGAAATATAATAACCTGCCAGAATAGAACCCAATACAAAGGCTACCGCCCCGAAAGTTCCGTATATAAGTCCGTATTGTTCGTTAGAGAGCCCAATGCCACCCAATTGGGGGTTGTCTTTTAAGAAAATAGGTGCAATTTTCATTGCTAATCCTTCGGCAAAGCGGTATAGAAAGATAAAAATAAGATACAGACCAATGTATTTCTTTTTGAAAAATTCTTTAAAAACTAATTTGGTTTCTTTACTTTTGCTTGGAGCGAAAATATCCATTAGTATAAACAAAAAGAAAGTGAAAAGAAGAATTCCACCCAAAAGCAAGAATGTTTGATAAAAATTATTCTGAATAAAAGACGTATTACTCAAAAACCATACAGCACATCCTATGGCTAAGAAACTAATTATTTTTATAGCAATCATTGTTGTGAAAACAGGTTTGAAAGGTTCTTTGTCTAAATTTTTTACCTGACTTTGTGGTAAAAACTTAATGTGATACAACCCAATACCTGCCATAATTATTGCAAAGATAACCATAATGCTTTGCCAAGCTTGTATTTGATTAAAACCTCCTTTGCTTGTAAGCCATCCGGCAAGGAAAACCAAACCACCATTGGCAAGAATTTTTGCCATATTGTAAAACGCTCCCTGCCAACCCGAATATACGCTTTGTGTTTCGGTATCCAATTCTTGCATATACACCCCATCGCCAGCAATATCGTGTATAGAGCCACTTATAGCAATTACTGCCATTAAAGCAAGTGTTATTTTGAAAAAATCAGTAAGTGGGAGTGCAAAAATAATCATCCCGAAGAGTAACGCACTAATAATTTCGGTTAGTACAATATATCGTTTTTTAGTTCCAAATGTTTCCATTATTGGACTAAAAAGCCATTTGAGTGACCAAGGTAGCGTAAGGAGCGATGTCCAGTATGCGATTTCTTCATTGGAAACACCCAAATCTTTAAACATAATAGTAGAGACTAATGATAAGGCAATAAAAGGAATTCCCATAGCGAAATATACCGTAGGAACCCAGAAAATTGGTTTTCTTTTTTTAGTAGAATTCATAGTTTGATTATGTTTGTCAATAATTATATTAGATTCACAATAATAAGGAAAGTTATTTTTCTAAGGTTTGTTTGAAATTGGCGATTAAATCATCAATGTTTTTTAAGTCAGTAGTATCTACAAGGGAAAACCAAAACCATACTTTCCGTTTTCGAGCTTGGCAATAAGTGTTTCACATTTTTTTCGAGTCGGATTAGTTATACGAGCATATTCAAACTCTTGATATTTTACATACTCTTTGATACGAAAGGTTAAGGCCATATTGATACAACTTTGCCATTGATTTACTATTACCATTGTATCTCGCGCCCAGTATAGCTTTTGTTTCAAAACCCATAGGTGTAGAAAATTTAAAAATTAGTTCATTTTTCTTTTATGATACCAAAAATATGGTACCAAGTGTAAAAATTGAATACTAAAAGAGGTAGAAAATCAAGATTCCAATTTATCAAAAAGAACTTTGATTTCGGTAGCTTCGTGAGGTTTTAGTTTTCCTGCTAAGACCAGACTTAATTGTCTTCGTTGTAGGGCTCCTTGATAACGTTCTTTTTCCAAGTCGGTTTCAGGTTCTATTTCGTCAATTTCAATAGGATGTCCGTGGTCATCAACTGCTACAAAAGTATAGATAGCTTCATTGCTTTTTACTCGCCCTCCACGTACGTAATCTTCAACCCAAACATCTATAAAAACTTCCATAGATGTGGTGAAAACTCTTGAAACTGAAGCTTCAATAGTTACAATACTTCCCTGAGATATCGATTTTTTAAAAGCAACATGATTTACCGAAGCAGTTACCACTACACGCCCAGAATGCCGCTGAGCAGCAATACTTCCTGCTCTGTCCATTCGAGCCAACAACTCACCTCCAAACATATTACCCAAAGCATTGGTCTCACTTGGAAGCACCGTATCGGTCAATATTGTTCGTGATTCAAAAACTTTTTTCTTTTTTACCATCAGAAAATTATTTACTAATATACACCCAAGATTCAACGCCTTTGCTATTAAGTTCTTGTTTATAAGCATTGGCATCAGATTGAGCATTAAAACTTTTGTAAGCCACCAAGAACAATCCGCGTGCATTTTTTCCTACTATTGAAGCATTGGCATAACCACTATCTTGCAATTGTTTAACTCGTGTATTGGCATTTTGTTCGGTACTAAAAGCGCCTGCTATTAGGTGATATCCCGAAGTGTTTTTGACCGATTGTACTGTCTGAGTAGAGGAAGTTGTAGATTCTTTACGCGTTTCAACAACTTGAGGTTGTTGTGTAACTTGCGTTGTTGTTTGCTGTTTTTCTAGAGCCTTTTCTTGTGCTTGTTTTTTTCTGATAA
>NZ_BPMA01000008.1 GCF_026005215.1 Capnocytophaga catalasegens | reverse complement strand
TCAAACGGGAGTATTTACAATTATACTTAGACGAATTTGTTTACAAGCTCAATCGTCGTTACTTTGCAGAGCATTTATTTGACAGATTGGTTTTAGCCAATATTACAGCTTATGAGTGATTACAGATATACAATTTCATATATAACAAAATCTTTATTTATTTTTATTTTGGAAATAAATTTATTTCCTAAGATTCTAGTTCCTGTTATTCTATAATCTTTCCCTATCCCTGTTTTTCTCTTGAAAGAAGTGAAAGTTTCATTGTTTGTATAGATTTCATTCATTGGATTAGTTACAAATTTAGAAACATTACCAAATGGCTTAAAAATAGATTTGTCCCAAGTTCCTAGGGGCTGGCTAAAGAAAAACATAAATTTTTTAGAATCATCGAAATTAAATCCGTCATTTATTAACTCCCAAATATTGAAAATTTTGAGTTCTTTATTCTCTGGACTATATTCTCCTTCAAAGATATAACTAAATCCAATAGTACCAAAAGAAGCTATATGGCGGTCATTTATATTTTCAAATTTTTCTATAAGGAGATTGAGACGTGAAAAATTTGTATAATTATAACTATCTTGGAATTTTTTTTGTACTAGAAAATTATTTTCTATGCTCGTTTTTAATATGTACATTCTTATGTCTTTTAATGAATATAATCGAAAATCATCTCCTTCGTTTATTGCTTCTTTTATTTTTTTATATTTATGAATGTTTATAAAATTAAAGAAATCTACTTTTCTCTTTTTATATTTTTCCCATTTATCTAAGAAGTTAAACAAATTATTATCCATAGTAATGTCTCCTCCTCCTACAAACCAATTATATAAAAAAATTGCTCCATATCCCCAAGTTCTTCCCCACATTGATAGAGGAATTTCTAAAATTAGTTTTTCATTAGAGGAGAGAGAATTGTATTTTTTCTCACTTATTAATTTTGCTTTTATCTCTTCTAAATCATTATACAATAAATTGTAAGAATACTCTTTCTGTCCATTTTAGGGGATTTGGCACAGCTGTATCGGGATATACCACCTTACTTATTCTGTTTTATTTTAATGAGCAAAATAAGAAAAAGTGATATTACAATATTAATAATAAAATTCAATAAAGGAGCAGGCATTAAAAAATCTTTATCTAGTTCTAATTCTATAGTCTCATATTTTTTGTACGGTAAATATTTGAAGAAATTATAAATAGTTGCTATAAGTAAACAAAAACAGAAAAAACTAATAATATTAGCATAAACTTTTGTTCTTTGAAATGTACACATATATAGTATATTGAATAATATAAAGAATATTGAGATTGATAATACAATAAAAGTACTTTTAAAGAAAGATTTATAGATATCCCTCGTTGCCTCAATACAATCATATAAGTGTAATACACAGAAAAAAGAAAAAATTATATTTACTACACCTACAAAAGCATTAAGCTTTTCAACCTTTATTTTAAATAGGTTCAACAATAGAAATGGAATAATATTTAGAGCAAAGGTGCTTAAAAATATGATAATAATAGATTTCATACTTACTATATTTGATTAAAACCACCAGTTAAAGGGTCTCTTTTTACATTAAAAGAAAAATTAACATCTATTTCTTCATAATCAGATATTAACCTAAAGTCCCCTCCTTTTCCTGTGTCATTTTGATATTTCTGATATGATTCATTAGTTATATATAATCCATTTGAAAATATATTTTTTGACACTTTGTTATTAATAAAATCCCAATAACCTAAAGGCTGGCTAAGATAAATTGGAGGAGAAAAAATATCAAATTTACTATCTACAAAATCAAAAGAATCCTTTATTTCTTCCCAAATTTTTGTTATAGAAATCTCTTCTATTATAAAGCTATATTTGTACTGTCTAACCTGTACCAAAAAAGCGATTGATACGGCTTATTAGAGCAGTGGATTTGTACATTATTCTACATACTTCCTTAATAAAGAAAAAGATATTATGAAAATACAAAAATTAATCCATCTAGGTATAAGAGCAGATACAACTATAACGCTTTTGTAGGTTTTTATTAGAATGTAATTAATAACATCTTCGTTCTGTAATATTTGTCTTTCATATTTTTCTAAATAAATGATCTCAAAATAAGAAGAAAAAGCACCTATTATGATGAATGTAGTTACAACCCACCAGATATAAAAAAATAAATAAAAATATTTTCTCTTTTTTCTATACTCAAATAAAAATAGGAATATTGGGAATAGAATTGATGATACAATCATATAGAGGAAATATGGATCTCTCTTATTAAAATAATAGTCAATATCAGAAGTAATTATTTCATAGATTAGATAAATTACTAAGTTTAATATAGCAAATATACTTCCTAAAAGTATATTTTTCATCCACTTAGGATAACTCTTTTTCTGTTGCATAAAAAATATTATCTTTTGTTTTGTCAATGTATTTTATATCTGAATAAACATTAAAATCCATCCCCTTTCCATAATCTTTTCTATATTTTTGATAGGACTCATTTGTTATTCTATAAGATCCAAAAGGGGGCTCTACAAGAGGATATATTGGCTGTACTTTATTCTTAGTAATATTCCAATCCCCTAAACCTTCATCTTTTGTGATAAAGTCAAAACTATCTTCTATATAAACCCCTATTTTATTTATCTTGATAAGGAAACCTTCAGTTGTTTTAGTTATGATTCCTAATGCTATTACTCGGAAATTGAATGAACCTAATGTTGCTGTTAAATCATCTAAAGGTTCTGATAGATTAAGTTTGAACAGATCAGTAATTTTATAGTTAGTAGAAGTGTAATAAAATCTCTCAAAAAGAGGCATCTTTTCTGTATGTTGTTTGTAATTATCTTTAGGTTGTTCTACATTCTCATATTCTATTAATCTGTCCGAAGTGACACCAAAAGAAACTGTTTGCCAATTTTCTTTAGGAAGTTTTAATCCAATATTGTTGTCTTGAGTCATTCGCTTTATCATTTTCTTTAGAATGTTTATAGCTTTTTCTTCTTTCCAAAGATTATTTACTAAATTATCATATACTTTCTTTACTCTTGGAAAACTTAAAACCCAATCCATTTTTATAACTCCTAAAATAACTTCTTTCCAAGGTTTTTTATTAGGATATCCTCTAAACCATATATTTTGTAGTTCTTCTCCATACGTCCAAGATAGTTTTCTCATAACTTTAGGGACAAATTCTATTACGTGTATCTTTAGGTAGTCACTATCATTTGTAGGGAATTCATAACTTCTATCATCTTCTACTTTAAATTTTATATAGATTTTCAAAATATTATCTTTCCTTTCCATAGTCAGAAACTCTGTAATATTATCTTTTCCTTTTTGAAAAAGTTCAGGAGTTAGAGGAATAATTATTGTATTATTTGTTTCTGAAATAATATATTCTCCTTTATATAGAGAATCATCATTAGCTATCCCTAAATCTGAATCGAAAAGTTCATATACTACTTTCTTTCCAATGGACTCTTCTATACTTTCAAAATAGAAATATAGAAAATCAGGTTCATCATAAGGATGAAGTGTTATCTTTTCTCCTTTAGAATTGACCCAATAACCTTTTATAATTTTACTTGTTACTCCAGCAACCCATAGTCTGGCTATGGATTGCTGTCCTGTTTCTTTTAGTGTTATTCTTATACCTGCCATAGTTTAGTTATTTTTTTGTTCTATTATTTTTAGTTTGATGCGTTCTGTTTTATCATTTTTGAAAACATATCCTTTGAGAATATCATTTTCCAAGCGTTCGCCATTATATTCAAAATCTATTTCATTATCGGTTAAATCTAAATTAGCTTCTTTTCCTGCAAGATTTTTACCTTCTATCACTAAATAGACTTCCTCTCCTATCTTTCCTCTATTTCCCAAAATTTTATCATTGAGGTCAGTAAAATAACTCATAATAATTTTAGGTTCTTCTTTGTTAACAGTACCATATTGCACACCTCCTTCTAAACCTTGCATTATTACTTTGTCAGCACTTATTAATTCTATTTCTTCTGTAGCTGTAATAGTTACTTCTTCAGCTTCTTCATAAGAAGTGCCAGCTCTTATAGTATAAGTGTCACGAACTGTGATATATATGTTATTAGCTTTCTTAAAAATTCCCATAATATTTATTTTACAATTAATTTACCTCAGGGCTTCAATATTTGACCTCCGAACTTAAACTCTTTATGCTTTACTATACTTTCTTATCAAGAAAAAGGACAGAATAAATACACATATATTATATGGGAATGAAAGAATTATAATAACATTAGCTGTTATAAACATATTCCAAAAATCATCTACTATTCTATTAACTGCTGCATTTATATCTGGATAGTAACCAATATAAGCCCAAAAAAGAATAGAAAAAAACACAGATATCTCCAACCAAATAGAATAAAATTTTATATAAAACCAAAAAGTATCCTTTTTTATCGGTTTAAAAAGATACATTGTTATATACAAAGCAAATGTAAATAATCCTATTAATGTATTAGGATATTTCCAATGGAAAGCACTGCTTAAAGGAGCAGCTATAATTATTTCTCTTTTTAAAATTATACGCAAAGAAAAATATAATATACTCGCTCCTATATAAAAAAAGAGACTATATTTAATTTTATTCCAGTTCATTTTTGTTTGCATAAAAAAAGTAAGGTTTAACATCAGTGTACTCAATATCAGAATAAACATTAAAATCCATTCCTTTTTTATATTCCTCTCTATAATCTCAATAAGATTTATTATCTATTTCATAATATTCATTAAAAACATATGGACTACGCATGACACTATTCTTAGAAATAGACCATATTCCTAACCCTTCTCCTTCTGATATAAAATCAAAACTATCCTTTACATAAATACCTATTTTTTTAATAGTTATTTTATATCTATCCCCTTCTTTCATAATTTCACCTAATGCTATAACACGAAATAAAAAAGAGCCTAATGCACCTGTTAAATCATCTAAAGGGTCGAAAAATTTATTAAAAACATAACTTTTTGATTGGTAATAAAATCTTTCAAATAAAGGCATTTTTTCTTTACGTACTTCTTTATTAAGTTTAGGTTGTGGAACTTCATATTCTTTTATTTTTTCAGAAGTAACACCGAACAAAACAGTCTCTCCTTCTTTTTTTGGAAGTCTTAAATTAACATCGCTCTCTATTGTCATTCTTTTTATCATCTTTTTTAATTCTTTTATGGCATTAGGAGTATTCCAAAGGCGGTTTTTTAATTCATTATATTCATTATAATGACTCAAGTTCTTAATAACCCATTCTATACTCAATTTTCCTAAAATAGGTTTCTTCCAAGGTTCACTATTTGCATTACCTTCAAACCAAATATTTTGAAATTGGATTGATTTATTCCAAGAATTAGTCTGAGCTTTCATAATTCTACTGACAAATTCTACCACATGAATTTTTAAATAATCATCTTTATTCGAACGAAAAATATTTTCCCCATCTAAGTAAAGACA
>NZ_BPMA01000007.1 GCF_026005215.1 Capnocytophaga catalasegens | reverse complement strand
ATTTACAATTATACTTAGACGAATTTGTTTACAAGCTCAATCGTCGTTACTTTGCAGAGCATTTATTTGACAGATTGGTTTTAGCCAATATTACAGCTTATGAGTGATTACAGATATACAAAAATATTAAAATACGGTGCGATGTTCAATCTATTATTATTATCAATGTTTCCGCTGATATTGAACTCAATTCCTTTGTTATTCACCCGTCCGATATTTTCTAAGCGTTTAGCAAAACCGGTAGTTCTCGGCACAGGAACTTGCAATAACAAATCATAGGTATTACTATTATATAAGTCTAACCCAAAAGAAATCAATCCTTTCCAAAGGCTTGCATCAAAACCTACGTTAAATTGAGCTGTTTTTTCCCATTGCAAATCAGGATTTGGCAAGGCACTTGGAGCAATTCCTTTGATAACAGAAGGTGAAGAGCCACCAAGCACATAGCTATAATAACTAAATTCGCCCTGAGCTCCGTAGTTCGGAATACGGAGATTTCCTGTAAGTCCATAACTTGCTCGTAGTTTTAAATCACTAAGAAATGAAACTTCTTTCAAGAAATTTTCTTCGCTAATTCGCCAACCTATTGAAACGGAAAGGAAATAACCCCATTTGTTATTATTTCCAAAACAAGATGCTCCATCGGCACGTATTGCAGCGATAAGCATATATTTTCCTGCATAGTTATATTGTATTCTGGCAATGGCTGAAAGTATCGCCCATTCTGACATTTCAGAATTTCCGCGTGTTACTATTCCTGCATTCAAGGTTTTTATGGAATTAGAAATAAACCCGTTAGCAAACATATAATTGCTTTCATCTCGATTATATTGCATCGACCAACCACCTAAGGCACTTAGTGAATGCTTGCCAAAGGTTTTGTTGTAGTTTAGTGTTTGTTCTAACAACCAATTATAGCGTTGTGAAGATCGAGACGTTACCTCTGCCTCTGATTCTGGATTTCCTGCTGTGTTTGAAAGCGGAATAGTTGAAGGGCGAAAAGTAGAACGAGCACCAGAGGATAAATCAAACCCAACATCTAATTTATAGGTTAAACCTTTGAGAAACTCAACTTCGGCATACGCTTTACCAAGTAAGCGGTTTCCTTTGGTTTCATCAGAAGTAAATAATGCCAATACAACGGGATTCCACACTTGGGTTTGTGCATTTCCTTTTCTTGCTACGCCATTAACCATCGTAACCGTTGAGTCACTCCACTCATTTTGAGCAAAACTGAACGTTCCATCAGAATTATAAACAGGGAATATGGGAGCACTATGTAATGCCGAAGAAATCACTCCCCCTCCCGATGCGTTATATGCTCCATTGGCATTCACTTGATTTTCTTTTATAAAAGGAGGATTTAAGGCTACTTCATACTTGAAAATTCCTGATTTTCCGTCTATATTCAATCGCAAACCAATACGCTCAAAGTCTGTTCCAATAACAATTCCCTCTTGTTTGAGATAATCTAATGAAGAATAATAACGTAAGTTTTGCGTTCCTCCCGAAAGGGAAATGATGTGATTGGTCATTACCGCAGTTCGGAAAATTTCATCTTGCCAATCGGTATCAGTAAGTCCTTGAATACCTTGCAAATACGGATTTAATTCTACGGGAATAATCGAATTATAATCATTTCCTGTATTTTGCAAACGCAATGCGTTATCATCGTTTATTGAATAAGTTAAAGGCGTTTGCCCTCTGGATTGTCGTCTGTTATTAACAGCTTTCATACGATCAAAATAGGAATTGTTATGAGTGTCTTTTACCAAGTCGACATACTGATAGGCGTTGAGCATATCAATTTTTTTCGATACATTTTGCAAAGACATATACGTATTGTATGTAATTGAAGTTTTGCCTTCGCTTCCTTTTTTGGTAGTGATTAACACCACTCCATTACTTCCTCGCGAACCGTAAATTGCTGCCGATGAAGCATCTTTCAACACTTGAATAGATTCAATATCATTAGAATTGAGAACTGTCAAATCTTCTTTGCCAAGAGGCACTCCATCAACTACGTAAAGAGGGTCAGAACCTGCTGTAATCGTTCCAATACCTCGCACACGTATTTGCAAGTTTGACCCCGGAGCTCCCGAACCTTGTGAGATATGTACCCCTGGCATTTTCCCGACCATCGCCTCGGCAACCGAAGTTACGGGTTTGTCTTCCAAATCTTTGGCTCGCACCGAAGAATTGCTGTGGTTACATCACCTCGGCGTTGTACTCCATATCCTACAACAATCACTTCTTCAAGCTGTTGTGTATCTTCTTTCAAAACGATGGTAAATGACGATTTCCCCGCAATGGCTACCTCTTGTGTGATAAATCCTACTGAGGAAATTTCTAACATTTTTGCATCAGGAGCAATTTCGAGCGAAAATTTCCCATCGAAATCTGTGGCAACCCCTTTGTCAGTTCCTTTAACCACTACACTCACTCCGAGCAACGGATTTCCGTCTTCATCAGTTACAATTCCTATGATAATTCGATTTTGTTGCATTATTATCGAAGTATTCTTCTTAGCAGAAATGGTCCAGTTAATCTATTGAAAACTAACGCCAAATTCCTTTGAGAGGTCTTTCAATACTTCATTAAGATTTGATTGTTTTACAAAATTCACTTGTTTATTATCACTTTTTGAGTTCGCTTCCATAAACAAAAGTGAAATTTGTTTGTGATTCAATCGATTTAAAAATTTGTAAAATGGTTACATTTTTTAAATTAAGTTGTACCTTTACCGACTGCAACTCTTGTCCATTGGCTTTACGTGCCGACATCGGGATAGCTACCAAAAATAAGGCTAATAGAAATACTTTTTTAATTTTTTGATACATACAAAATAAAGTTTATAAGGTTAGTAAAATCTTTTAAACTGCTTGCAACCTGTTTTGAAGAGCTCGCCAAAGTACTTTAAGCAGGTTGCTCTTTTCTCGAGAGCATTTCAACAAGTTCAATGACCACCTCGACACGCAATTCTATGCGTTACATTTGCGGTTTGATGTTTTCCTGAGTTGGGTTTCTTTCTTGTCGTCTCATATTCATTTTGGTTTAGTTACACATTCCTTTTATTATAATATATTTTTCGGTAATTTTTTCATACGTAATTCCTTGATGTACAAAGCATATTTGTTCTAAAATCACGTGAAGTTCTTCTTGCTTGAATGTTCCCGTAATGTAACATCTGTCAGCATTCCGTACTTGCAACGAAATTCGTATGTTGTAAAAATCTTCTAACTTTTCTATCACTTGTGAAAGGGAAGTTTCTTCAAATTGAAGGATACCATTTCGCATCTGAGCAAAGTCCTCTAAATCAATGTTTTTCAAGGTCATCTCTTGGGAAGATTTTTCATAAACCAATTGCTGACTTGGTAACAAAATCATTTGATTTTTCGCATCGCTCACACGTACTTTACCCGAAGCCAGTGTAACTTTTATTTGCTCTTGACCATCATAAGCTCTTACATTAAATGATGTTCCAAGTACTTGTGTTTCAATGTTTTTACTAATTACAACAAAAGGTTGCTGCTCATTTCTCACTACGTCAAAATAAGCTTCTCCTGAAAGGAAAACTTTGCGAATTTCGGTTGAAAATTCAGTCGGATAGCGCAACGTACTTTCTGGCGAAAGCATCACTTTTGTACCATCACTAAGTGTAACTTCTTGTCGCTCATCTTTTTGAGTAGTAATTTCTATTTCAGCAATATTTTTTTCAGAAGTAATCAATCTTTCAAAATCTTTACGCATCAAAAAGTATAAGATTCCTGTTCCAAAAAGTAATAGAAAGAAAGCTGCAATCGCCCATTTTTGCCATACAATTGTTTTCTTTTTCGAAACAGAACGAAATACCTTGTCTGAGATTTCTTTTTGAATTTGTTTTATTTCTTCTTCTGAAGAAAAAACCTTAGATATATTTTTATCAATCATTTGATTTTCAAATTTTTGTAAAATATTTTTTTCTTTATCAGAGATTTTTCCTTGAAGATATTTTTGTACGATATGTTTAAATTTTTCGATGTTCATACTACTGCTTTTCATACATAAATACCCAAAATACTTGGTAACACACATAAAATTGATAATTTTTTTGCTTTTTTGACAAAAATCAGCTACTTTTGTACTAATTTTACCTGATTCTAAAATCAACAAAAAAATAAACATTTATTTAATGACAAAAATAGCTATCATAGGTCTTGGATATGTGGGATTGCCTCTTGCCCGATTATTTGCTACAAAATATCCCGTTGTTGGGTATGATATCAATTCGGAACGCGTTACTTCGCTAAAAAATGCAAAAGACAATACACTTGAGGTCTCTGACCAAGAACTACAAGAGGTGTTAGTGAGCAATATTCCTACTGACAAAGGTTTATATTGTACTACCTCGCTTGAAGATATAAAACATTGTAATTATTACATCATTACCGTACCCACTCCTGTGGATAAAAACAATCGTCCTGACCTTCAACCTTTAC
This sequence comes from Capnocytophaga catalasegens, assembly GCF_026005215.1. GTDB lineage: Bacteria > Bacteroidota > Bacteroidia > Flavobacteriales > Flavobacteriaceae > Capnocytophaga > Capnocytophaga catalasegens. The sequence continues at coordinate 86,220 of NZ_BPMA01000007.1, read as the reverse complement.
AAAAAGCAAGTGAATTGGTAGGGAAACTATTAAAAAAATCAGACATAGTTATCTATGAATCAACTGTTTATCCGGGTTGTACCGAAGAGTTTTGTATCCCTATTTTAGAAAAATTTTCAGGATTGAAGTATAATACGGATTTCTTCGCAGGATATTCTCCCGAGCGTATCAATCCAGGGGATAAAATACATACTGTGGCTAATATTTTGAAAATAACATCGGGGTCAACTTCTGAAACAGCTCAAAAAGTAAATAATTTGTATCGTTCTGTTATTGAAGCAGGTACACATCTTGCTCCAACACTCAAAGTTGCCGAAGCAGCTAAGGTTATTGAAAATTCGCAACGAGATATCAATATCGCTTTTGTTAACGAATTGGCAAAAATTTTCAGTATTTTACAGATTGATACACAGGCAGTTTTAGAGGCTGCTGGTACAAAATGGAATTTTTTGAAATTCACACCAGGTCTTGTAGGAGGGCATTGTACAGGTGTTGATCCTTATTATTTGGCCCAAAAAGCCCAAGAGGTTGGGTATCACCCCGAAATTATTTTAGCAGGAAGACGAATGAATGATTCGATGGGACAATATATAGCCAGTGAAGTGGTTAAACTAATGATAGAAAAACAAATTTCAGTCAATGGTGCCAAAGTGTTGGTATTGGGAGTTACATTCAAAGAAAATTGTCCTGATGTTCGCAATACCAAAGTTACTGACGTGGTAAAGCATTTACAATCTTTTCATACCCAAGTTGTTGTATATGACCCTTGGGCAAATCCTGAGGAAGTAAAAATGGAGCATAATATAACCTCAACTCAACAACAACCCGATGAACTGTTTGATGCGATTGTTCTTGCTGTTGCACACAAAGATTTTATCTCAATGAATTTAAAACAATTACAAAAACCTTTGTCAATTATTTATGATGTAAAAGGTGTTTTGGGAATTCTGGCGGATAAAAAATTATAAAAAATCTTTTTAAAGGAATTGTTAAACAAATATAGTTAATTGACTATTCAACTCCAAAAATAATAATTTTAATGAGTATTCTATCATTTTTTGAGATTTAGAATAGCATTTTGTTTTCCGCTTAAATCGTACCAAATAATGCCTGATCAAACTATTAAATCCCTCAATAGTGTATGTTTCAGATTTACTTTGGCACAGGTTTTTAGATGGATTTAACTCTTTATACGATTTCCAATAATCACTACAAAATAAATTTATATCTTTGTTTTTCAATCTGTTGTATAACTTTGAAAAAGTTAAAGTATTTCTTTTTCTGCAAACAAAATCGATGATCCGTTTTCCAAATCTATCAACAGCAATCCAGATCCAACAGTAGTTTTTTTATGCTGAATATAGGTGTGAATTTTATCTAATTCAACGATTTCTATCGGGGCTTCTTTTTGGGGAAGTTCAGCCTGCTTTCCCCATTTTTTAACCCATTGAAAAATCGTTCCATAGCTGATTTGCAATACTCTACCAATAGCACGAAAACCCATACCTTCCAAATAAAGTTGCAAGGCAAGGCGTTTTTGTTTATCGGTTTTTTCGGTGCAACGCTTCTCTACACTAAAGTGATAATTACAATTTTTACGCTTATAGCGTTGTTTTCCAGCATTGGTTTTGCCATCTTTGATAGATTGACTAGATTTACACTTAGGACAAGTCATTTCATTATTTTTGGATGTAAATATAATAAACAATATTTAATTAACAATGCTAAATTATTATTTTTTTTACGCAATTACAATTATAATATTCCCCGCCAAATAAAATCTTCTGTTTAAAGATTTTTTCTAAATCCACCTTGTCAAAAAGGTTGTTGTTGGCTTCAAGGATTTTTGTGGGATATTTTTCGTTTTTGTATTGTATGAAAACATAGTCTGCTCCGTGTCCTTTGACAGGAAGCAGACGTTCGATGTACACTTTTTCGATGTCCGACAGCGGAAAACCCGAACAAATTTGTCTACACTCACACCGATTTGCTGATTCTCCTCATCTCGCCACAAAATAGCTTGATTGTCAAACTTTTCAGTTAGTATGGGCAGACGGCGTTTGACAGCTTCATATTTCCGACAATCCATATTTATTTCGACATCTTTTTTAGGCAATAGCACAAAATCTGTGAGTTATATGTTGTTTTCATTTTTGATAGGGGTAATTAATTCAAAATAATCACGCGTATTGAAAATATTACAAAACATATATTGATGTTGAGGCTCTCCATAATAAATAATGATAAATGATATTTCGTCTTTCTGAAAAAATGAATAGAGATCTTCGCGAGTTTTGTAGCTTTTATCAAGGGTTAAATGCTTTTCTAATTGATGATGCACTTGCCAAAAATCAAATTCTTCCACTTGTTTGTTGCCATTGGCATAGTATTCTTTCACGGCAGTATCTCTACGCTGTGTGTTATGTATCCGAAATTCAAATTTAGAAAAAAGCAAATTGCCCACCCACACTGGATATTTGAAATAATAATATTCATACACCTCATAATCCAAGTCAAAAGGCGAATCCCATTCCACACAAGACAAGGCAATGACCTCATCATAAGTCATATCCCAACCGACAAACACAGGCTCAGGCGATTGCACTTCAAATCCGAGATAATAATCGGAGTGGTTTTCTAAAAGTATGATGTTTTTCATAGTTTTCTGAAAATATAAAAGCAAATGTAGGATAATTTTCCAAATTTAAAAGGAAACAATTTTCACAATGTCCCGTAGGGGCGACCCGAACGAAGTGAATTGTAGGGGGCGTATTGCATACGCCCCTACATTATTGAAAAATCATTAACAATTGATAATTAACCATTGACAATTTATAATTAAAAATTTTCTCTGTCTTGGGCGATGATTTTGGTTACCAATTTTAAGAAATTGACCGCTAAGAAATATTGGTCACCCAAAGCATTGTACGCCGAGTCTTCGGAGAGTACGCCGTGAGGCATTCCTTCGGGGATTTTACCTTCGTTGGCATCGTCATAATCCTGTCGCCATTGGTCGCTTCCGTAATATTGGTCTAATTTTTGGATTTAGGGAAGCAATTCCTGCCATTGTTTTAGAAATTCTTCTACTTTTGGGGTAAAATCTTCTATTTTATTGAGGATTTCTTCCATTTTCGCGATGTTTTGTAGTTGTTCTGGGGTCATAAATTGTTATTTTTAAATAGAATCATTGCTATTTTGCTATTGATTGCAATTGTTTTATGAGAAAAGGTCTATTTTTTATTGAAAAACTCTTACAAAACCACCTCCAAAGGCTATATTTCGGAGGTGATTTTCATTAAAAAGAAACTATCGGAATTAGAAGTAGGCATTCCAATAGTTGTTTGAGTCGAAATGGATTATAAAAAAGCCTTAACGGCGATTATTTTTCCCAATTAGTTTGCTTTTTTAAGAATGTAATGCGAGGCCAATTCGCCAGTAATTTCATTTCCGTCAGCATCTAAAAGGATTACGCCACCTTCTATTAATTTATATAGCTGTGTGTCGCCTTTTTGAGATTTGAGCGTGATTTTTGAGCCATCGCTTGACCAAGTAAATGTTCCTTCTTCGTTGAAAGTGCCATCTTTTTCATCTAAATAAACCTCTTTCTTTTTGTAAGTATTGTCGTTCATTAGTTCCAAAGTAACCTCAATACCCGAACTACTCGCTGCTGGAATTGTTCCCTTGTAAGTTCCTGCCCAGTCAAGTGAATTTTGCGATGTGTGCGTGTCTGGCTGAGTCATTTCTTGTTGGGTGGCAGTTTCTGTAGTAGTGCTGGTGGTTTGTTTAGGGTTGTTGTTGCACGATGCGAACAATATAAGACCTGTTACGGTCAAAATTACTCTTTTCATTATTTCAATTTTTTAAAATTAATAAAAACGACTATCCAAAATACATACCAATCTTTAATTTTTTAATGGTTAATTGTTTATTTAAGTATAAATATCAATCATTTCCTCACCCCAACCCCGTAGGGGCGAAATATTTTTTGTCCTATTACCGTTGAATGAAATATCTTTAGCTCTTATTTATATTGGGCAAATAATGATTTGCCCCTACGCCGTGTTTCATTTACCATTAACAATTGATCATTGATAATTAAAAGATGCTTCCTTATTAATATTTATCAATTGCTTTTGGTTTATTTCTTGATTTTCTTTAATGTTTCTTCGTAAAAATCATTCATTTTCTTCGGAGCATTGAATCTATAACCCGGTCCGATGCGTATGGTAGAGTAAAGGTAGCTGAACGAACCATCACCAGAAGTTTCCGTAAAGCTCGTAACATTCATTCCAACAAAAGTGAAGATGTTTTCGCTGTTGTATGCTAATTTTAAATACGTACTTGCCTCATAAATAGGCGAAATTTCTCCTTCCGAAATATTTACACCTATTCCTGCAACCAATCCTGCCGATATTAAAAAGTTCTTTTTGATAACAAAATTGTAATAATAGGCAGACGAAAGACTCAGGGCATAAACGCTGACTTTCGCATCGGTATCGGGCTGATTAAAATCGAATTATTGTAGTAATAAGAAGCATTTGCTACGAAACTTCCTGCACTTTTCTTCTGTCATTGGTTATAAGAAAGGAGCGATTTGTAAGAAAATCGGTCATTTAGCACAAAAGAAGTTACTCCGCCCATTTTTAGGGTGCGAAGATTGGGAGCATAGACCTCCATTTGGTTAAAATCAATAAAATATCCTTTGTGATAGGCGTAACTAAGGGTTTGAAACCACTTTTTGTAGTTTATTTGAAAGCGAAGGTTGAATTGTTTGGACTTTTGTACCTCTCTATTGACCTTCATAAAGGCTGGTGTAAAGCCAATAGAAGCTGTTATAATCTTGTAATCAATTCCTGCGATGAGTTGCTTTTGTGTATTGGGGCGAAAGGACATATTTTGAGGTTGTCCGTTTTCAGTATAGTTCAAAAAATAGCTGTTTGAGCTGTCGAAATAGGTAAAACTGGTGGTAATCTTGTCCGAATAGGTTACAAAGTTGGTTGTTTCTTCTTGTTTTTCTTGTGCCGAAAGCCCCCAGCTGAGTATTCCGCCCAGCAGGACGATTAACTTCTTCATTATATGCTTCATAAAAATTGACTGAGCAAATATATCAAATAAAAATCATAATTACAATATTTATTTTATAGAAATTTTCACAAATAAATAGCTATATCTACAACTTTTATTCATTTTTTGAATAGTTGAAATACAAATAATAAATTATTTTATACTTATTGAGTTAATTTTATTTATACTCTGTTGAACATATTTTCTCTAACTTAAAAAAATTACTAATATATCATTTTTTTATAAAATAAAAATTAATTTTCACATCTATCACAGATATTTTTTTTACTTTTAAAGATTTATCAAGCAACATCAACATTATTGAATAAATAGATAAGAATATTGATAAAAATAAATATCTGTATAGAGTAATATGCTTAATATATATAATACTTGTTGAAGATTTCAATTTTATAAATCATATTGAGATAAAAAATTTATATAGAATAAATTTTCTAAAATGATATATTTTCAAGTAAAAGATATATACAAATACTATATTTGCTTAATACATAACTAAAAATTATTTTTAATATAATAAAACTCTACATTTGAAAACTATTTATCAAGAATATATTTATTGTATATCCGGTTAGTGTAATAAATAATTTTCATTGTGGTAATTTACCAAAAACATAAAATATAATTATCTTATTTTCAATGGTATTTTTTATTTTTGAATTCTATTTTTTGGCAAATAGATTTTTTTATTAGTGATTACGGAGATACATATATATTTATTACAATATATAGTAAATTATAGAATAATATCTTACATATACTATTTGCTATTGGCAACAAAATTTTTTAGGTAAAAAGGCTCATAATAGGCTATATCTTCAAAAGATTGATTCTGATAACGCATCCAAGCAAGGTTACACATAGTAATTGCAGAAGGAAATTTATCTTTTATAAAAATAGCATTGGGGTGTGGACAAATTTTAGAAAACTTATCACTTCCATCACCTAAAAAAATAACTTCATTAGATGATAAATATTCTATAAATGAATTAGGCTCTAAGATTTGTGCTTTCACGGGACTAATTTCATTATACTTTGCATCAAAAATAGAAGCATAAACCTCCATACGGCGAGCATCAAGCATTGGTATAATAAGCTTATTATCTGTTTGAATACTATGGGCTAAGATTTCTAATGTTGGAATGGCAATCAGAGGCAAATTCCAAGCATAACACAAGCCTTTTGCACTTGATACTCCTATACGTAGCCCTGTATAAGAACCTGGACCAGCACTTACAGCAATCGCTTTAAAGTTATTAGAAGATATTGCAACTTCTTCTAATAGAGATTGAATAAATACGTGCAACTTTTCTGCATGTGAAAAGTTCCCTGTATTGATTTCTTTACTTGCAATACACTTTCCCTCGTAACTTATTGCTACGGAACAATTTGTCCCAGAGGTTTCTATACAAAGAATATACATTTATTTCTGCAATTTTTTAATATCTTCTATCAACATTTGAATTCCTTCACTTTCTGTTCCTTTATAATAGATAATTGGCTGTCCTTTATCATTCTTTCGAGAGACAATATTACCTTTTTGGTCAATAAGTGCAAATAATCCGGAGTGTTCAAATCCTTCTTGTTCATCATCAATTTTTGCAGCATAGATATTAAATCCTTCGTTGGAGAGTTTAAAGATTTTTTTTTCATCTCCAGTAAGCAAATGCCAGTGTGGATTGGTAACTCCAAACTTTTTAGCATATTGTAGTAAAACTTCGGGCGTATCTGTTGTAGGGTTAATAGAAAACGAGGCAATTCCGATAGAATTATCAGGAAAAGCATCTTGTACGCGAGCCATATTTGTAGTCATTATAGGACAAATCGTAGGGCAAGTAGTAAAGAAAAAATCTACTACATAGATTTTACCTTCATAGGTTTGATTTGTAATTATTTTTCCATTTTGATCTGTAAATGAAAATGAAGGAGCTTTACCTATTACAACAAGTCCTGTATCTGATAGATAGGTTTCTTTACTTTTTCGGTAGTGTATAATACCAAAAACTACTACACCTACAACGAGTAGGAAAATGACACTTGATAAAATAGTATTTTTATTCATTGTTTAGTAAAATTATTTATTTTTAAATACAAAAGTAATTATTTGAATTGATTTTGTAATCTTTCAAGTATTTCTATTTGTTGTTTAATAGTTGTTGTTCTTTCACTTTTATTCAATAACTCTTTTTTAATATCTATGGCTTCTTCTATTACCTTATTTATTGCATTTTTTGCTACTGGGTATTGTGCTATTTGCGAATAGATTTGTTTTAATAATATAGATGATTTTCTAATACTACTTATATCATCTTGGTTCATTGACCATTTGAATCCTTCTTTAAAATATTTAGCTTTATTATAATCACTTTGCTCTACAAAAGGATACAATATAAAACTATATGAAATTGTTTGCAAGTGATGACTTATCTTATTATCAATCAATAAGGGTAATAACTCCATTAGGTCTTCTTCTTTCAGTTCATTGGCTTTTGTATCTTGAAGAAGTTGCACACATTTTTCAGGGTCTATTTTTGATAACGAAAGAATAGAAGCACTTTTTATAGCTGCCGAATTTGTCTTTACTCCTTGTTCATAGATAGGTATGTATTTTTTATTAGCAGATAAAGCAAGTAATTTAATTGCATTAGCTCGTGCTAAGTTTTCAGGGTCTGATTTTGCAATTTTTTCTATTTCTACAAGCTCTTTTATCGTAAGTTTTTCACTTTCAAGTGCTGATAAGGCTTTTATTCTTAATCTGAAAAAAACATCACTTGTTGCTTGAAAGATAGTTTGTTTATCTAAGTTTTGTATGGCATATTCTAAGGCTTCATTACGGCTTTTATAATCTTTCGCATGGCGATACTGAAACTGATATTGTTCTTTGGTTTTATTTGTTTCTTCTTGTGAAAGGAGAATTACTCCACGTGGATTTATATCGACCAATTGTGGTGCTTTATCGGCATCAAAAGTAAAGATATTTTCTTTTTTTGCATCAACCCAAACACTATGACGAACCTTTTTACCATTTTGATAAATATCTACTTCGAGCGGAAACTGAAACAAAGGCGCTTCTTCTTGTATTTGTGAGAGTTTTAGCTCAATTTTTTTAGCCTGTGTATCATATTTTTCACTAATTTTTATAACAGGATTTCCATTTGAGAAATACCATTGATTAAAAAACCAATTTAAGTCTTTCCCGCTAACTTTTTCAAGAGCCAATCGAAACTGATGAGCCTCGCCAGTACTATATTCATTTTCTTTCAGGTAGATAGCAATCCCTTGAAAGAAGGCATCATCACCCAAATAATCGCGTAACATATGCAGAATAGCACCTCCTTTATTATAAGAGACCTTATCAAACATATCTTCTTTATCTTCGTATGCAAAGCGAACCAAGTTTTTAGAAAAATCATCAGGTTCTCTATGATAATACATATTATTTTCAAGCAAATGATAATCTGCAACGTCTTTCCCATACTTATATTCGAGCCAAAGATACTCAGCATAGTTTGCAAAAGACTCATTCATTGTCAAGTTTGCCCAACTTTCAGTTGTTACAAGGTCTCCAAACCAATGATGAGCAAGTTCGTGAGCAATGGTATTCTCTGCACGATTTTCATCAGCAAGTTCTGTTTCTGTTTGATTAAAATACTCAGAAAAACTAACTGCTGTTGTATTTTCCATAGCGCCTGAAACAAAATCTCGAACAATTACTTGTGCATACTTCTGCCAAGGAAAATCATATCCATACTTTTTAGAGAAAAATTCAATCATTTCAGAGGTATTTCCAAAGATTTTTTTACCCAAATGCCCCTTATCTTTTTCCATATAGTAATCAACAGCTACTTTTCCTCGCCAAGCAGTATCTTTTACAACCTGAAATTCGCCCACTGCCATAAAAAACAAATAAGGCGCATGCTTTTTATCCATTACCCAATAGTCTGTACGTAGCCCATTAGCTTCTTTGACTGATGAAGTAAGAATTCCATTACTCAGCGTTACATATTTGTCAGGTACGGTAATATAAATCTCTTGGGTTGTCTTCTGATTAGGTCTATCAATAGTCGGAAACCATACCGAAGAAGACTCAGTTTCACCTTGTGTCCATATTTGCGTAGGTTTTTCGTAGTCTTCACCGGTAGGATTGATAAAATATAGCCCTTTTGTGTCTGTTATAGCTACTGTTCCTTTGTTATCAATAAGCTCTGGCTGAGCTGTATATTTAATATACAAAGTATAGTCTTCATTTTTATTATATTTTTTATCTAAGAAAATGTTTATAAAATCATTTTCATAGATATATTTAACAGATTGTGTCTTTTTACCTTTTACCAATTCTACTTTATGTATCTGCATTGATTTTGCATTGAGCCTTACACTATCATTTGCATAAAAATAAGGCGATGCTGTAACCCAAGCTTCTCCATCAAGTGTTTTTTTATCAAAATCAAAACAAACTTTAAGCTTTGTATGTTTTAGTTCTGTATATTTAGAAGGCGTAGCTCTATATACTTCACTACCCGATGTTTCTGTTTGACCATACAAAGAGATTGTAGCTATTGTAGCAACAATAGCTATCAAATATTTTTTCATATCTATATAATTTAATACGTATAACAAGAGGATTGTCTATTCTTTATCAGCATTTCTTCCCTTAGAAGAAGATTTTTCTTTCTTATTAAGTGTTATTTTCTGAATTATTTTATACAATATATATTCTTCTTTTTTAGGATTTCCTCTAAATGCAAACTTACCTGAGCGTGAGGCTTTTATAATATACTCAAAATGTTTTTTGTAATACGAATTTGTATCAGCAACGGTAAGTTTTCGCTCACTTTTTAGTAGATTTTGAGCAATGCTTTGCTTTTCGATAGCATCTACATCTGAATACAATTCAAGCAAAAAGTTTTCAGGCATCTGCATCTTATCTTTATTAGATATCAGATATTGTTTTACATCGCGCAATGACTTTACACCACCTTCTATATTCTTTCTTCTAAAAGATTGCCCTGCATTTCCTGTAAGTTTAGAGTTTAACCCACCACGCTCCATATATTCTTTAAGTAGCGCTACTTTATCTTTTAGCTTATTCGAATTTTCATAGAGTTCTTTGGTCGATTTTTTAAGTTTTTCACGAACATCTATATCCGAAATAGAATCTTTAACAGCCTGATTTGCCTCTTTAAATTTTTCTATAAAAGTTTCATCAATATCCGGAAATATTTTTTGATTGTATCAATATCTCTTGCTAGTGCAGAGATTAACAACTCACCTACTACTGGGTGGTCTTCTTTACTTAGATTTGTTTTTGACATTTTTATTGAATTTTATTTGTTTTATACTTGTTTTTTATTTATCTAATATTGTTTTCAATATTTTTTTTATTCAAATTATTTTTTTTAGTATCAATTTCATAGAGATTTATATATATATCAAAACCATTTTTATCATTTTCACTACAAGAAATATACTTTTTACTATAATTTATTTACTTATCACTACAATTTATCTAATTTATACAACAAGATACTACATTTTCACACTAACAAATAACAATTTTAAAATACTTTTAGTTCTTATTAGTATACTTTTTATCATACTTATTACTATTTTTAATATATTCACTTACAAAAAATAGATATGATTATATATTCCTATTTTATTTAGGATAATTTTATGGCGCTAAGATACTATTTATTTTTATACAAAACAAATTTTTTTATTATTTTTTTTATTATTTTTCAATTCATACTATTTTTTATCCTATTTTTACAACCAATGTAGGTTATTAAAAAAAATCCGATGCTTTCACATCGGATTCCAACTAATAAACAAATTGCTTATGGCAATAAACAATTTAACTTTAATAATTATTTTATTTTTTGTATTATCTTTCTTTTTAGTACAATATAGGTAATACTTGCAAGTAAGGTGGCACTACTTATAGCAAGTAAAAAACTTCCTACCAAGTATTGTAACAGATGGTTTTTTACATATTCCATCGTAATTTCAGTAGTTTTCGGTATAGTGTCTCCCTTTATAAATACCGAGCCTATTTGTAGCGAACCAAATATAATAATAGGTATCATCGGGGGAATACTAATATTAGAACACGCAAAAGCAATCGATTTGTTGAGCTTACATAGCACAGCTACCGAAAGCGTTATCAAGGTTTGAAAGCCCCAAAACGGAGCTATTCCACAGAAGATACCCAAGGCTACCGATAGTGATTTTACCTCTGCCGAAGAATGACTCTCCAATATATCTTCTTTTATGAACTTCCAAAGACTTTTTTTTTTAAATTTCGTAAGAAATCACGTGGCTTTATATACAGAATTGCTATCAAAACCAAGAACGTATTGAGTATACTAATCCGTGCAAAATCCCAAAAAGGACGAAAATGAGACACGCGTTCCTGTTTATCGTACAACACACCGATAGGTACATTTTTTATCAGAATTCCACTCCAACTGGCTCGAACAATCACTTCTATTTCAAACTCAAATCGATTCGTTACATAGTTTTTTGCCAATTTTTCGAGCGGATACAACCGATACCCCGATTGTGTATCGCTAAGTGCAACACCCGTCTCAAACCAAAACCAAAAATTAGAAAACCGATGACCAAAACTATTCTTCTTCGGTACATCTTTTTGATTCATATCACGACTGCCTATAAGCAATACAGGCTCTTCACTCTTTTCCATCTCGTATGCAAACACAGCTATATCTTGGGCAAAGTGCTGTCCGTCCGAATCAATAGTCAGCGCATAGTTATACCCCATTGAGCGTGCTTTGTCAAACCCCACCCGAAGCGCTTTGCCTTTCCCCTTATTCGTATCAAAGGTAAGTACTTCGATATCTGTATATTTTGACAAAATAGCCGCCGTCTCGTCCGTACTTCCATCATTAACTACAATGATTTCAGTCGTATAATTACGAATTTCATTCAGCACACGTACCAATGTTTTCGCATTGTTATACGTAGGAATAAGTACGCAAACCTTTCGACGGGTCAGTATCTCATTGACAGATGATTGCATATTGTTTTTAACTTACAAAAGTTGATTTTTCTCCTCTTCGGTAAAAATTTTAGAGCTTTTTATATAGTTTTTTATATAATTTTGAAGCTCATAAGGCTCTTTTTTTAAGTTTTCAAGCAAAAATTGCTTATCTTCTTCTATATTTTGCCGATAAGGAACTATTTTTGGCAAGTTTTCTTGCACACTCAGGCGAATAAAACGAATTTCCACACTATTTTCGTTAGACTTTACTGCATTTTCAATATACTTTTTCCCTTCTTTAAGTAAGGTAGCTCGGTTTTTTTCATAGCGTGCATGCATCATACGCGCCGCTCCTGCATACCCAGCCAGCAACGAGCCATTATCAGGTACTTCGTGTAGCAAATTGTAAAACTTTTGAGCATTTTCCTTGCTTTTCGATGCAGTTTTATAGTCTTCTCTAACTTTTTCTACCGAAATAGGCGAATTATTGACCCATATACAAAGTAATAACCCGATGACAGCTTTTACAAACATACTTTTTGGTATATATTGGTTAATTTCAAAGCGATTGTATCGGCAAATGAAGTTACATTCTTCACTATCCACGTGTTTTCATCGCTTTGACTTATATCTATACTTAAATCTAAAAGCGGTGTTACCTCCGGATTGATTAGTGCAACGAATTTTACATTGTACGTCTTACTCATAAAGAGCTTCTCACCGAGTATCTCCTCGGTTATATCTTTTATTATCTGCATCATACAAACCCCAGGTGTGATAGGATTGCCCGGAAAGTGCCCTTCAAAGATTTGATGCTCTTTGTTAAGAAGTATTTGACAATGATACTTGCCCGTATCTTGCTTTTCTAATTTTTGTATCGTATAAAAATCTTTTAACATTGGCTTTTTACCTTAAAAAGTAAAGTATGCACCCAGCTGAAAAACAACATTCTGGTGTGTTTCATAGTTATACGAAGAACCGCTTTTGTTGGTAGTCTCAAACACAGAAACAATACCGCGCTTAAATCGTGCTTCAATACCTATTTGATCCGTTATATTATACCCCAGACCCAGTACAATAGCCGTATCAACGTCATAACTTTCATTTTGAGTAAAATTTCTATCCACTACAACATCTAACGTAGGACCTATATGAATATTAAATCCTCTCGAATGAAATTTGTTAATCAACGAGACTGACAAATAAGAAACCCGTAGGTTATCAGTCTTTCGCTCATTCGTATTAACATCCGTATAGGTTATTTTCGAACCTTGTCGGGTGTAGTTAATCTCTGGTTGAAGGATATAATAACGCCCCAAACTCAATGCACCGAAACCGCCAACGTACATATCAGTACGCAAGTCAAATTTTGTACCTTTTTCGGCAGCAAAACCATTTGTATTGTCAAATGTACGCATATTATCTCCCGAGAAACGAGCCAAATTGACTCCCGCACGTATTCCAGGACGGAAACTCACTTGGCTTACTGCCGATATACTAAGCAATAAGAATCCGAGCATAATGATTTTTTTCATTTTATAATTGATTTAATGTTATTTTCAAAGGAATTGTATGGTGTTCAATAGCAATTCGTGATGCTTTATCCCCATTTTCGCTTTCAAAAGCAAATGTAGTATATTTTTTTGATTTTGAAACGTATATTTGTTTAAAAAAATGCAATTCTTCATTGCCAAACCAATAATAGGTAGCCTTTTTTTGAACCGAAATCCATACATTCGTAGCCTTATCACTGCGTTTTTCTGTTATTTCATACCGATTTTCAAGCAGATTACCAAAATCCAAAGCAAGTACCCGCCGCAGTGCCTTTCTATCCAAATCTTTTTGTATATAATTCATTTTTAGTTGTTTTTCTACCATAGAAAAATCAAGGATTGTATTGCCAAAATCGGTCGTAACCACAACCCGATGTCCCTTTTCATTTATTTTTTTGATAACAAGAAGTCCCGTTAGGCTGTGTTTCTCAAAAAACTCAAAGTTTGCTCTATACAAATAAGGGCTTTCGGTATCAGAAAAGTACGGAATATCAAGCACTGGCATCGTGTTTTGTACTTTTTCAAACGATGTATCTAACACAAAAACCGATGAACAACCCCATAGCAACCCGATACAACTACTCAATATGTATTTCATTGCCTTATTGGTTTATTTTCGTATTCTTAAAGAGGATTTCTGTATAATCAGAAGAAGATTCAATAAGTTTTACCTTCTCAACAAGATACTTTTCGGAGAAAGTAAGCTGTATTTCAGTAATATAACGTTGCAAAATCTTTTCTTTAGTACGTAGCTTAACCATTGCTTTTTTTGCTGAAAACCAATACGTTATATCAAACTCCTTTTCATCAAACACATTGCCATTAACACTTGATACGATAAGGTTGTTAATCTTCTTGAAAACCTTATCATCAGCTTTGACTTGCGATACTTTTCCGTTGTCAGTAATTGTTATTTTATCTTGGGCAAAAACAATGCGATATTGGTAAGGTTTCGTATATTCCCAACTGAGTTTATTGGGTTTTTGGTAGTGCATTTTGCCATAGGTTTTAATAGCATTGGCAAGAAAATCCAGATGCTTACGTTGTTCAAACTCCGATTGCATATTTTGAATGGTTGCCGTTTTAGAAATTACTTTATCCCGAAAATCTGATGCTTCTTTACTACTCATTGGCTCTTGTGCAAAAGCATACAAAGCGTTGAAATACAGCCAACATACAATTGCTATTCTTTTCATAATGATGTTGTTAAATCAGTGGTTGTTTTATAATTTTTGTCGGTCAAGTACTGCAATAATCGTTCCAAAACCCGAAGTGTTCGATAGCTTGTATCGTGCATCAGGATAATATTCCCCGTTGTTATACGCGATGTTATACGCTTAAAAAGCCTGTTTTCATCGGTAATTATTGTGTCTAACGAACGGATATTCCACCCTACTACTTTTTTGCCAGTTTTCTTAACCGCTTGAGCTATATGCGGATTTGTAATACCATATGGCGGCCGAAAAAATTCTGTCTTTATACCCATTTGAGCCAAAATAGTATCCGTTTGCTCAATCTCTCGTATCATTCTGCCAGTAGAAGCAAAACAAACAGCTGGTGTATGCGAATATGTATGGTTTCCTATCCAATGTCCTTCCTGTACAATACGCTGAACAATCTCTGGATATTTTTCTATTTGCTTTCCAATACAAAAAAAGAGCGCTTTAACATTATATTTCTTCAAAACATCTAAAAATAAAGGTGTTAACTCAGTTGCTCCATCATCAAACGAGAGTAATACTTCTTTTTCTGACGGATTTTTCAGCTTATAAATCGTTTTTATGAAATATCCTTGACGTATATCAAAAATTCCCCAATTAAGCACACCCAAATACGCAAAAATAACTAGCAGATACACCCACGTATGCTGGTTTGTAAAAGCACAAATAACAATTGCTCCACATAACAATATGATAACTGACCAATGTTTAGGCATAACTAAGCAATGTTAAACTATGGTCTTTCCCCTGAAATTGATTGTACAAGAGAATATGTTTATATGGCATATCAACACATAGTTCTTGTCGAAAAATTGTAGGTATGCACTGATTTTTAAGTATATGACACGCCACCCATATACCAAATGCTGAAGCGGTATAATATTCTCCACTATATTGTTTGTATGTAATTATCTTTTCAGGAAACATATTTTCGTAACAATCATAATAAATAGCGTCTTGACAATCTCCATTTCTACCAGAAACTCCAATATCAATATCCGAAATAGAAAGATTATTACGTTGGAGAAATTGCTTAACGAAATTCTCTATCTCATTACTTTTCAATCGATTCTGAAAAGTTATATCGGTAAGGCAAGCATATGTTTTTGCCGATTTTTCACCCGAAATAATAAAAAATGTAGCTCCTTCTGAGAAAACAACTCCTTTCGTATCGGAATAAATACTATAAGGTGATTCTTTTTTATCTTTAATAATCCCTACAAGCTCATACCAAAGGTACATATAATCGCCTATTTCATCAACAGCCCCTACCAGGATGTTCTGTTGCAAATCTTGTTCTATTTGCATTTTAGCTTCTAACAGAGCAGATTCAAACGAAACTGCTCCATTAACATATGTAAAATTCATTCCCTTGCATTGCATATTCAAAGCTATTTGTCCTGCAAGAGTATTATGTGTCGATTGAATAAATGAAGTAGGTGTCAAATGCTGTTCAGCATTGTCTATAATAGAAGCAAGGAATTTTTCAGAATCTTTAATACACCCCATTCCTGTCCCTACAAGTATAGCCGACGGATTTACTTCTTGTGCATCGTGCAAAGCCTTATATGCAACAGCAGTACCCATTTTTACTCCTTTTGCCATACGCCGAATGACTGATGGAGAAATATATTCTTTGTACGAAGGTTCAACGGCATAGCGTATGTTATCAATAGTATTTTCAACAACTTGTGAAGGAAAATCATCTGAAAAAGTAGGTTGCATTGAAATACAACTCAACCCGTTTATATAACTTTTTTTCATCATTTTTTTGAGAAAATAAGTGTTGAACAATTCCCTCCAAATCCGAATGAATTGGAAAGCACATGATTGATTTCCGTATAAAGTACTTGCCTTTGTGGACAAATAGAAACTTCTTGCATTGGAGTTGTATAATTCAAATTGGGAAAAATAACCTGATTTTGCAAAGCCAATACACTAAATACTGCCTCTACGGCAGCCGCTGCGGCTAATGTATGCCCAGTAAAAGGTTTAGTTGAACTAAAACAAGGTACTTTTTCTTCTGTAAAAATACGTATAAGAGCCTTACTTTCTGACAAATCATTGTTAAGAGTCGCCGTTCCATGAGCATTTACATAATCAATTTTTGATGGCGTAAGTTTAGCACAAGTGAGCGCTTTTTGCATTGCCAAAAAAGCTCCTTCTCCTTCTTGTGAGGAAGCCGTTTGATGATAAGCATCATTGGCATTGCCCCAGCCTGAAAGATATGCTAAGATATTTCTTCCGCTGGCAATTGCTTCGGATTCTGCTTCCAAAACTAAAAAAGCTGCCGCCTCACCCAAGTTTAGTCCCGTACGATTTTGGTCAAATGGAGTACATTCACTTTTTGAAAGAATCATCAAGGTATTAAAACCATTGATGGTAAATTTGGAAAGAGAGTCTACCCCACCAGCCACCACGCGTTTCAGTCGTTTTGTCCGAATCAGATTGGCAGCTGTAATTATAGCATTGGCAGAAGAAGAGCAAGCCGTACTTACGCTGGTAACAAGTCCTTTTATGTTAAAATAATCAGCTATCTGGTGTGTAACATCGCCAATGTTGTGAGTTTTAATATAAGTACGAATTTCTGGATTTGTCTGATATTGATAAAAATACCGCTCAGTCATATCCATTCCTCCTACACTTGAAGCAGAAATAAAACCTAAATCTAGTTCATTACTAGGAATTATTTGAGCTTGTGATAGCGCTTGTTTTAGAGCTAATATTCCCAAAAGGGAAGTTCGAGAATAATTAGCATTGTGAGGTAGCCCAAGTTGTTCCAAAAGCGATTGATTCGTATGCTTTATCTCCCCTACTTTGATAGCATTTCTGTGTACTGTATCTATGTTTTCGATTGACGAAATACCACTTTTAGGTTCAATAAGAGTAAGAAAATTTGCCTCGACAGACATTCCTATCGAAGAGACTATTCCCATTCCTGTAATGGCAATTCGTTCTGACATAGATAACTTATTTGGTACGATGTTGAGAAATATAATCTGCCATAGTACGTACAGACTCAAAAATAGCACGCCCTTGCTTAGGGTCTGATAAACGAATGCCATAATTTTTGTCCAAAAGTACAATAAGTTCAAGAGCATCAATAGAATCTAATCCTAAGCCATCATCTCCAAAAAGAGGTGCTTCTGTTTGAATATCTTCTACTGACAAATCTTCCAAATTGAGAACTTCAATGATCTTTTTTTTAAGTTCTAAAATCAATTCTTCCATAATTATATTTATTTTGTAAATAATTGTTTAACCATTAGTGAATTATGTTCATATAACCCACTTTTTTGTGATACCAAGTAAGCAAACGCCTCATAATTATCCTGAAAGAATTCGACCCACCCACAAAAAACCTTGTCCGTTTTATTTTCTTTGAACAATATTTGTGCATATTGACTAAAAAAATCAGCAGGAAATTGGTCAAAAACAAAAAAAACATTCTCGGTTTGAAGCTGATGACGAATGCTTATCTCTCCCAGACAAATATTGGGCAAAGTATAAACAAACACTGCCGGACTGGGATAATAATTAACCGAATCGGTTATTGATTGCTGGTGTTTTACATCGGTATCTAGACTTGCCGACTTGTTTGCCAAGACAAGTGCTACATTTTTCTTTTCAACCAAAGGGAACTTCCCTAAAAGCATTTCTGCCGAAAGAAAAGCCAATTTGCTCAGATTATCCATTTTAAAAAATTTTGGATAATTCACCTCGAAATGCTTTAACGCTTCTTTGGAAAAAACCGAAAAAGAAATATCGGGAGCGGAAAAAACTTCAATCCCTGCGTGTTTTATACAGCTTTGAGAAATATGGCAATAGTCCGTAATGTACGTTTTTTGATTCACTTAATCAAACCTATCTTTTGATGGGGCGAAGATACAATTTTTTATACAAAGTGCCAAATTTGTCTTCTGAACCTTTCGTTATGAAAATAGTTTTTGCTAATTGAGCTTTTGCAGGATTTCTTTTTCAGATTTTGGTACAAAAACAGCTTCAAAAAGTTGTGCAAAATGCTCTTGTATATAGTATTTTACTTCTGACAAAGGTATGCTTCTGCCAAGTTCTACCTGCAAGGAAGTTACGGCTTTATCTCGTATTCCACAGGGAACAATATTGTCAAAATATCCTAAATCAGTATTAACATTCAGTGCAAATCCGTGCATTGTAACCCAGCGCGAACTACGAACTCCCATTGCACAAATTTTGCGAGCAAAAGGTGTTCCTACATCAAGCCAGACCCCAGTTTCTCCTTGACTTCGTTCGCCTTTGAGTCCGTAGTGAGCCAATGTACAAATGATAACCTCTTCTAAAAAACGTAAATACTTGTGAATATCCGTAAAAAAATTGTCCAAATCAAGTATTGGATAACCTACCACTTGTCCGTATCCGTGATAAGTAATATCTCCTCCTCGGTTTATTCGATAAAAAGACGCTCCTTTGCTAGCAAGTTCTTTTTCAGAAATTAACAAATTTTCAATATTGCCACTTTTCCCCAGTGTATATACGTGAGGGTGTTCTACGAAAAAGAAATAATTGGGTGTAGCAACCGATGTATTTGCTTTTCGATTATGACTTTTTACATCAATAACCAACTGAAAAACAGCTTCTTGTAAGTCCCATGTCTGTTTATAATCTTTCTGTTCTAAATCGGTTATGAAAATCGTTTTGTTCATATTCAGTTATTTTAAATAATAATTGATTCCTACTTGATAAACAACATTAGACAAATCTCTGTTAAAATGTTTTCCACCTCTGGTGCTTCCATTGATATATCCGTAACCTCCTTTTATACGTCCTTCAAGAGAAACTTGTGGGAAAAGGAAAAGTTCAATTCCCAAAGCACCTCCAATGTCAAATGTTCTCTGATTTGGGATTTTCATATCTTTACTCAAAGCAAAATCGGTAGTAAGACCTCCTTCTATTTATATATTTGAGCCGAAAACTGATGTAGTATGCCAGCGAAACATAGGGAATTGAGTAGGTTGTTTCTCTTATATTTTCGTACTTAGAACCTTGTCCTGAGTAGGTAAGCTCTAACTTGCCCGTTATAACACTATTAGCATTATAAGCGAAAAACATACCCGCATACGGTCTTAAACTTGTCGAAAAATCACCATCGTTACTTCTGCCTCTTACTGTGAAAGTTGCAAAATTGGCTCCTGCTTTTATGCCCCATTCTGCAGTTTTGTCTTGTGCGTACAAACTCGCAAAGCACAAAAAAATAACAGACATTATAACACTTTTCATAAAAAGTAATATTTTTAATTCAGTATGCAAAAATACAATTTTTATCTAGAAGTATCTAATAAAAAAGCCACCCTTTTGAGGTAGCTTCCATGTTTTCTGTTTTTCTTTTCTATTTAGTTTTGATCAATAAAAGAAAATTTATCTTCGAAATATTTTCCAATAAAAAGAAGTGGTTTTTTCTGTTCTTGAATTGAATTGATAATACCTTGTATCCACCAAATAAGAGGTAAGATATAAATCAAATTAACAATAAGGGCTAATTTCGGAGAAATAAAAACAAGAATCATTGCCAATACCGTAACTGCAAAACCTAAGACTATATTCACAATGAATAATCCCAAACTTTGTTTCAGATGATAACGACTCAGATCATCACGTTGTTCCTTTCCTCCAAAATAAGCGATTAACCAACCTACTATACCCAATAAGTAAGAAAGTAATGATTGTACTTTTCCGTTCATAATAAAAATGATTAAATATTAAACTTGGTTGCAAAGTTATAAAAAAAAAAATTATCTTAAAAAATTTTTATTAAAAATAATTTTATTTTTTTTTAAGTAAAAACAGAATAACCTAAAAAACTAATAATCAACTATTTATATGTTTATCAAAAATCAATACCTTGTAACTCAGAATTGTTCTGTGCAGATTCTGTTTGTGCTTCATTACAATCAAATTGAATACTATCTCCTTCGGGTTTTGGGAAATTAGCTTTGGAGACATCTAAATCTTTGTCAGCGTAACATAACTTCATATAGTATCCCCAAATGGGTAATGCCATAGTTGCCCCTTGTCCGTAAGTAATTCCTTTGAAATGTACGGCTCTATCTTCGCCACCAACCCAAACACCAGTAACCAGATTAGGCACCATACCCATAAACCAACCATCGGATTGATTTTGCGTTGTTCCTGTTTTTCCAGCAATAGGATTAGTGAAAGCATACGGATATCCCGTAACAACATTTTTATAAACAGCACTATATGAATCCGCTCCTTTGGTACGTAATCGAACTCCTGAACCCGATTGCGTAACTCCTTCCATCAGATTCACAACAGCGTGAGCCACTTCGGCACTAAGTACATCGTGAGTTTCAGGAGTGTATTCAAAAAGAACTTTTCCATTCTTGTCCTCAATACGGGTTACCATTACGGGTTTTACATAAACACCTTCGTTAACAAATGTGCCATAAGCTCCAACCATTTCAAGCAAAGTAATATCAGCTGAACCCAATGCAATAGAAGGTACTTCGGGAATTTCGGCAGTAATTCCGAGTTTTTTAACAAGTTTAACCACTGGAACTGGACCTACCTTATCCATTAGGTTTGCTGTTATTGAATTAACCGAGTTTGCCAATGCACTTTTGAGAGTCATCATTTTTCCACTATAACCTCCTCCTGCATTCTTAGGACACCAAGCTGTCAGATTGCCGTATTTGTTAGCTTCTATACAGGTCAAAACATCAGGTACTTGATAACAAGGAGCATAATGTAATTGGTCAATAGCCGTTGCATATACAAAAGGTTTAAAAGTAGAACCTACTTGTCGAGCCCCCTGTCCTACTTGATCATATTGAAAATGCTTATAATTGACCCCTCCAACCCACGCTTTGACATGCCCTGTCTGTGGCTCCATTGACATCATTCCGGCACGTAAGAAAAACTTGTAATAACGAATGGAATCCATTGGGGTTAGTATCGTGTCTTTTTCTCCATCCCAAGTGAATATAGTCATTGGTACGGGTTCATCAAATGTTTTTCGAATTTCTTTATCAGAAAGACCTTCTGCTTTGAGTTTGCTCCATCTGAGAGAACCCTTTACAGAACGTTCCATTATTTTTTTAATTTCGTCGGGAGTAACGTCCAAAAACGGAGCTGTTTTATTTTTTTCGGGAGTATTTTCAGCAAAAAAGGCTTTTTGTAGATTTTTCATATGCTCCAAAACAGCTTTTTCGGCATGGGTTTGCATACGAGAATCGATAGTTGTGTATATTTTCAGTCCATCAAGATATAAATTATATTTTTCTCCATCAGGTTTAGGATTTTCATCAATCCATTTTTTCATATACGAACGTAAATATTCTCGAAAATAAGTAGCAATTCCTTCATTATGTGTTTCTGGATTAAAATCAATTTCAAGAGGAAGTTGTTGTAACGAATCTTTCTGCTTGGTTGTAATGTATCTGTTTTTTTCCATTTGCCCCAATACAACATTACGTCTGTTTCGCACACCTTCGGGATTACGACGTGGATTGTAAAGAGATGAATTTTTAAACATTCCTACAAGTGTTGCCGATTCTTCTATTTTCAAATCCTTGGGTTCTTTACCGAAGTAAATACGTGAAGCTGAACGTATTCCATCGGCTTGATTATTAAAATCATATTCGTTGAAATACATCGTAATGATTTCTTTTTTGGTATATTGTCGTTCCAAATCAACAGCAATAACCCATTCTTTTATTTTCTGAAAATATCGCTTAAAACCTCGCGCTCTTTCTCCGTGAAAAAGCTGTTTGGCAAGCTGCTGTGTGATTGTTGAAGCACCTCCTTTGCTACCCAAATAAGCCAACGCACGCATTGTTCCTCGTGCATCAATTCCAGAATGTTCATAAAAACGCTCATCTTCGGTAGCAACCAAGGCATTGACCAAACTCTCAGGAAGTTCATTATAAGTTACAGCAGTCCGATTATCATTGAGATAGAATTTCCCAAGAGTTTTCCCATCAGAAGCCAAAATCTCGGTAGCAAGATTTGTTTCAGGATTTTCTAATTGTTTAAAATCGGGCATTGTACCAAAAGCTCCTACTGAGGCTAAGAAAAATATAAAGAACACACCAACTATACCTGCTAAGATAATTCCCCAAAATATTTTTAATTTTTTATTACGAGAAAATGTTATTTTCTTTAATGATTTCTTTGTCATTGTATTTGGGTTTAAAATGATTTGTTGTTCGGGTGCAAAAATACAATATAATGTTTAATTGTCAAGTTAAATATTTGAAAAGGAATTGTTAGCGCTTAGTTATCCCAACATCTGTTTTGCTTTTTTGATTCCTTCTATGAAGATATCTATTTCTTCAAACGTATTGTACAAAGCAAAACTTGCCCGAACTGTTCCTGGTATATGGTAGAAATCCATAACGGGTTGCGCACAATGATGCCCTGTACGAACAGCAATACCCATTTTATCCAAAATAGCACCTACATCATATGGGTGTATATTATTGATATTAAACGAAATAACACTTGCTTTTTGAGCTAAATCATCTGTTCCGTATATGGTAATATCGCCTACAGAAAGTAATTTCTCAGTAGCATATACGAGCAATTCGTGTTCGTATTGAGCAATCTCTGCCATTCCTAATTCGTTCAAATAATCTATAGCATATCCCAGAGCAATTCCTCCGCATATGTTAGGTGTCCCAGCTTCAAACTTGTAAGGCAATTCAGCATATGTACTTTGCTCAAAACAAACACTTTTTATCATTTCTCCACCGCCTTTGTACGGAGGAAATTTGTCTAACCATTCTTTTTTAGCATAAATAAAACCTATCCCTGTTGGAGCATACATTTTATGTCCTGATGTTACAAAAAAATCAACGTCTAAGGCTTGTACATCAATTGAAAAATGAGCTGATGATTGCGCTCCATCAATTACCGATACTGCACCGTTTTTGTGTGCTTTTTTTATAATTTTTTCTATTTGATGTATATTGCCCAACGCATTGGAAATGTGCTGACAACTAATAATTTTTGTCTTTTCTGAAAGTTGTTTTTCAAAAGTATCCCATACTATCATTCCTTTATCATCAACTGGTATAGGACGAAGTACGGCTCCTGTTTTTTGACAAATCAATTGCCAAGGGACAATATTACTATGATGCTCTGTCGTAAGTACCCATATTTCATCATTTTTTTGTAAGAAGGAAGAAAATCCGGTGGCAATTAGATTGATTCCTTCAGTAGTACCACTTGTGAAAATAATTTGCTTTGACGAAGGTGCATTGATAAATTTTTGTACTTTTTGACGTGCTTTTTCGAACGCATCGGTGGCTTCTTGGCTAAGTGTATGCACTCCCCTGTGGATATTAGCATTGTACAACGTATAGTAATTGACAATACTATCTATCACTATTTGAGGTTTTTGAGAAGTGGCCGCATTATCTAAATAAACCAGTGGTTTTCCATTGATAATACGAGAGAGTATAGGAAAATCTTGCCGAATATCTTGTATATTTTTCATTAAACATTTTTTTTGAAAAACAAAGATACAGCAAAAAAGAAATCCAACAAAAATTATAAGAAAATATCTTTTTTATTTTTGTTGGATTTCTTTGATAATTTGCAGTAAAATATAACTTAAAGTATTTATTTTTTTACAATTGAACTTGCACTTTTGTTCCGTTGTAGGCGATAGCATATATTTTCATTGTAGAAGAATCTACATTTTTATTCAATTGTAAAGTATGCTTATCAGAAACAAAAATAAGTTTGTCATTTTCATACACTTCAAAAGCTACTGCATTTTGCCAGTTTGTCGGAATAGTAATCGTTGTTCCACTGATAGTTGCTTTTCCACCCGAAATAATAGTTTGTTGATTTTTATATACTTGCCAACTACTATCTGTGATATATTCTACACTTTCAGCTGGTGTAGAATAACCTCTTGTTTTTATTTCATTTTTCAGAGCATCTATTTGTCCTTGCGTGATTGTTACTTGCGCTTTTGAATAATCCGTAATTTGTCGATTTATCGGACGTAAAAAGCCCATTTTTTCAAAGAAATCGGTAAGATCAAGTTGAGCTACTTCACAAACTTTTCGTACAAAATCTAATTGTTGTTCACCTGGCGTTTTTTTATCATCTGTTGTGCGTACTTTTTCATACAAATCAGCATAAAAATCGGGGTGCCCTTTCACATTTGCCATATAAAGCTGTAATTGCCAGAAAGGGACTAATCTACCAAATGCATTATCATACGTATCTTCTGCATTTTGGTCTAATCCAAGGAAAGCATTTTGATTTACTATATAAAAATTAAAAGCAGAGGCATATCTATTTTCGGTTTCTAATCGTGACTTATTTCCCCATTGTGTTTGTACCCATAACGAATGGATATTAGTTGTAACTTCGGTAGTTCCGTGCCATTTCATCGTTGGACGAGTTTGGTGTGTGTGTCCTAATTCGTGTGCAGGTCCCCAAGGAGATTTTTTCAATCTTTCTGGATTTAAGATTTCAGAAACGGTTGTAACATTATATGCTGTTCGATTATTTGTAGAGTACATATGTGAGTGATACACAACGTGGAAATAAGCTCTGTTTGTAGTGATTCGATTGTATTTCATAAAACCCATAAATTCTTGTTCTTTTTTAACCAAATCATCATATAAATCAATGAGTTCTTTACCATTATTTCTTGTATGAGTTTTGAAGTTTTCGGTTTCAAAAGTAAGATGAGCCTTCGTTCCTACTACATCGAAATATTTATCAACAGCAGCATTCAGGCGAGTTGTCCATTCCGAAGCATCGTGTTTTTGACTATCAAAATATCCATTTACTTTTCCTGTGGCGAAGTGAATTTTTACTTTTGGAGCAGAAAGATAATTATTTGTATGATACAAAACGTATGCTAATCCTTTATTACGAGCTTTAATTTTATTAACACCCTTTGTTAAAGTATAATAAGACGCTTCCCCATAACCATCACCTCCGGGTTTATCTAAATTTTGAATTTTAAGTCCTAATGTTTGATTTGTTTCTCCTACAAAAACAATGAATTCTTCTCCTTCAGAGACACTAATTCCAGTAGGATTATCTACTAACGAATATGTTGAAATTTTATTGATTTTTGCAAAATCATCGGGGTGTGGGTACGCTTTAAATTCTGCTATTCGGAATTCTTTTGGATATTGATTTTTGAATAAATAATAAGCGATACTCTTGTACAATACATTCGGTATTTGATTGATTTGTTCTTCGGTAATGCCTGCTTTAAGTTGTGAGCAAGTTATATCTGTAAAAATAGCCGATGGGTCATAATTATCAAGATTTTTTTGAAAAAACTCCATTTCAGCACACGAAGCAAAACCTTTTCCATCTCCATATCCTGATTTTACTACAATTTTAACTCCTGTTGGATTGATAATAGGGTTTTTAAAAACTACACGAGAAGCTGTTGATGCCCCTTTAAAATCAAAATCTCCTTCTTTTATGTATGTTGGATTTTCTTTTGTTTTGTACCATATTTCAATTTCTTTAAAAAAACCATTATATCCTTGCTGACGTGGATGATAGATTAAATAATCTATTTGTGGCTGATTATCAAAAAAATACTCTAATGTAATAGGGAAATAATTTGAGTTACGGTTATCCCACTTAGAATGATATATAGTTGTAAAATCTCCATCAAAGGATTTTGAAATATCATCTGTCCCTTCGTGAGAAGTGTCTGTTCCACCTGCTACGGGTACTTTTATATCGTCTTTAATATCTCCTGACGACGTTCCGTCATAACCTACTTCTTTTTTCTGTGAAATAATAACTTTTTTCTCAATCAAACCTCCCTTAAAAACAATTTGTGCTGTTCGCTCCTGATTTGTAATATTACGAGCAATTGTGAAAATAATATCTTTACTTTTATCTTGTTTGATAGTTTCTGATTTTTTAGTTATCCAATTCACGTTTTCAGGAATAATAATCTCATAATCAGTACTTGACATCACATTTATCATAATATCTTCACCATCTTTTCGAATAGTAAAAATATCAGGATTTGCTATGATATTAGCTCCTGTTCCTAATTGTTCTACGGGAATATTTTTGTTAAGAATACCTGCTTTTATAAGAATACCTCCCTTACGCGATGAAGTCTCAGAGTTTGAGGTTACTTTTACCAAAAGTTCATTTTTGATTTGCTCAACCGAAATCCATTGTTTTGCGTCATTAGAAATAGAAAAACTCCACGTTTGATTAGTTTCAACATTCATTTTCTGTGAAGAAAGCTCAGGAGGAAAGTTTAACGCCTCAGGTTTTGTTATCAAAAAAGGTTCTTCTTGTGGTTTATCTTTATCACAGGCAAAAAATAACGCAATAACAATTGTAACTGCTATATTAAATAATTTTTTCATATGTATGATTTATTAAATTGTAATAAATACATAGATATATCTCTATGTATTTAAATTAGGCTTTAATCCTCTGCAGAAGGAGCTTCTGGATTTGTAATATTTATAGGTTCTTTGAATAGATATAATCCACTCATATTAAACCACGAATTACCAGCTGTTCCCACAGGAATAGGATCTGCATTTCTGCGTGCAACAGGTGTTAATCGAAGATAAGTATATTCTTTGTCCATCAAAATAGGTGCTCCTTCAATCTCAGCTGAAGTATTAGCTACTTTATTAGGCAACGAATACGTTTGAACAATCACTTCTGTCCAATTTGTACCATCATTGCTTCCTTCAATTTTCATTTTTTTTACATCTCCACCGCCATCACCACTATGCCGAGTTGTAAATTTAATTCGAACTCCTTGAATAGCTTCTTTTAGTTTTATTTGCAGATGATGTGGGTCTGGCGCAACAGGAGCATTCCATCGAGAGTGAAAGAATGTCTTGGGATCATTATCAACTAA
Source organism: Capnocytophaga catalasegens (assembly GCF_026005215.1). GTDB lineage: Bacteria > Bacteroidota > Bacteroidia > Flavobacteriales > Flavobacteriaceae > Capnocytophaga > Capnocytophaga catalasegens. The sequence goes on along the minus strand of NZ_BPMA01000007.1, from coordinate 58,470 downwards.
TCCAGGAATTCCTGCTCCATCAGCTGTTCCCATATCGCTATTAGCAGTAATCATATCTGCTGTAAGAGTTATTGGAGTTGAATCATTTTCAGGAGTAAAATCGGTTATGATAGCTGCTGCTCCCGAGGTTGCCTTAAAAGTATGTATATTCCCTGCTGTGTTTGTAATACTGAAAGGTTGCAATGTGAATTCATATGCTCCATATTTTTTTCGGGTATTGGGTATTAGCAATTCTGTTGTGTGCGAACTGGCCAGACGAACCATTGTTTTCTTTGTAAGTTTGTCATAATATGTTACTTTTACATAATCAAAATTTACAGGTTCTTCTTTTTCCCACGAAAGGATAATTTGTCCCTCACCTTCTGTTGAAGTAATATTTTTTATATCTGACGGGGCTATTTCATTATCATCTTTTTTACAACCTTGAAAGATTGTTGAAAAAGTTAATAATGATATTGTGATATATGTAATTTTTTTCATTTTAAGTAAAATTTAAGGTTAATAACCAGGATTTTGTACTAATTTTCTATTGTTTTGAACTTCACTATAAGGAATTGGTAACAAATAATGTGTAGGCGAAACGAAATTACGAGTGATATTAAGTTCCGTTTGTTTTGAAAACTCGGACATGGTAGTAGCTCTGATATTTAACCCTTTTGGTTTTTGTCCAAAATATTGTTCAGCTAACAACCATCGACGCATATCCCAAAAGTTGTGTCCTTGTAAATAAAGTTCAATCATACGTTCTTGCCGAACGATTTCTCTCATTTTTTCTTGACTTGATATAGCAGCAATTCCTGTTCTTGACTGAGCCCACGAAGTTTGTAGGGTAGGCAATCCTGCTCTTTCACGTATTTTATTGATATAGATAGCGGCTTCTCCCAAATCATTAGTTTCTACGCAAGCTTCGGCGTAATTTAAGTATAATTCACTCATACCCAACAGAGTCCAAGGATATTTTTCATAAGATACATTAGAATCATCCATTGTTGCATTGGGATGTACACCTTTTTTGCTTAAGAATCCACCAGGCGAGTAATTGTTAGAACGATTTTTTACTCCACAATTATCATCTTTCTTGAAGAATGTAACTAATTTTTTGTTTTCAACACCTCTTTTATATGCTGTTTTATAAGGTTCCCATTGGCTATTTTGTGAAACATTTCCAATAGCTTCATAGTACCCACCATGAAAACTTATCCAAGCATAATAACGAGGCTCTCGTTGTAAATTCATTTTAGAGGTTTCTCCTTCGCCATTTGGGTCTCCCTGTGGGAATTGCACTACATCAAAACGTCCATCAAAATCAAAACTTGGGTCTTCTTTAAGCGGTAGCCCTTTGTCAGTATAAAATCGGTCAAGCATATTAAGTGTAGGACAAATTCCATTGTAACCAGATGTTCCAAAGGGCAATGATTTTCTGTTAAGGCTATACGCAGTTTCCTCACGAGTATCTACCCAAATAGGTTCTTGTGAAGTTTTATCAACTAATCCGAAACGTAAAGTACGTAAAGTAGTATTTGTAGGTTCTGGATTTGTAGGTTGCTGAACATCGGTTGCTTGATATAAACGATACCCTGCGGCTGTAGCTGCATCAATAGCTTCTTTGGCTGTATTTTTAGCTACAACCCATTTATTGGCATCATACATTAAAGGCATTAGTGCTGTTCCATCAGGATTTTTAAAATTCGCATAAAAAGCACTATTTCCATTGAATAAAGGTGAGGCTGCAAACAAATACATACGTGATTTAATAGCAATAGCTGCCGTTTTGGTTGCCAATCCTATTTTTTGTTCTTCTCTTCTTGCGGGAAGATTTGCCGCTGCTTCATCAAACTTTGCTGCAATCCACGAAACACACTCATCATAAGGTGTTCTGCCCAAGAAATCGGATGCAGGAGTAGTTACAGATGGTTCTTCCTTTATCAAAATAATAGGACCATAACAACGTAGCAACAAGTAATGATAATATGCAATGAGAAAATCTGCTTGTGCTGTATAGTCTTTCACAGTTTCAGGATCAATACCAGGTACTTTGCTAATTTCTCTTTTTAAAATATAACACTGGCGAAGACCAATGAAAAACGTATTCCAATATGAAATTATAGGCTCATTTGCTGTAAAATTTCCTTTTGGAAAATTAGCGAAAGTTTCGTGTTCAAAAGCTGTTACAACTTCATCACCTGTAAAGAAGTCAAGAGAAGCCGCTCCTTCTCGTGGATTAGGTAAAAATCCATAACAGGAGTACAGGTATCTCTCTGCTGCTTTCGGATTGGCAAAAGCATCTTCTTCGGTACTTATTTCATCGGGTACTACATCTAAAAAATCGCAAGATGTAACCAATAATAAAAATAGTGAAACAATGATAAATGTATATTTTTTCATAATCTATATATTTTAGTTAATATTAAGTTGAACTCCTAAATTAAATACACGTTGGGTTGGATATTTCAATCCGCTACCACTACCCATTTCGGGATCCCAATGTTTGAATTTAGAAAACGTAAGAAGATTGTATCCACTCATATAAATTCTCAATTTATTGAGTGTATAACCAATTTCAGCATTTTTAAGTTTTAAAAAAGAAGCATCGCGTAACCAAAAAGAAGAATTAACGGTGTTATTTTGGTGAGAATCTTTGGTAAGTCGCGGATAATCTGCATAAATATTTTGATTTTCTTTGCTCCAATGCGAGTCAGCAACCCATTCTAATACATTTCTGCGTGTATTTGTACCAAATGGGTGAAAGTCTTGCATCATCAAAGATGTATTAGCAACTCCTTGAAAAAGTACTCCACAATCCCATCGTTTATATTTAATATTAAATCCTAATCCGTAAACTATTTCGGGTGTTTTAGGATTTCCAAGCCACACTTGGTCATTTTTATCAATTTGTCCGTCGGTAATACCATTTTTATTGGGTATATCTTTGTATTTAATGTCTCCAGGAGCTACATTACCACTAATTTTTTGTTTAGAACGTGCATCAATTTCTGCTTGGTCAATAAAAAATCCTTCTGCTAAATATCCTTGCCATAGCTCTAATCTGCTACCAACATTTATCAAATTAGGATAATCTTGCCCTTCGGGTTCATCATATTTTAAAATTTTGTTTCGAGCATATGTAAATGTTCCTTTGACAGAGAACCAAAAGTCTTTGTTCATTTGTTTTTCATAAGAAACATCAAAATCAAATCCTTTATTTTCTACAGCTGCAGAATTGGCAAACACTTTACTATTACCAGTTCCTAAGTAATTAGGGATAGTGTATCTTTGTTGAAAGATATTTGTTCTATGTTCTTTGAATACATCAAAAGTAATATGCAGCCCTTTGAGTAAATCGGCATTAAATCCGATATTAATTTTCTCACCTACTTCCCAAGTAAGGTCATAATTAGCAAATCGGTTATAAACAGGACCACTTAGGCTATAATTTTGGTTTAACCCAGTAGTATAACCTCTTCCTTGCAAGTTGATGCTTGGTAAGTAAATAAAGCGCTCACTACCTATTTGGTCATTACCTACTAATCCCCAAGATGCTCTGAATTTCAAATCTTGAACAATGTTTTTCAAAGGTTCAAAAAATTTCTCATTACTAATAGAATATCCAACCGCTATGGAAGGGAAGAAACCAAATCGATTTCCTTTAGCAAAATTTTCAGAACCATTATATCCTGCATTTACTTCAAACAAATAGCGATTATCATATGCATATGATAAACGAGCTGATATACCTTGCTTACGTTTCGGTAGTGCGTTAATCATACGATTGTACGCTTCTTTATGGTGTGTGTTATTTATGTTATAATCAGTTTGGTTATATACAAACATCGCATTAAGAGCGTGTATTCCTGCAAAAGTCGCATCGTAGTGTAATGCTGTTTGTATATAGACTTTTCTGTCGCCTCCGCTATAACTTGTAGTTTCTAATGTAGGAACTACTTCTGTACCATTTAGTTTAGGATAAAGTGTATAGGTTCCGTCAGGATTTCTATTATATCTCTCCAATGAATATGTATTGTAAGGAGCGTTACGATGATTCTCTGTCGAAGAATAATTTTTAAAAGATGCCAAAGCATTAAATTTTAAACCTTCTAACAAAAAATTTAATTTTTGGTCAAATTCTAAACTCGCAATAACCGTGCTTTCAAAAGCATCATTGTATCCGCTAACTAAACGTGCCACAGGATTATAAGCCGATGTATTCAGACCATAATAAGCACCCCATTTATCGTGTAAAGTTACACCATCAGATGGATATATGATAGGATAATCAACTGGATTTGTATTCATTGCAAAACCAAAAAGTTCATCCATTTTCACATTAGGTTGTCTTCGGTCATTGAGTTGAGCATTCAATCGCAATGTTATACGTGTGATATCTGTTAAGCGGGCATTGATATTATTATGAAAATTATATCGATTTATATTGATGTTGTTATCATAAGAACGACCATAATTACGTGCTAAACCACGAATCATACCACTTTCACTATTCATAGAAGCATTTAAAAAGTAATCGACTCTTTTAGTTCCTCCCCGTACATTAAAATTTATTTTCCGCGCGTATGAAGTATTGGTAAAAAGTTCTTTATACCAATTTACATTTGGATAAACATAAGGATTTAGTCCTTGTTCTGTACCCATTATTTGCTCTTGTGAATATGGAATTATTCCTGAAGATAAGTTATCAACGGCTTCATTATACAAACGCATATATCTGGCGCCGTCAACAAATTTTGGAATTTTTGTAGGTTGAGAAACATTCGTTTCGATACGAATGTTAATTTTTGGCTTTTCTAAATTTTGCCCCGATTTGGTAGTAACGATCATGACCCCATTAGCGCCACGTGTTCCGTAAAGAGCTGTAGCTGTTGCGTCTTTCAAAACAGAAAAACTTTCAATTACCTCGGGGTCAATAGCATTTAAATCCCCTTGTGATACCTCTATACCATCTACAATAATAAGAGGAGACCTTACACCACTAATTGTAGAAATCCCTCGAATGTAAAAATCAGCTCCATCAGCTCCTGGTTGCCCAGTACGCTGATATGCTATAACTCCCGCCATACGTCCAGCGAAACTTGCTGACAAATTTGAAGAAGGAACTTTCAAATCAGAAACTTCAACTGTCTGCACCGAACCTACAACACTTGTTTTCTTTTGCTCTCCTCCAAAGGCTGTCACAACAACTCCTGTTAATTGTTCTGCTTCTTCTTTTAAAACTACGTTGATAATTTTCTTACCTCTTACAGAAACTTCGGTTGTTTGATAACCCAATGAAGAAAATACCAAAACAGCTCCTTCTTCTACACTGATTTTATAATTTCCTTCTAAGTCGGTAGCCGTACCTTTCCCTGCCACTCCTTTAACAAGAATATTTGCTCCTGCAACAGGAATACCTTGTTCATCACTAACAATTCCTTTTACTTCAATAGTTTTTTGTTGATTAGGATAATTGTAGGAATAAATTTTACCCCCCTCCGTATTTTTAGAAAAAACTACTCCAAAAGGATGTAAAAACATACTCCATAGTATCAATTGATACCAAAAAGGAGCGAAAAAAGACTTTTTAATCATTTTACTTCTGTTTTATTTGGTTAATATTTGGTTTTTATATTTTTTGTAAATATAGTTTTCTAATAAAAATATTTAATTTTGAAAGTAAAATAATAAAGATGCTATTTCTTTAAGTATCTTGATTTTTTAGAAAAGGTTTTATATTTCTTTATGTCTTATGTAGTGCAAAGTTATAATAATTTATATAACTACAAAATAAATTTAAATAAAATTTTTTAAGTTTATTAAAAATATAATACATATACAATTTTATCTAAAATAACCATAGATTTTTTACTAAATGCAATTAACCATTCATAATTTTCACATAAAAGATAAAGAAACAAAATTCCCATTGACAAGTTTGACCTTTATCAATGGGAAATACTTTTATTTGTACAACAAAATTAAACGAGATTTCTACCAACCCAATAAATAATGATGATGCTAAAAACAATCCTAATGGCTTTTTCTCCAAAAAGGCGTCTTCTCCATTTCAATTGCGTTTCAGAAGGTTGTTTTATAGAGGTAAATACTAAATTCAGTATAATATAAGGCACAGCCAAAACTAAAAGAAGATTTTCTTTTATTGCTCCTAAAATATTCATATTCAGCACATTGTGGATAGCTCTTTGAGAACCACACCCTGGACACAATAATCCTGTTGCTGTTTTGAAAGGACATTTTGGAAAAAGAATACTATCTAAGGGATTATAATTCTTATACAGGAAAATAATAATTGATGCCAACATCAAAACACTCCCCCAGATAAAAAATTTTCTAAAAATCATAAACCCCATTAGCAATAGCTGCTGCTATAATTAGGACATATAATACAATGGTAATAACATAAAAAACAACTCCACTTATGGCTGCTATGATTGTCCATTTTTTGGCATTTTTAGAAGCGTTGTTTGCTCCTTCAATATCGCCTGCATAAAACGCTTTTTCCACTTTTGTTGCGTTAATAATTCCAACAATACCGAAAGGCAAGCAACAAAAAATGGTTGCTAAAATAGACTCTACCAACCAAGACTTAGGAGGCACTCCTACATTGCGAGATTGCTCATGTGAGAAATTTTGTACAGAATTTGTATCCATAATATATTAAAATTTTAGAATGATTTTATTTTGCAAACATACAACATTTTTTATGAAATTAAAAAATATATTAAAATTTTTTCTTTTGAATTGCTTTAAAATAAGCTGCACGACTAAGAGGCTCATAATCATCGTGTTCACCTACCAGAAGTTGTTTTTCATCATCGTTTTTTCGATAGCTGTAATGTGCCAAATTGCCTGTACGCGTACAAACGGCATGTACTTTGGTTACATATTCGGCAGTAGCCATAAGAGCAGGCATCGGTCCAAAAGGTTTCCCTTGAAAATCCATATCTAATCCTGCAACAATAACTCGTATTCCATTGTTAGCCAAGTCGTTACATACCGAAACAATTTCATCATCAAAAAATTGTGCTTCATCAATCCCTACAACATCACAACCATCTGCTAAAATTCGTATATTTGCAGCGGCAGGGACAGGCGTAGAGCGTATCTCATTGGCATTGTGAGAAACCACGTTTTGGTCATGATAACGTGTATCTACCGAAGGTTTAAAAATTTCTATACGCTGTTTAGCAAACTGAGCGCGACGCAAACGACGAATAAGTTCTTCGGTTTTGCCTGAAAACATAGAGCCACAAATAACTTCTATCCAGCCAAATTGTTCTTTATGATTAACGGGATTTTCAAGAAACATTTTCAAAAATTTGAGAGGACAAAGATAATTAAAATAAAACGAATATTCAATACTATTTAAAATAAAACCATTTATGAAAGAAATTGTACAACAAGAACTTCTTGCTTTGGCAGAAAAAATTATCCGAAATGCAAATCAACTGAATGTGAGCACCTTACAACAAGAAGCTCGCCTTTTGTATGAACGAGCTGTTATATTAGAATACCTAACAATCAATCATCCTAAGAAGACAGAAGCAAATATAATTTCTCCTAAAACCAATGAAGTAAAAGGCTTTGGTGCGGTTAATCGACAACCTAATTCGTTTTTACAAGAACCAAAAACAATACAGAAAACCGAAAGCTCTCAGCCAATATTTCCTTCTGTGAATGACATTGTTCAAAAAACTCAACAACCTACATTGGAAGATATTCTGGCAAATGTCCCAAAAGAACCTGTTTTTGAACAGAAAAATCCATCGAAAGAAGTTAATCAAAAAACATTGAATGATATTGTTTCAAACAAAGCAATTCAGTTCGGACTCAATGATAGAATCGCTTTCATTAGTCATTTGTTTGAAGGCAATGAACGTGATTTTTCCGAAGCGATTAACGCACTCAACAACTTAAATTCAGAACAAGAAGCTATTCGTTTTATTCAACAAAAAATAAAACCTGTTTTCAATAATTGGATTGGCAAAGAAGAGTATGAAGAACGATTTGTAGAAGTTGTAAGTAAAAGATTCAGCTAATGGCAAAATTATACCTGATACCTACACCTATCGGTAACTTGAACGATATAACATTGCGAGCCTTACAAATACTGACCAATGTGGATATTATCTTGGCAGAAGATACACGAACTAGTGCCAAGCTATTACGCCATTTTGATATAAAAACACCAATGCAATCGCATCATATGCACAACGAACATAAAACGCTGGAAGCGATTGTTCAACGTATCAAAAATGGAGAAAACATAGCACTAATAACTGATGCAGGTACGCCTGCCATTTCTGACCCAGGGTTTTTACTGATCCGCGCTTGCATTGGACAAGGAATTGAAATAGAGTGCCTACCTGGAGCAACCGCTTTTGTTCCAGCGCTTGTAAATAGTGGTCTTCCTAACGACCGATTTGTTTTTGAAGGATTTTTGCCTGACAAAAAAGGACGACAAACACGTCTACAAATGCTCAGTCAAGAAAGTCGCACTATGATTTTCTACGTATCGCCGTACAAACTTGTAAAAACGTTACAAGATTTTATATCAAATTTTGGAGCAGAACGCAGAGCAAGCCTCTCACGAGAACTTACCAAAATACACGAAGAAACACGGCGAGGAACACTTAGCGAACTACTTTTGCACTATGAGAAAAATCTGCCCAAAGGAGAAATTGTACTTGTTGTGGAGGGGAGAAATTAGTTTTGTTTTTTTGATAGAATTTTACTAAATTATTCTGGTAACTTAGGTATTCTCTCTCTATACATAGGTGAAGAGAGTGTTAGCAAAAAGGCTTCCAAGGCTTTTATTTCTTCTTTGGAAAGGTTTAGTGGTTTAAGTAAAAATCGGTTGTAGGAAAAAGCGGGTCATCTTTCTGTTTTTCAGTAGGTTTGGGTCGAGGCATACCTGTGTTGTACATTTGTATAATTCCACTCAAATTGGGCATAAGCCCTTATTTTAAATAAAAAATCCCTGCGATATTAAATTCACAGGGATTTTAAAAGCAAAAAATTATTATGATAGTACCTTTATTTCTTATTAAATGTCAAGTGAAAACGCAATCCTGCATAAATCATTCGTCCAAAAACAGGAGCATAAACCATTGAAGTATCAAAATATGCACCAAAAGGGTCATCACTTGCCAAAATAGCATTTTTTTGTTTATAATTAGTCAAATTTTCACCTCCTAAGTAAATTTCAAAATTGTCTGAAAAAGCACGTGTTATCTGCGCATTCATTACGTTATAAGGCTTAGTATAATCCGAAAGACGATACGCTTGCGGATTGGTTGCTGTTGAAGGCAATCGCTGTTCTCCTACTCGATTAAAGGTGTAATCAAAACGCCATTGGCGACCTTGTTTGATAGGTGTATCATAAGCTAAATTAGCAAAAAATCGGTGTTTTGCTTGTAGTGGTTGTGCCTTTTTGCCTGATGTATAATCAGTTTTAACATCGTAATATTTGTAAGCTACTTTCAGGTTCAAACCTTTCAATATCTGGTAATTTATTTCGGCTTGTAGGCTATTGGCATAACTTTTCCCTTCCAAATTGTAAAAAGAAACCAAACGAGGATTTTCCCAATCGACCACTACCTGATTTTGAAAATCTGTTCGATAGAAATCGACCGAAATATCACCTTCGCGCTCTGCCAATTTAAATCCTTGTAAAAATGAAACTCCGTAATTCCACGCTTTTTCAGGATTTAATCCGTAGGTTTTCCCACTTTGATTCATCAAGTTTACCTTACGAGCCGATGAAAAAAACTTCTGATTTTCAGCAAAAATATTAGCAACACGTCTTCCTTGTCCTACGGAAAATCGCAATACTCCTTTGTTCCAAGGCATATAACGCATATGTAATCGAGGTGTAACAAAAAATCCTAATCGGTTGTGGTAATCAGCTCGAAGCCCTGCTGTAAAGCTAAAATTGGTCGTATTATCATACGCATATTCAAAGAATGTTCCTACTCCATAATCATTTCGGTCATAGTTTGTTGGAGTAGCATTTACATTAACAAACTCATCATATCCGTCAAAAGTTGTTGTAATTCCTGTTGAAAATTTGTTAAGTGTATTGCTGATAATTGAGCTAAAAATAACGTTGAAATATCCACTATGTTGGCGAATATCATACTGACTTCGTCCAAAGTATGAAACTTGGTCATAATACTTATAAGCTCCCTGAAAACCAATGCTTTGAAATCCCAAATCTTTCCATACATAACCCGTTTTGGCAGCTACATTGAATTGATTTGTTTTGATATTGCTCCCCCAAATATTATACGTTGGGCTATATAATTCTGTACGGAAATTTTTTTCTCCTGTGGTACGCTCATCAGTGAAAAAATGGAACAAAAGTTTCGATTCCCAACCCGTTTCACTGTTAGTGTACTGCCATCTATTCATCACATTGAATTGATGTCCCAAAGGCATATCTAAAAAACCATCATAATTCATATCCGAACGCATATTTTGATGGTTGCCGTGCAGATAAAATCCTGAATGCCAATGTTCTGCAACTTGCCCATTCAGATGTGTATTCAATTCTAATCGACCTTCGTTAGAGCCATACAAATTTAAGAAAAAAGGCTTATCCGTAGGTGGTTTTACCAATTCAGTATTTATTTGTCCTGCAATACTTTCGTACCCGTTAATAACGCTTCCAGCTCCTTTTATTATTTGAATTCCTTCCACCCAAGTTCCAGGAACAAAAGTCATTCCATATACTTGCGAAGCTCCACGTATGGAGGGGATATTCTCTTGTGTCATAAGCAAATACGGACTTGAAAGTCCTAACATTTTAATTTGTTTTGTTCCTGTCAAAGCATCGGAAACACTAACATCAACCGAAGTATTGGTTTCAAAACTATCAGAAAGGTTACAACACGCTGCTTTTAAGAGCTCGCTGCTATTTATATTGATAACATTAGCTGTTTTATGATATAATTTTTCAGTAGATTTTCGTTTTTGAACAACCTCAACACCATCTAACTGATTTGCATCTTCTACTAAAGTTATGGTAATATACTTCATAGGGTCGTTAATGATTATTGTCTCTGTTTTGAAACCTAAATAACTAATTATCAGCTTTTTTTGTTCTGGTTTATATGGAATCATAAAACGTCCATTTTCGGCTGTTGTTGTTCCGATAGCTGTTCCTTGCCAATATACCTCAACCCCAATAGCAGGCGTTTCGTGTCCATTTTCGTCAATAGTAATTTTACCTTGTACAAAGGTCTGTGCGTACAAAATAGCACTACAAAATAGGGTAATAAATGTAATATATTTTTTCATATGATATAGCGTTGCAAGAAGCATTTTCTTGCAATATTTCTTTGTTAATAACTTGATTTTTAAATAAATAGGATTTATCAAAATAAATATACGTAACTTTTGCAACTCATTTTTTATAAATTATGATTTTTGAGTTGCTTGTTAATTACAAACAATATTCATTTGAACAATAAAATCATTGACAATTACAAAAATAATCGTCCGATATTGCTTTAACAAAGAAATTGCTCAGCAAGAATAACAATATCCTTGGTAAGCAACATAGAAGAATAATTGAGGAATGAAACTTCTTTTCGAGTAATAACAATCTTATTTTGTTGAAAATAAGATGTTTTTTTGATAATTGTTTGGTAAGATTTTTCTACTTTTTTTACATCATACGAAACCTCAACCAAAGCATTGGGAATACTTTGAGATGATATAGTTGTCGTTGCACAACAATCAGAATGTTTAGTAAGTGTAATTTGAGTAGAAGTATTACTCGCTTGACAACATTTCTTCGAAGATGCTTGGTTCATTTCGCAATTATCCACTTCACTTTTTGAAGAAAACGAAATGCTATTAAGCTGATTTTCACAGAAATGTAAATCAATAGAAACACCTACTGACGAGGTCAGTATCAATAACGACAACAAAATTGCCGAAACTTGATGTATAATAGATAAGCGTTTCATTGAGGGCAAAGATATAAAAAAAATTAAATAAAACAAATTTTTTATTTTATTATGAAAAAATAGTATATTTGCAGGTTTTAAAAAGTCTAAATAAAAATGATTTTAACTGATTTGAAAAAAGGAGAAAAAGCTATCATTACTCAGGTTGATGAGAGTTTACTCCCTATGAAACTTTTCGAATTGGGGTGCGTCCCTGAAAATACGATTGAAGTACTTGAAATTGCTCCTTTGGGCGACCCTATTTATATCAAAATAGACACTAGCTATCTTTCCATAAGAAAAGAAATGGCACGATACATATACGTAGAAAAATTGGACACAAATGCAACATCATAACGAAATAAAAGTCGCTCTTTTGGGCAATCCTAATACAGGAAAAACATCTATTTTTAATCTACTCACAGGACTTAACCAGCGAGTGGGAAATTATCCAGGTATTACTGTTGATAAAAAAATAGGTTTTTGTAAACTCTCACAAACTCACAAAGCCCGTATTTATGATCTTCCTGGCACATATAGTCTCAATCCGAGTTCACTTGATGAGAAAATTGCTGTTGAAAACTTGCTCGACAAAGAAAATATAGATTACCCTGACATAGTGGTAGTGGTTGCTGATGTAGAAAATCTTAAACAAAATTTACTCCTTTTTACACAAATCAAAGATTTACAAATACCAACAATCTTGGTATTAAATATGGCTGATCGAATGCAGAAACAAGGCATTTCAATGAATGTACCTGTTTTAGAATCATTACTTCATACAAAAATTGTTTTACTCAGTACACGACAAAAAACAGGAATTGACCAATTAAAATCATTACTAATAGATTATCATAATTTACCCCTGACTCCCTGCATTGATATCAAACAAATTGATACAAAATATTTTGAACAACTCAGAGCCAAATTCCCGCAAGAAAATTTATACAAACTCTGGCTCATTATTACTCAAAATTATGACCCAGTAAGTTCTATCCGAAAAAAAATTCTCCAAGATGAAAGTTTTGTAAAAACAGAAAGCGAACTTAAACGCCTACAACAACGCGAAACCATTCTCCGCTATCAAGTAATCAATACGGCTCTTAAACAAACACAAGTGATAGACATAAATGCTGCTACTGGGCTACGTGCGCGCCTTGACCGTATATTGCTACACAAGGTTTGGGGATATGTTATTTTTGTACTAATATTATTGGCTATTTTTCAAGTAATTTACAATGTCAGCCAATACCCAATGGACTGGATTGAAGAAGGCTTCGCTAACTTGGGTAATTGGCTCAATACGATTCTCCCACAAGGACCCGTTAGCGATTTGCTTGTCAATGGAGTTGTTGCAGGAATAGGCGGAATTGTTGTTTTTGTTCCACAAATTGCATTTTTATTCTTATTTATTTCTATCTTGGAAGAAAGTGGGTATATGAGCCGAGTGGTTTTTCTTATGGACAGAATCATGCGCCCTTTTGGGCTTAGTGGCAAAAGTGTTATTCCACTTATTTCAGGGGTAGCTTGTGCTATCCCAGCAGTTATGGCAACACGTAATATTGAGAATTGGAAAGAACGCCTTATTGCTATTTTGGTAACACCTTTTGTTACGTGTTCGGCGCGATTACCTGTATATCTTATTATTATAGCTCTTGTTATCCCCGATGGGCAATTTTTATTTTTCGGATACAAAGGTTTGACCCTATTCTTGTTATACGTAGCAGGGGTTGCTATGGCAATTTTTTCTGCTTGGATTTTAAACAAAACCCTCCGATCAAAAAACACCTTTAAGTATCATTTTATTGTTGAAATGCCCAATTATAAAGTACCTCTTGCCAGAAATGTTGCTGTAATGATTTATGAAAAAACCAAAGCGTTCGTTTTCGGAGCAGGGAAAATAATCTTGGCAATGACTGTAATTATTTGGTTTTTGGAAACTCACGGATATAGTGATGCTTACAAAAATGCCGAAACTCATTCTGAAAAAATGGCTGAAAAAAATAATTGGTCAGACCAAGAAAAAGAGAATTACTTAGTTGCTTATAAAACTGAAAATTCTCTTTTAGGAAATATTGGAAAAATTGTAGAGCCTATTTTTGCTCCCATAGGATACGATTGGAAAATCAGCATTGGAGTTTTGTGGTCATTTGCAGCACGTGAGGTCTTTGTAAGTACAATGGCCACTATTTATTCGCTTGGCGAAAATGTCAATTTGGATAATGAACAAGCACAACGAGGAATAATCTCTCGTATGAAAGCTGAACTACGCCCCAACGGAACTCCTGTATATTCACTTGCTACGGGTATTTCAATACTTATTTTTTATGCTTTTGCTATGCAATGTCTTAGTACGCTTGCTATTGTTAAAAAAGAAACTAACAGTTGGAAATATCCTATTATTCAGTGGGTAACAATGACTGGTTTTGCTTATATACTTGCACTAATAACATATCAATGGCTTAAATAAGATATATTCAGTATATTATGTATCAATTAAAAAAACTTATGTATCTTTGTCCTGTGAAATAAATCAAAAAAGATTATGAGTATGAATAAAAATACCGTATTAGGATATGCCACTTTAATAATGATCGTATTTGGTTTGGCACTTATTGCCTTGGGTGTGTTTCGTTATAAAGACGTTGCTGGTTGGGGTTTTGGTGTTACTGGATTAGGATTCTGGGCTATTGCTTGGGTTTTTGATTCGCTTAAAGGACGCGTATAGTGATAATATTCAAAGAAAAATTCAATTTTTAGAATAAATATTTAAAACATAAATAACCGAAAAACAATGATTCCAAAAGAATTTCAAATAGAACCTTTGCATCAAACTACCTATTTGGTCAATGGCGAACTCAGAGAGTGGAAAGGTGCATATGACAATGTATATTCAACCATTTCATCAACGAAAGAATATCAACCTACCTTAGTTGGAACGGTTCCTCATTTGGGCAAAGAAGAAGCTCTCGAAGCTCTCGAAGCCGCTTGCAATGCCTATAATAAAGGAAAAGGAGTATGGGCTACTATGAAGGTAAAAGACCGCATTTTATCTTTGGAAAAATTCTTAAAACAGATGCAAACCAAGCGTGAAGAAGTCGTAAAACTGATGATGTGGGAAATTGGTAAAAGTCTGCCCGATTCTTACAAAGAATTTGACCGAACTATCGAATACATACAAGATACGATAGAAGAATATAAAAAACTTGACCACGATTCAGCTAAGTTTATCAAGCGTGATGGTGTATATGCCCATATACGTCGCGGACCTTTGGGCGTAGTACTTTGTTTAGGTCCTTACAATTACCCTCTGAATGAGGCTTTTGCGCTTCTTATTCCAGCTCTTATTATGGGTAATACAGCCATTTATAAACCTGCCAAATACGGAGTATTGTTAATGGCACCTCTTTTGGAAGCCTTTCGAGATTGTTTTCCAAAAGGTGTTATCAATGTGATTTTTGGGCGTGGTCGCGAAATAGCCTCTCCTATCATGGCAACAGGTCGTATTGATGTATTGGCACTCATCGGAAATAGCAAATCAGCAATCGCTCTACAAGATGCTCACCCCAACAAAAATCGTTTACGGTTAGTACTGGGCTTAGAAGCCAAAAATCCAGCAATTATTTTGCCCAATGCCGATATGGAACTAACCATTAACGAATGTATCAGCGGAAGTTTGTCATTCAATGGACAACGATGTACAGCACTGAAAATTATTTACGTACACGAATCTATCAAAGATACTTTTCTACAAAAATTCTCCCAAAAAGTAGATGAATTAAAATTTGGCAATCCGTGGGAAAAAGATGTAAAACTAACACCTCTTCCCGAAGTTGAAAAACCCAATTATATACAAGCATTGATAGACGACGCACTATTAAAAGGAGCAAAAATACAAAATCAAAAAGGAGGTGAACGTACTGAAAACTTTATATTCCCCGCTGTACTAAGCCCTATTACTGAGCAAATGCGGGTGTATAAAGAAGAACAATTTGGTCCTGTGGTACCTGTCAAAACTTTTGCAAATATTGACGAAATTATTGACGAGATGGCGCGCTCTAACTACGGACAACAAGTTAGTCTTTTTGGTAAAGATGTATATGAATTATCTCCTCTGATTGACAATTTGGTTAATCTTGTTTGTCGAGTGAACCTCAATAGCCAATGCCAACGAGGTCCTGATGTATTCCCTTTTACAGGAAGAAAAGACTCTGCTGTGGGAACCCTTAGTGTGCATGATGCGTTGCGTTCATTCTCAATACGTACTTTTGTAGCTTCAAAAGATAATGCATCAAACAATGCTATTTTAGAAGATTTGCTACAAAGAGGTGCTTCCAATTTTATCAGTACTGATTTTATTTTATAATATATTGATACTAACTCTTTGATTTTATAACATGTCAATCAAGGTAACCAATCTAACAAAAGTATATGGGCAGCAAACTGCTGTTAATTCCATTTCTTTTTCTTTGAAAAAAGGTGAAGTAACTGGTTTTTTAGGACCTAATGGCGCAGGAAAAACAACCACAATGAAAATGCTTACTGGTGCGTTATTTCCAACTGATGGGGCAATACAAATTCTTGATTTTGACATAGAAAAACAACTCATTGAAGCTCAAAGACATATTGGTTATTTGCCTGAACACAATCCATTGTATTTAGAGATGTATGTACGCGAATATTTGCAATTTTCAGCTGATATTTACAAAGTAAAAAAAGAACGCATACAACAGGTAATCGAACTGACCAAACTTGTTGCAGAATCACATAAAAAAATAAGCCAACTCTCCAAAGGCTATCGTCAACGGGTTGGATTAGCTTCTGCCCTATTACACAATCCTGATATTCTTATTTTAGATGAACCTACCACAGGACTTGATCCCAATCAAATACTCGAAATACGACAGATAATCAAGAACTTAGGTAAGGAAAAAACTATTTTGCTCTCATCACACATTATGCAAGAAATTCAAGCAATGTGTGATAGAGTAATTATACTTCACAAAGGAAATATCGTATTAGATAAACCTATGGCAGAACTGCAAAACAAAGAACAAACGATTGAAGTTTTATTCGATTATCGAGTAGAAGAACAGATTTTGAGAACAATTCCTAATATAAAAGCAGTAGTCAATAATTATGAGTTTTTTTATACACTTACTTTTGATACAAATGTCGATATGCGTTCGGTAGTTTTCGATTTTGCTACTCAAAACAGCCTGAAAATATTGCAAATCAATCATAAACATCAAGATTTGGAAGATATTTTTGCTCAATACACTCGTCAAGAATAATTTTTTAACATAAAATCTTCGTCTAAAACAATACTTCTTATTTTTTATTCTGAAAAACAATAAAATAAATGGAACTGATTATTAATTATTTAGAACAAACAAACCCTATTTTGGCGGCTTTATACGCCACACTTTTTACTTGGGGAGTAACTGCTTTAGGTGCAGCACTTGTATTCTTTTTTGTAAATCCGAACAAAAATATAATGGACGGAATGCTCGGTTTTACAGGAGGTGTGATGGTTGCTGCAAGTATTTGGAGTTTACTTATTCCTGCTATAAATATGAGTGATGGTGAAGGATTCGTGAAAATTATCCCTGCGGTGACGGGGTTCTTATTAGGTGCTTTATTTTTATTATTCTTAGATAAAGTATTACCTCACTTTCATGCCAATTTTAAGCAAGTTGAGGGAATTAGCTCCCGTTGGCAAAAAACAACTTTGCTTATTTTGGCTATTACATTGCACAATATTCCAGAAGGATTAGCCGTAGGAGTTCTGTTTGGAGGTGTTGCTGCGGGTGTTCCAGAGGCATCAATAGCAGGAGCTGTAACGCTTGCTATAGGAATAGGTTTGCAAAATTTTCCAGAAGGAATCGCTGTTTCTATGCCTTTAAGACGATTGGGACTTAGCCGTTCCAAAAGCTTCTTTTACGGACAATTATCAGCCGTAGTAGAACCCATAGCTGGTGTTTTAGGTGCTTTCGCCGTAGTATTTTTTACGCCTATATTACCTTATGCCTTGGCTTTTGCTGCTGGTGCAATGATTTATGTTGTTGTTGAAGAAGTAATCCCTGAGTCTCAACAAAACAAAGATACGGATATTTCCACACTTGGTTTTTTAGGAGGTTTCCTTATAATGATGACGCTTGATGTTGTATTAGGATAATTTTTTATAATCATCTATCAGTAGACGTTTTCTGAAAAACTTTTATCCTTCATCTTTTGCTATTCGGTCAATAATCATCGCAATAGCTCCATCTCCCATCACATTGCAAGCTGTTCCGAAACTATCCATTGCTATATAAAGGGCAATCATCAGACCTTGTTGTTGGGCATCGAAGTCAAGCATCGTTTGCAAAAGCCCAAGCGCTACCATAATAGCTCCTCCTGGAACCCCTGGCACTGTGCTACCATTATCACTCCAAGCATCATTATAAATCCTGCAAAAAGTTCAAAATCATACGGAGTTTGATTAAGAATCATCAGAGCTAAAGCGCAAGCGGTAATTTTCATCGTACTCCCAGACAGATGTATCGTTGCACATAAAGGAATTACAAACCCTGCAATACGCACCGAAACTCCATTATTTAAGGTTTGTTGCAATGTTATCGGAATAGTAGCTGATGATGATTGTGTACCCAATGCCGTAACATACGCAGGAAACATTGTTGCCATAGCTTTAAACGGATTTTTTCTGGAAATAAACCCCGCTATCAGATATTGAAAAATCAGTAAAGCAATGTGCAAAACAAAAATAATTCCTATTATTTTGATAAAAACAGAAAGAACCGAAGACACTTGCCCATTGAAAGCAATTTCAGCAAAAATACTTAAAATGTATAATGGTAAAAGTGGGATAAGAATTTTTTCAATAACTAAAACAATAATTTCTCGAAAATCTATAATAACTTCGCCCAAAGTAGAATTTTTTTTTAAAAGAAAGTTCTA
Organism: Capnocytophaga catalasegens; assembly: GCF_026005215.1. Taxonomy (GTDB): domain Bacteria; phylum Bacteroidota; class Bacteroidia; order Flavobacteriales; family Flavobacteriaceae; genus Capnocytophaga; species Capnocytophaga catalasegens. Next base: position 39,547 of record NZ_BPMA01000007.1, on the reverse strand, counting down.
TTCCAATCATAAAAGCCAAAACCAAAGCACTCATTACTCCAAGTATTGGTTGTATTTCAATCGTGAAATAGGGTTTCAATTCCTTTGAAATATTGCCTACTGAACCTAAATTTTCTCCTAAAAGAAGCGAAGGAAATACTTCATTGGTAATGAAGTAAGTTGAAAATCCTGAAAAGAGTATAGAACCATAAGCAATAACAATAGTAATAAAGAGAAGCTTGCCTGCACTTTTGCCTAATTCCGAAATAGCAGGCATTACAAGTCCTAAAATAATAAGCGGAATTGAAAACCCTAAGAAACTACCGAATAACTTATTGAATGTTAATAATATACGATTTATCCATTCTGGACAATATATCCCAATAACAATTCCTAATATAATAGCTACGGCAATACGAAAAAGTAAATTTTTAACTAATTTTAACACATCTAGTTGGTTTTGAAAAACATATTTTGTCTACAACAATACAAATTTTTATTGATATACACATAAGTTTATAAAAATTTTTCATTTTAAAAGATAATTTTTTTATATCTTTGCCCTCGGAGCAAATCAGCTTATCGCTATTTTATAGAGGAAAGTCTGGACACCAAAGAGCAACATAGCGGGTAATTCCCGTCCGTCGCAAGACGAGGACAAGTGCAACAGAAAGCAAGTACAATACGGTTGTAGTGAAATCAGGTAAACTCTATGTGGTGCAACGCTATGTAAACCGGCGCATAAGAGTGGCTCGCTCAATGTCGGAGGGTAGGCGGTTAGAGTTTGCAAGTAATTGCAAATCAAGATAAATGATAAGCACCTTTATAATTAAAAATAAGGAACAGAATCCGGCTTATGATTTGCTCCTTTTTATGACAAAAACAAAACAAAACTGACAAATTGTCAATATTTTGCTTAATGGCATACTTTATGCTAATGAAGATTCGTATAATTTAATTTAAAAAAAATAAGAAATATGAGCGTACAATTAAAACCCTTAGCGGATAGAGTACTTATAGAGCCTGCTCCCGCTGAAACCACTACGGCTTCGGGTATTATCATTCCCGATACAGCACAAGAAAAACCTCAAAAAGGAACTGTTGTTGCTGTGGGACCTGGAACTAAGGAAAATCCTATAACTCTTAAAGTTGGAAATGTTGTCCTTTACGGAAAATATGCTGGAACTGAAATCAAAGAAGACGGAAAAACATATTTGATTATGCGAGAGAGTGATGTACTTGCTATCGTGTAATCCATAAGTATCATAAAATATTAAAAAATGTATTAACGCAGTAATTTCTGCACAAAATAATTTTAAACAATGGCAAAAGATATAAAATTTGATATTGAAGCGCGCGATGGACTAAAAAGAGGTATTGATGCTTTGGCTAACGCTGTAAAAGTAACGCTTGGTCCCAAAGGGCGTAATGTAATTATTAGCAAATCATTTGGTGCTCCTACTGTTACCAAAGACGGAGTTACCGTAGCTAAGGAAATTGAATTGGAAGATGCTCTTGAAAATATGGGAGCACAAATGGTAAAAGAAGTTGCATCTAAAACCAACGATTTAGCTGGTGATGGAACAACAACTGCAACCGTTTTGGCACAAGCTATCGTAAAAGAAGGACTTAAAAACGTCGCTTCGGGAGCTAACCCAATGGATTTGAAAAGAGGAATTGACAAAGCAGTAAAAGCCATCGTTGATGACCTTGCTAAACAATCCAAAGAAATCGGTGATTCTTCTGAAAAAATACAACAAGTTGCGGCTATTTCTGCCAATAACGACGATGCTATCGGCGAATTGATTGCACGTGCTTTCAAAAAAGTAGGCAAAGAAGGCGTTATCACTGTTGAAGAAGCCAAAGGAACTGATACTTATGTAGATGTTGTAGAGGGAATGCAATTTGATAGAGGATATTTGTCACCTTACTTTGTTACCAATTCTGACAAAATGATTTCAGAATTAGAAAATCCTTTTATTTTGTTATACGATAAGAAGATTTCAACTATGAAAGATTTACTTCCTATTCTGGAACCTGTGGCTCAATCAGGGAAATCACTTCTTATTATCGCAGAAGATATTGATGGTGAAGCATTGGCAACTTTGGTAGTAAATAAATTGCGTGGGGCATTGCGTATTGCAGCGGTAAAAGCTCCTGGTTTTGGTGATAGAAGAAAAGCAATGCTTGAAGATATTGCCATTTTGACAGGAGGAACTGTTATTGCTGAAGAACGAGGATTTACTTTAGAGAATGCAACTATTGATATGCTTGGTCGCGCTGAACGAGTAACTATTGACAAAGATAACACTACCATTGTAAATGGTGCTGGAAATTCAGACAATATTAAAGCTCGTGTTGGACAAATAAAAGCACAAATAGAAACAACAACTTCTGATTATGACAAAGAAAAACTACAAGAACGTTTGGCTAAATTGGCAGGAGGAGTTGCTGTTCTTTATGTAGGTGCTGCTTCTGAAGTAGAAATGAAAGAGAAAAAAGATCGTGTAGATGACGCTCTTCACGCTACTCGTGCTGCCGTTGAAGAAGGTATTGTAGCAGGTGGTGGTGTAGCTCTTATTAGAGCCAAATCAGCACTATCAAAGGTAAAAACAATAAATTCTGATGAATTTACAGGACTTCAAATCGTAGCTCGGTCCTTAGAGGCTCCTATTCGTACTATCGTAGAAAATGCAGGTGGTGAAGGTTCTGTAGTGGTTTCCAAAATTTTGGATAGCAAAAGTTCGTTCGGATTTAATGCCAAAACAGGTACATTTGTAGATATGTTCCGAGCAGGTATCATTGACCCGAAAAAAGTTACGCGTGTAGCTCTTGAAAATGCAGCATCAGTTGCAGGAATGATACTTACTACTGAGTGCGCTTTAGTTGATATTAAAACTGAAACGCCTCCAATGCCTCCAATGGGTGGAGGAATGCCCGGAATGATGTAATAAGCAAATTTAAAACATCTTTAATAAAAAAGGCTAATGACAAAAGTTATTAGCCTTTTTCTTTTACAACAAATTTTTAATCTATCTTCTATAAAGAAAATTTGATAAAAAATAAATACATTTTCCACAAAAATAATTACTTTTGCCTTCACAAATAATAAAAACAAAAATATGAAGGTTGAAAAAGTAAAAAATCATATAGTCGCTTGGCTGAAAAATTACGCAGAAATAACCCACGTTAAAGGATTTGTTATCGGAATTTCAGGAGGAGTCGATTCGGCTGTAGTATCAACACTTTGTGCAGAAACCACATTGCCTACTCTTTGTATTGAACTTCCTATACACCAAGCTCAAAATCAAGTAGATAGAGCAAAAAATCATATTGCTTTTTTAGAAAAAAAATACACAAATGTAAGTTCTCTATGTATTGATTTAACTTCTGTTTTTGACCAATTTACCAAACAAATACCTCCGCACAATGACAATCAACTAGCACTTGCCAATACACGAGCTCGTCTTAGAATGACAACTTTATACTACTTTGCTGGTTTACAAGGCTTTATCGTTGTGGGAACAGGTAATAAAATTGAGGATTTTGGTGTAGGGTTTTTCACTAAATACGGCGATGGAGGTGTTGATATTAGCCCTATTGCTGATTTAATGAAAAGTGAAGTATATGAACTTGCAGAAGTTTTGGGTATTTCAGTAGATATTCGCAAGGCAAAACCTACTGATGGGCTTTTTGGTGATGACCGAAGTGATGAAGACCAACTCGGAGCTACGTATGATGAATTCGAATGGGCTATGCTTGAAACTGAAAAAGGCAATAATCCTGAAGACTATTCAGGTAGAAAAAAAGAGGTACTTACTATTTATCAGCGACTTAATAAAATAAATCGGCACAAAATGATTCCTATCCCTATTTGTAAAATTCCATCAGAATTAAAATAATGATATCAAAAATACCTGATAGCTCAATTTATAGTAGTATTTTTCAGAAGAAATAAAAAAGTATTATTGTTACTAAGAATTTACTGGATTGATTATGGTCAAACTTCGAGTGTACGAGTCAATCGGAGTAATAATTATTTCAGTAACATTCTCGGGGAGAAGAGATGCTATGTTTTCAGACCATTCTATAAAGCACCAATTCCCTGAATATATATATTCTTCTATGCCCATATCCAAAGCCTCTTGTTCGTTTTTTATTCGGTAAAAATCGAAATGAAAAATAACACTGGTAGAGTTTCGGTATTCATTTACAAGGCTAAATGTTGGACTACTTACCACATCATCAATTTTTAAGGCCTTTACCAAAGCCTTGACAAGTGTTGTTTTGCCCATACCCATACTGCCTTGCAAAAGAATAATTTTGCTTTGTATCAAAGGCAATATTTGTTGTGCAACTTGTTCTATTTCCGCAAGTTGATAAATTATTTTTCTCATTTTTACAAAAAAGTAATATAAACAAAGCTCGCCAAAGTTACAAAAACTATTTCAAATACTGTTTATATCTTCTGCAAAGAGTTAATAAATTTTATAACTTTGCACTTTAATTTCGTAAAAATGCCTAATATTTCTTCTTCATACAATCCTGCTTTATGGCTTAAATCAATGGATATTTCATCAATATATGCAAGTAAATTTCGCAAAGTAGACGGGCTTGTTCAGCAGCGAGAACGCCTAACCTTACCCGATAGTGATTTCTTAGATTTGGATTGGATATATGGGATGAAATCAACAGACACAGTCGTTATACTTTTGCATGGATTGGAAGGTTCTGCAAAGCGTCCGTACATATTGGGAGCGGCAAAATCCTATTTAGTACAAAATATTGATGCTTGTTGTGTAAATTACAGAGGATGTAGTGGAGAGCCAAATAGTAGTTTTAAAACATATCATTCAGGAGCTACAGCCGATTTGCAAGCAGTTATTGATTTTGTTTTAGAGAAAAAATCATATAAAAACATTATTCTTCACGGATTTAGCCTAGGAGCTAATCTTTCTTTATTTTATGCTGGAACAACCAATATTCCCCAGCAAATACGAGCTATTATTGCCATTTCTGCTCCTTGCGACCTTAAAGGATGTTGCGATAGACTTATTTCTACTCGAAATCTAATTTACTCAACGTATTTCAAACATTCTTTAATCAAAAAATTGTATCAAAAATTAGAAAAATACCCCGATTTGCTTTCTTTGGAAGAAATCAAAAAAATTAAAACGCTTTATGATTTTGACACCGTTTATACTACCAAAGCACATGGTTTTGCAAATGCTGATGATTATTACTTACAATGTAGTTCCATAAATCACTTAGGCAATATATCAATTCCAACCTATATTTTGAATGCACAAAATGATAGTTTTCTTTCCGAGAGCTGTTATCCGTATGAACAAGCCCAAAAAAATCCGATGCTTTACCTAGAAACACCCAAATTTGGTGGGCATGTAGCTTTTGTTGATAAATCAATCTATTATTCTGAAAAACAAGCTATTGCATTTTTAAAACAACACCAAATAATTTGATATAAAGCATAAAAAAATTCCTGAATATATGAGCTATCCAGGAATAAAATAAAAACGACAATTTATATGAGCTTAGGTGTAGTTTTCTTTTTTCTTTATCTTCTGATAATATAAAAACTATTTGACAAATTCTATTGATTTAATAATAGATTCTAGTTCAAAAAGATAATCTCGCTTAGCAAAACCAGGAGCAGAAACAAATCCTTCTGCTACTATATATCGCTGATTTTTAGTATCTTCAATAATGTAATTAACAAAAGGACCTCCGAGTAGAAAATCTTTCATTTCCCAAAGACCTCGACTCTCAATAGCGAAACGATTTTTTATTTTTAATTCGTAAGTGCTTGGAGCAAAAGCTTTTCCAGTTATCATATACATACCTTCTTCACGTCCAGGAATATATTTTTGACCTATCGAATCACGCATTCTCACAATAGATTCGCTACGAGCAATATATTCTGAGGGAATACTTCCCAAAGGCATTTCGTAAATAATAATATTTGAAGTACCTCCTTTTATACGCCGTTCTATCCAGAAAAAATTATTCTCTTGCTTAACAACTGAATAAACCGAAGGAATCATTAGTTTTATCCCCAATTTATTAACTATTTCATCTGTTTTATTGAGTGAATTTTTAAACCTTAACTGGCTTTCACGTACTTCATTCTCTTTGAAAGCTTTAATTATTTTTGATGAATAAACTCGTATTTGTTCTACAATATCATCGGTAGTTTGTCCGATAATAAAAGCTACTTTCTGAGGTTTGGCATATAGTGTATCACGAATATCTACCCGATTTTGAGATTCTGTATCAACAATCAGAATATTTCGACTATTGCGGGTATTTCCTTTGAATATGCTGGGTGGTATCTGATGCAAGGAAAAAATAGGTTCATAAGAACCTGGAATTCCTTCTAAAGGTTGTGCAAAATAATACCGAAGCGAATCTCCAATAGCTCCATTCCACAACTGATTATCAATAACGATAGCTAAAGAATTTATTTGCCCATTAGACTGAGGCAAATATTTTTCTTTCATTTCATTACATGACCAAAAAATAGTAACCAAAAGAGAAATTTTCAAAAAATTTTTCATGCTTGCTAAAAAGAAACTATATTACTTATTATTCTTAACAGCAAAAACCATTCCAAAAATTACTATATATCATACATTTTCTAAATAAATTATTTAAAACACTGATATTTAACTATTTAAAATTTTTCATTTTAACATTGAAATAATTTTTAAGTTAAATAGTTTTTTTATCGGAAAAAATGACGTATCTTAGCTCTGTTTTTATACGATGTTTAATTTTAACAAAAAAGAGAAATTATGAGTAATTATAGAATTGAATCAGATCTTTTGGGAGACCTACAAGTTCCCAAAAATGCGTATTATGGAGTACAAACACAGCGTGCTATTGACAATTTCCATATAACAGGAAGTAAAATGGGAGATTTCCCTGAGTTTGTCAAAGCAATTGCTTTTGTAAAACTTGCTGCCGCTCAAACCAATTATGAGTTTGGTTTACTTCCTTCACAATTATTAGAACCTATTTCTAAGGTCTGTCAAGAAATTATTGATGGAAAATTACATGACCAATTTCCTGTTGATATGATACAAGGAGGTGCTGGAACTTCGGTTAATATGAACGCTAACGAAGTTATTGCCAATCGTGCATTGGAAATTATGGGATACGAACGTGGAGATTACCAATATTGCTCACCGAATGATCACATTAATCAATCTCAATCAACAAATGATGCTTATCCAACGACAATTAAACTTGCTATTATTAGAATGAATAGCTCTTTGGTAGCACATTTGCAGCTTCTTATTGATGCTTTTCGTGCCAAAGGAAAAGAGTTTGCCGATGTAATAAAAATGGGGCGTACTCAACTTCAAGATGCTGTTCCGATGACACTTGGACAAGAATTTGAAGCCTTTGCTGCTACTTTGGAAGAAGAAATTGCTCGATTGAATAATCTTTCCAAATTATTTTTAGAAATAAATATGGGAGGTACTGCTATCGGAACAGGGCTCAATGCTCCTGCTAATTTTCCAAAAATTTGTGCTGAAAAATTAGCAAAAATCACAGGAGAAGATTTTGTTCCAGCAACAAACTTAGTCGAGGCAACACCTGATACTGGTTCATATGTAATTTACTCATCTGCATTGAAGCGTATGGCAGTAAAACTTTCTAAGATTTGTAATGATTTACGTTTACTTTCATCTGGCCCTCGTGCTGGCTTGAATGAAATTAATTTACCACCAATGCAACCAGGTTCTTCTATAATGCCAGGTAAAGTAAACCCTGTAATTCCAGAAGTAGTCAATCAAGTCTGTTATAAAGTAATTGGTAATGACCTTACTGTTACTTTTGCTGCCGAAGCAGGACAGTTACAGCTCAATGTTATGGAACCTGTTCTGTGTCAGTCTATTATTGAATCTATTGTTTTTATGGAAAGAGCTTTGGATACACTTCGTGAAAAATGTATTGTAGGTATAACTGCCAACAAAGAAGTATGCCTGAATATGGTAAAAAATAGCATTGGAATCGTTACAGCTTTAAATCCACATATTGGATACAAAAATAGTACCAAAATAGCCAAAGAAGCATTAGAAACAGGTAAATCAGTATATGATTTGGTTTTAGAACATAATTTACTTTCAAAAGAAAAACTTGACCAAATACTTGATCCAAAAAACATGCTTTCATCACAATAGTTGTGTTTATATTTACTTAAGTTTTTTTAAGCGAAAAATCTACTCAAAAAGTAGATTTTTTCTTTTGATTACTAAGATACTATATTCCACGACAAAATTCGCTAAGGAGTATAGCCGAAGCCGTAGCAACATTAAGACTTTCCGCAGTTTGTTTTCCAAATTGAGGTATGGTTATTTGATGTTGGCAAAGAGCCTGAATGGTAGGAGAAATCCCATTAGCTTCATTGCCCAAAACCAAAATGGCTTTTTCAGAAAGCTTAGCTTTATAGACATTTGTACCATTAAGCAAACTTGCGTAGATAGGTAGAGGCGATTTTTGTAAAAATTGCTCTAACTGAGTATAAATAATTGATACTCGTGCCAATGAACCCATAGTTGCTTGTACTACTTTTGGATTATAACAATCCACAGATTGCTCACTACATACAATTTGTGTTACATTGAACCAATCGCACAAGCGAATAATTGTTCCTAAATTGCCTGGGTCGCGTATATCGTCTAAAACCAATGTAAATTCCGTATAGATAGGTGCTTTTTGTGGCGGTATTTGAAAGATAGCTACACCTTGATCTGGATTGGTCAAAGTACTAATAGAACGTAGTTCATTGGGTGTAATATAACATATTTTGTGTGAGGGAACTTCTGACCAAAAAGATTGCGTGCAGAAAAGTTTTTCTAATACGAATGACGATTGTAAAAATTCTGAAATATTTTTTTTGCCTTCTACAACAAAACTTTTCTGTTGCATTCGGAATTTTTTTTGCTGTAATTTTTGAATTATTTGTCGCTGATTTTTGCTTAACATAATAAAATTTGTAATTTTGAACCGAAAAAATTATGCTTACTTATTTCAAGTGAAAAAATTTAGTGCAAAAATAGGAATACTATTTGTTTTTTTTAGTGTTTTTTCATGTAATTCTGTAAAAAAAGTACCCGAAAATCAGTATCTTTTACGGAAAAATACATTGTTAGAAAACAACAAAAAGCCCAAAGATACCAATGCTTCTGATTATATATTGCAAAAACCAAATGGTCGTTTGCTGGGTATTCCTTTGGGATTATTTATCTATAATTGGGCGAAAGAAAATCCAGAACAAGACTATTGGGTGTGGCTCGAAAAGCATCCAAAGACTCATAATACATTGAAGAAAATTCTTTCTGAAAAACAAGTAAATCGCTTGGGGAAATCTTTTTTGGTTTCAGGAAAAGACCGAATGTTCAAAGATATTGGTGAGGCACCTGTTATCTTAGACACAGCTCAAACCAACAAAACAACCAATACACTGAGGGCTTATTATCGAAGTAATGGATATTTTAATGCAACTTCTGAGTACGAAATTTCGGCTATTGCAAATAAAAAACAGCAAGCCCTTGTTACGTATCGGGTAGAAACGGGCAAGCCTTATTTTATTGATTCGCTACTTAGTAGAATTACCTCTCCTGAACTTGATTCTGTATATCAAGCACATATTGGTAAACAGATTATTAAAAAAGGGCAACAATATTCGCTAACGAAGTTTGCCAAAGAGAGAGAACGCTTAAATACTCTTTTTCGCAATCAAGGTTTTTATAATTTTCAACAAAGTGCTATCAATTTTGAAATAGAACGCGATACGCTTGTTGAAAATGATGACCAAGGAATAAATGTTCGTACCGAAATAGGACAATATACAGACCGAAGTGGCGAAACTCCACAACAAAAACCCTATACAATTCATAAAATAGGAAAGATAAACTTATTTACCGATTCTGGTTTTTCTAATGAAAATGTAAAATATGACACAATTCAATATAAAGACCTGACAATTCATTATCAAGGCAAATTGCATTTTCGACGCAAAATGCTCTACAACGCCATAGCTTTGCGCTCGGGTAATGTATATCGAGATGAAGATAGAGCTTCTACATATCGGCAAATCAGTAACTTACGTACGTTCAAATACCCAACTATTCAGTACATATATAGTCCAACCGATTCGCTACAACGCACACTTGATGCCAATGTGTATCTGACTCCTCTTTCTCGATATTCAACCAATCTTAATACTGAACTGACACACTCCGATATTCAAACATTTGGTATCGGAGGAAGTGCTTCTGTACAAGCCAGAAATTTATTTCGTGGAGCAGAAATGTTAGAAATAGGTTTTCGTGGAACGATTGGTTCGCAAGCCAATATACAAGATGATACTCGCTTTTTCAATGTTTTGGAGTATGGAGGCGATTTGCGACTTATCATTCCAAGAACTTGGTTTTTCTTGAATACCGACAAAATTATTCCACATTCAATGACTCCACAAACCACAGTACAATTCAGCTTAACTGACCAAAAAAACATTGGTTTAGACAGAAATAAACTGCAAGGTATTTTGCGTTATTCTTGGAATCCTACTTTAAAAAATCACGCTATTTTAGAACTTCTTGATATTGAATTTGTTAAAAATAAAAACCCACAAAATTTTTTTCGAGCCTACCGAAGTTCCTACGAACACCTAAATCAAATAGCTAAAAATTATAATTTAGGAAGTCCATATATGGATGCCAATAATAATCTTGATATAGATACAGGAGTTGTAAATTTTCTTAAAGATGTGTCTGATAGAAAAATAACACTTACAAACGAAGAATATTTACAAATTTTTAATGTAGCGGAACGCTATGTCAGACTTACTCGCAATGATTTGATTATGGCAACAAGTTTTACGTATATTTTTAATAATTCTATTCGCTATTACGATCCTAACTTTAAGCAATTTCGTGTAAAATTGGAAACCGCTGGAAACCTTCCTCAATTATTCTCCAAAGTTCTCAATACAGAAACTGATAATGAGGGGCAACGACAATTTTTCGGGGTAACGTATGCTCAATACATAAAAACTGAAATGGAGTACATAAAACATTGGCCTGTTGGCGAACAAAGTATGCTGGCATTTAGAACCTTTGCCGGGATAGCAATTCCATATGGTAACGGAAAAAATATTCCTTTCTCGCGAAGTTACTTTGCAGGAGGTTCTAACGATAACAGAGGCTGGCGTGCATATTCATTAGGACCAGGAAGTAGCAAATCTTTTTTAGATTATAACGAAGCTAATTTCAAATTTACAACCAATTTAGAATATCGTTTTCCAATAATGGGAGCGCTCAAAGGAGCTTTTTTTGTTGATGCAGGCAATATTTGGAACGTATTTGACCAAACAAAAGATACAGAGTGGCAATTTGACAAATTGTCTGATATTCAAGATATTGCTATTAGTACAGGATTAGGTATTCGATATGATTTTAATTATTTTGTACTTCGGTTAGACTTAGGTGTAAAAACTTATGACCCAAGTAAAAATATGGGAAGCCGTTGGATACGTGATTTTAATCTGTCTGACTATGTAATAAATATCGGAATAAACTATCCTTTTTAATCTGAAAATTGATACCTATGTTTTATTATAATATTACTTATACGATTGAAAAATCTTTACAAAATCGTTGGAAAAACTGGATTTTCAATGATTTTATCCCACACGTTGTCAAAAAAGGAAAATTTGACAAAGCCCGACTTATTTGGGTAAAAACAGATGATGCCGAATACAACACATACAGCTTGCAATTAGAAACTCCTGATACCGAAATAATAAAAGAATTCCAAGAAAAAGACGAAAATAACTTTCTCAGACTGCTTTATATACAATTTGCTGAAAAGGTTTTGACTTTTTCTACTGAATTACATCTTGTTGAAACAATTATGCAAAAAGAACTCAACGATAATGAATAATAAAGTTCGTGCCAAAAAACACTTAGGACAACACTTTCTGACCGACCTGAATATTGCTCAAAATATAGCCGATACGTTGAGCCTACACGGGTATGAACAGGTATTGGAAATTGGAGCTGGAATGGGTGTTTTGACACAATTTTTACTCAAAAAAAAGACAAAAATCTTTGTGATTGAAATTGATGATGAGTCTGTATCGTACCTCAATACACATTTTCCTGAGTTACAGCAGCGTATCATTCCACGCGATTTTTTAAAATACGATTTGGTTCGCTTTTTTGAGCAGAAACCCTTTGCTATTATTGGTAATTTTCCGTATAATATTTCTTCTCAAATTGTGTTTCGATTGTTAGAAATGCGGGATTATGTGCCAGAATTTGCAGGAATGTTTCAAAAAGAAGTAGCCGAACGTATTTGTGAGAAAGAAGGTTCAAAAACCTATGGGATTCTATCAGTTTTAGTTCAAGCATTTTACGATGCTTCGTATCTTTTTTCTGTCTCAGAACACGTATTTTCTCCACCTCCCAAAGTAAAAAGTGGTGTTATAAAACTTGTACGTAAAGCCAATTATAAACTCCCTTGTTGTGAAAAATTATTTTTTTCAGTAGTGAAAACTGCTTTTAATCAACGGAGAAAAACGCTTCGCAATAGCTTAAAATCATTCCTTACGGACAAAGAAACACTAAAACTTGAATCTGTTTTCGACAAACGCCCCGAGCAACTTTCGGTACAAGATTTTATTTCATTAACCCAACTGATAGATTCATACAATTCTGATTTTTCTTTTACAGAAATATAATTAAAATTCTAACAAAATGATTAACGGATTTTCAAAATTCAGCAAAGAACAAAAACGCAGATGGCTTGAAAAAAACTATCTAAATGATTTTCAGTACGAAGATATTTTTGGCAAATATGATAATGCAGACGCTACTTTGCAACAACTTCATGACGAATTTATCGAAAATACAGTAGCTAATTATTATTTACCTTTGGGAGTTGCTCCTAATTTTTGTATCAATGACCAATTCTACACAATTCCTATGGTTGTAGAAGAGAGTTCGGTTGTAGCAGGAGTGAGTAAAGCAGCTAAATATTGGGCAGAGCGAGGAGGTTTTCGTAGTGAAGTTGTTTCTACTGAGAAGATAGGGCAAATACATTTGTTTTTTGATGGGAATTCTGATGATTTTCAAAATTTTTTCAATCAAATAAAACCAATTTTACTCCCTGACACACAACATATTACCTCTAACATGCAGAAAAGAGGAGGTGGTATTTGCTCCATTGAACTTCAAGACAAAACACATCAATTAACAGGATATTACCAAGTTTTTGCTACTTTTGAAACTCTTGATGCAATGGGGGCAAATTTTATCAATTCGTGCTTGGAACAAATGGCAAAAACTATAGAACGAGAAGCCACACACTGGAAACTCAGCGGAAATATTGAAATACTAATGTGTATTTTGTCTAATTATGTTCCAAATTGCTTGGTTCGCTCCCAAGTGGTTTGTTCTATTGATAAGATGAATTACGGAAATATCAGTGGTAAAGTTTTTACTCAAAAACTTATAAAAGCTGTTGATATTGCCAATATTGACACGTATCGAGCCGTTACGCATAACAAAGGAGTAATGAACGGAATAGATGCTGTTATTATTGCCACAGGCAATGATTTTCGAGCTGTAGAGGCTGCTTTGCATGCCTATGCCTGCCGAAGCGGACAATACAAAAGTCTTACGTATGCTTATATAGAAAACGATTTGTTTCACTTCGGTATTGAAGTGCCTCTTGCTTTGGGAACTATCGGCGGACTTACCCAACTGCACCCAATGGTAAAAACAGCCCTTCGAATATTGAACAATCCCAATGCTAAACAACTGATGCAAATAGTTGCTTCGGTAGGTTTAGCCCAGAATTTTGCTGCTCTCAGCGCTCTTGTTACTTCGGGAATACAACAAGGTCATATGAAAATGCACTTGGTCAATATTATCAATCAATTGGGAGCTTCCCCAGAACAAAAAACCAAACTTATCGAGTACTTCAAAGACCGAATCGTTAGTTATCGTGAAGTATATGAACAATTTTTAACAATAAACAATTCATAATTTTTTTATTTTGGAAATTCTTTTTAAGTCGTTATCAGAAAGTCATTCTACAAAACAATTACAAGAAAATATTACTCGTGGTAAAGAGTGTTCCATTACGGGAATAATCGGTTCGGGTATTTCTATACTGCTGGCAGATGTTTATAAAAAGCATTTGCGACCTATATTTTTTGTTTGTAACGATAAGGAAGAAGCTGCCTATTTTTTGAATGATTTGGAGCAAATCATAGACCAAGAAGCTGTTCTTTTCTTCCCCAGTAGTTATCGAAGACCTTATCAGATAGAAGAAACAGACAATGCAAATGTATTGTTGCGAGCCGAGGTTCTTAGCCGACTTACCAGCTCTGAAAAAACGCCAATTATCGTTACCTATACCGAAGCTCTTTTTGAGAAAGTAATTACAAAAAAAGAATTGGAGAAAAACACACTTTCTGTTAAAGTAGGCGATACACTATCACTTGATTTTTTGAATGAAACTTTGTTTGAATATCAATTCAACCGAGTTGATTTCGTTACAGAACCGGGCGAATTTTCAGTACGAGGCGGTATTGTCGATGTTTTTTCTTTTTCCAATGATATGCCCTATCGGATTGAATTTTTCGGAGAAGAAGTTGATAGTATTCGTACATTTGATGTTGAAAATCAATTATCCATTTCCAAAATAAAACAAATAAATATTATCCCAAATGTTGAAAACAAAACCCTGCAAGAACAGCGGGAATCTTTTATAAACTCTTTACCAGAAAATACGCTTGTTTTTGCCAAAGATTTTGACCTTTTTGCCAGTAAAATAGACCGATTGTTTGAGAAAGCGTCCGAATATTACGCCTCTTTGTCAGGAACGATTAAGCATATTCCTCCGCAAGAATTATTCTGCGATAGTCAAGAAATTTTTCGTCAGCTAAATGGTTTATATGTTGTGAAAATCAGTTCGCTTGCTAGACAAACAACCCAAGAGTATATCGACTTTGGTATGCGACCGCAGCCTTCGTTCAATAAAAGATTTGAACTGCTGATTTCTCACCTGAAAGAAAAATTTGCAGAAGGATATACAAACTATATTCTATGTGTAAGCGAACAACAAGCTAAGCGATTTGAAGATATTTTCGCAGAATTGCACCAAGATGTTCCTTGTCAAATGCGGGTAATGCCTTTTTATCTTGGTTTTTCCGACACACTTACCAAAATAAACTGCTATACAGACCATCAGATATTGGAGCGCTATCACAAGTTTTCTATTCGCAATGGGTATGCCAAAAAACAATCCATTACTCTGAAAGAGCTTAATCAGCTCGAAATAGGCGACTACGTAACTCATATAGACCACGGCATTGGCAAATTTGCAGGCTTGCAAAAAATTGATATAGAAGGCAAAAAACAAGAAGCTATCAAACTTATTTACGGAGATAGAGATATTCTCTACGTAAGTATTCATTCATTGCACAAAATAACCAAATACAACGGAAAAGACGGAAAACCTCCCAAAATATACAAACTCGGAAGCAATGCTTGGAAAGCTCTCAAACAAAAAACCAAGGCACGAGTTAAGGAAATAGCTTTTAACCTTATCAAACTTTATGCAAAAAGAAAAGAAGCCCAAGGATACGCCTTTGCTCCCGACTCGTATATGCAAAAAGAATTGGAAGCATCTTTCTTATATGAAGATACACCCGATCAAAACAAGGCAACTATCGAAGTAAAAATGGATATGGAAAGCAATCGCCCAATGGATAGATTAGTATGTGGTGATGTAGGATTTGGTAAAACAGAAGTGGCTGTGCGAGCTGCGTTCAAGGCTGTAGATAATAGCAAACAAGTGGCTGTACTTGTTCCTACAACTATTTTGGCTTTCCAACATTACAAAACTTTTTCAGAGCGAATGAAAGGTTTTCCTGTTCGTATCGAATACTTAAATCGATTCCGAACAGCCAAAGAGAAAAAAGAAATATTAAACGCTGTAGCGAGTGGCTTGGTTGATATTCTGATTGGAACACATCAAATTGTAAATGAAAATGTAATTTACAAAGATTTAGGTCTTTTAATTGTCGATGAAGAACAAAAATTTGGTGTAGGAGTAAAAGACAAACTCAAAACGCTTAAAGAAAACTTAGACGTACTAACTCTTACCGCTACTCCTATTCCACGCACACTCCAATTTAGTCTAATGGCAGCACGTGATTTGTCAGTAATAACTACGCCTCCAGCTAATCGTTACCCGATTGAAAGTCAGGTAATTCCATTTAACGAAGAAGTAATCCGTGATGCTATTTCATACGAAATACAACGAGGTGGGCAGGTATTTTTTATACACAATCGAGTTGAGAATATCCGCGAAGTAGCAGGAATGATACAACGTCTTGTCCCAAATGTGAAAATTGGTGTAGGACACGGACAGCTTGAAGGTAAGAAGTTAGAAGAAATTATGCTTTCGTTTATGAATGGAGATTTTGACGTTCTAGTATCAACAACTATTATCGAAAGTGGTTTAGATGTGCCCAATGCTAATACAATTTTCATACACAATGCGCAAAATTTTGGACTTTCAGACTTGCACCAAATGCGTGGCCGTGTTGGACGAAGCAACAAAAAAGCTTTTTGTTATTTTATAACGCCCCCTTACGCTACAATGACCGATGATGCTCGGAAGCGTATTGAGGCAATTGCTCAATTCACAGACCTCGGAAGCGGATTTAATATTGCTATGAAAGATTTGGAAATCAGAGGAGCTGGCGACCTATTGGGTGGAGAACAAAGCGGTTTTATTAACGATATCGGCTTTGATACCTATCAAAAAATATTACAAGAAGCTATATTTGAACTCAAAGATAACGAATTCGCTGCGCTTTATCATACGGAAAATGAAGTAAAATCGTATCTTAATGATACTCAATTAGATAGTGATTTCGAACTTTTATTCCCCGATGATTATATCAATAATATCGCTGAGCGACTCAATCTATACAGCCAGTTGAGTAATATCACGAACGAAGCTGATTTACATCAATACGAACTCAATCTTATTGACCGATTTGGGAACTTACCTACTTCGGGCAAAGATTTGCTAAATTCCGTTCGATTAAAATGGATTGCTACCGAAATGGGAATAGAACGAATTATCCTAAAATCAGAGAAAATGGTTGGATATTTCATCTCTGACCAACAAAGCAAATTTTATCAAAGTGTAGCTTTTCAGAAGGTATTAACTTTCGTACAACGCAATGCTGACAAGTGCCGAATGACCGAAAAGCAAACTCGTAACGGACTGCGATTATTACTAACTTTTGATGAAATTACTTCGATTGATAAAGCCCTACGAATATTACAACTTTTCAAAGAATAAATTTTTTATTCTGATAACAAATTTTAAGCCTTTTCAAATTCTATTTTCAGAATAATGAAATATTTACAAAATTTTGTAAGCAGATACAATAGGTATAATTTCTTTTGTTTGTACAAATGTTTAGCTACAAATGATTTTATGTGAAATTTGATCATCAAAACCTACAAATACGACTTTTGTTGATATTTTTGCTACTTCTAAAACACTTGAAATTAAGGAACATATTAAAAACCGAATTCTACACCTGATTTAAAAGATATAAATTTCATTATACTATTTTCTATTGAGTTGTTATATATAATTTTCTTTTATTTATATTCTTTCGAAGAGATTTCCCGTCCTAAATTATATTGAATTTCTTTGGAAAGTTTACCAGCTAAATCATATATTTTCCAAGTGCCATCTTTTTCGTTATTTTTATAGTTGCCTTCCACTCCTACCCGGTTTGCTTTGTTATATTCTCTGAACAATCCATTTTTTACGCTGTTTTGATAGGTAGTTTCAGTTTCTAAATCGCCCGTTTTGTTGTTATATTTCTTCCAAACTCCATCTTTATAGTCATTTTTATAGCTTCCCTCTTCTATTTTTATACCCAAATCGGTGTATTTTTGAAAAAGTCCCTCTTGTTCACCAAGTCTGAATGAATAGGTATCACGTTTGTTTCCATTGTCATAATAACTTTCTTTGAATTCTAAAGTTCCGTTTTTGTAAATTTCTTTGGAAGTGAGAATTCCGTTGGAATTGTAGCGTAATTGTTCCCCTTCATAGTTTCTTTTTTTGCGTTGTTCCACTCTTTCGAGTTTTCCGTTGGGGAAATAATCTTTGCGAATGTAAGTGTCATATCCGTCATACATTATTTCCCAAAGGAGTTTTCCATCTGCATTTTTGCATTCAGTTTTTCCTGATAATTCTTCGTTTTTGTAAGTACGGGTAATCACATTGCCGTTGTATTCTTTTTCCCAGAAAACGCCATTTCTCTTTCCGTTTGTATAATTTTCAGAGCGAATTATTTCTCCATTTTCATCAAAATACTCTTGTTTTCCATCGTATTCTCCCTCTTTGTAGTTTGAAATTCTTTCTTTTTTACCATTTTCGTGAAAACTTTGAACTTTTCCGTTTATTTTTCCATTTACATATGTTGCAATATACTTTTTATTCCCATTTTTGTAAAATGTTTCTCTCGAAACTACTTTTTCGTCTTTGTAAGCGATTGCACTTTCGAGTTTTCCGTTATCGTAATATTCCCTTTCGATGTAACTATCAGACGAGGTGTATTCTTTTTCTTCTTTTATTCTTCCATCATCATATTTTTCTTGCCATTTGCCGACAGGTTCGCCATTTTTATAATATTTTATTCGGGTTATTTTTTGTCCTCGTAAGTTATATACACTCCACCATTTGCCTTCTGCTTTTCCGTTTACATAATTTTGCACTTCGTAGAGTTCTCCTTTGAGGTTGTAGAACTCCCATTTCTTATCGGGTTTTCCATTTTTGTAATATGCAATTTCTTTGATGACATCTCCAGAATGAAAATACGACCATTTTCCGTCCAATTCACCATTTGAGTAAGCACCTTCGGTAATGATTTCTCCTTTGCGATTATAACTGGTGTATTTTCCGTCTTTAATTCCTTCTTTCATAAACACAACCGAAACGAGTAATCCGTCACGATCATATCGTTTGACTTCGCCGTCTAATTTTCCATTTTTGAAATGTGTGTCTATGTAAGCTCCTTTTTCATCGGCTATTTTGTAATACCCATTGAGCATTTTTCCGTCTAAATCTTTGTAAAATTCTTCTTTTCCGAATTTTTGGAGTTTTACTTCACTTTCTAAAAGTAATATTTGACTAAAAGCCACGTGGACAAATAAAAAACCAAGCACAAAAGCTATTCTTTTCATCATTCTTCTTTTTTTAATTAGTTTGGACAAAGTTATAAAAAAAAATAAACTTTTACTACTAAAAATATATTCATAAGGTTATTTTTTGTAAAAATTTCAGTTAATACCAAGGTGTATTAGAGCTGATATGGCAGTTTATGGTATAGACCTTATGGAGTTCTCCTTAGAAAATATCTCAATTCCAATCGAAATAAAAAAAGAAATTATACAACGAATAAGTTCTAAGTTACAAACAACACATCATACGAATAAAGAAAGCTAATAAAAAATAGAATTTATAATGACCTTTTAAATCCTAATGGCTAATAAAATTGTTTGTTTCATATATATATAATTATTTTTAGTTAATCTATTTATGTATTTTCCTACACTTAATAAGTGTAGGAAATACTAAACAGCAGGATTGATATGATTTTTTTTCATACTTATTTATATTTATTTAAAAGTTGTTTATATTTTTTATGCTATCCCTTGTACTACAAATAAGTACAAGGGAGGCTAAAAAATAAAAAAGCATCAAGAAAATACATTTTCTAATAGATAAAAAGTAAAAAAGACTACAGAAAATGCATTTGATTATAACTTTAAAATAAAAAAGCATTAAGAAAATACATTTTCTAATAGATAAAAAAATAAAAAAGACTACAGAAAATGCATTTGATTATAACTTTAAAATAAAAAAGCATTAAGAAAATATATTTTCTAATAGATAAAAAATAAAAAATATTACAGAAAATGCATTTGATTATAACTTTAAAATAAAAAAGCATCAAGAAAATACATTTTCTAATAGATAAAAAGTAAAAAAGACTACAGAAAATGCATTTGATTATAACTTTAAAATAAAAAAGTATTAAGAAAATAGAATTTAGTAGTACAAATAATATAAATAGCACCTATTTGCATATATGAATTATAATTATCAAATAGTTTATATTTTAGAAAATGTAATATTTTGCTTTTATTTTTAATTTGGATTAGTATTGTTTGTGTTTTCCCTTGCTTATAATTATACGCAAAGGAAACCAAACAAGAAAGAGTGAAGCTTTTGATTAAAAAGATAAAAAATAAGTAGTCATATATAATATATTCATTATACATTAGGTATATTTATAGTAAATAAATTAGTACTTATTAAGTTATTTAGCATCTGAAAATTATAACAAATATAGAACTTAAAAAATAAAAAAGATGAAAAAATGTATTTACACATTAGTATTTGTATTGTCATTTGGTATCATTGTTCCTGCGCAATCACAAATTTTGAAACGACTTAGCGAAAAAATAACAAATAATGTAGAACAAACACTACAAGAAGCCTCTAACAAATCTATGAAAAGACTTCCATATCTCCTACTCTTGGAATGTGGTTTGTTATCTTACTATTTTCTCTTGCCGAGCGATAGACTCTTGGTGAATGGCTTTGAAAAGTTTTAAGATAAATTCTTCCGAAAGTCCTTTTTCTTCTCCTTGCAAAATCATCTTGCCCAGAATCTCGTTCCACCGTCTGTTTTGCAAGATAGCAACGTTTTTCTCTTTTTTCAAACTTCCGATATGGTCTGATATTTCCATTCTTTTTTTGAGCAAATCCAAAAGTTGCTCATCAAGAATATCTATTTGCGATCGCAAGTTTTGAAGCCGCATCTGAAAATCGGCTTCGGGTGTAGTTTCTTTACGTATCTGTAAGTTTTTCAATATCTCAACAAGTGCATGGGGAGTTACTTGCTGGGGAGCATCACTCCACGCTTTATCAGGATTGCAATGGGTTTCTATCATTAGTCCGTCAAGGTTCAAGTCCAATGCTGTTTGCGATAAGTCAAAGATAAGCTCACGATTGCCTGCAATATGCGACGGGTCACAAATAATTGGTAGTTCGGGGAAGCGATTTTGAAGGTCAATAACAAGTTGCCACTCAGGAATATTTCGATATTTGGTTTTCTCATACGTTGAAAAACCTCGATGGATAACTCCTAAGTTGGATATATCGGCTCGTTGAAGGCGTTCCAATGCACCAATCCATAAGGGTAAATCAGGATTAACGGGGTTTTTGACCAAAATAATTTTGTCTGTACCTTTGAGTTCGTCTGCGATTTCTTGAATAATAAACGGACTTACCGTAGAGCGCGCACCAATCCACAATAGGTCAATATCATACGCTAAAGCAAGGCGTACGTGGTCTCGATTAGCAACCTCTGTGGCAGTTTTTAAGCCCGTTTCTTCTTTGACACGTTTGAGCCATTTGAGCCCTATTTCGCCAATACCTTCAAAGCCCCCAGGGCGTGTACGTGGTTTCCAAATTCCTGCTCGAAAGAACGAAATCCGTTTATCTTTCAGCTGGTGAGCTACTTGCAATACTTGCTCTTCGGTTTCGGCAGAACAAGGACCTGCGATAACAAGCGGATGGTTTAGACCCAGCGCATCAAGCCATTTACGTAATAAAGGTGTATTTTCCATAACTAAAATTCTATTTTTATTTTATTTGAATGTTTTTTCCATTCAAAATGTCTTTTATTTGATTTATTTGGTCAATTTGGTCAAAAATTCTTGAATAATTTTCAGCAGCTAATAATTGTTCAAACTGATGTAAATTCTCAATATATTCTTTCAAACATTCTAATAGATAATTTCTATTTTGTTTGAAAATAGGTACCCACATACTTGCTGAACTTTTTGCCAAACGCACAGTCGAGGCAAATCCTGAACCTGCCATATCGAAAATATCTTTTTCACTTGCTTCTTTTTCCATAACGGTTTTACCTAACATATATGATATAACGTGCGACAAATGAGACACATATGCTATATGTTTGTCGTGCATTACAGGATTCATGTACCGAATACGCATTCCGATTTTTTGGAAAAGGTCAAGGGCTTTCTCTTGCAAAGCGAATGAAGTTTTTTCCACCTCACAGACAATCATTGTTTTGCCAGCAAAAAGCCCTCTGAAAGCCGATTTAGCTCCCGAATATTCGGTACCAGCTATGGGATGTGCTGCCAGAAATTGATTTCTTTTAGGGTGGTTTTCAACACTTTGACAAATTTCAGCTTTGGTCGAACCCATATCAATAACAAGTGTTTGTTCCTTTACGCGAGCTAAAATATCAGAAAGTACCTCCGGAATATTATCTACCGGAATTGAAATAAGAACCATATCGGCACAGGCAACATCGTCTATCGTACCTTTTTTGTCAATGATTTTCAAATCTAGTGCTTCTTGTATATTTTCTTTGTTTTTGTCTATTCCGATTAGTTGAGCTTGCGGATATAACAATTTGATTTCCAAAGCGAAAGACCCACCTATGAGTCCTACTCCTACAAAAGCTATTTTTTTCATTCAGATTGTATTTTGTTAGTCTAATTGATTTTGATATTCACCCAATATTTTAATATCTTCTGCCATAATGTCTAATAGTTGAATTACTTTCTGAAAATTTGTATATTTATCGAAAGTTACATCAACAAAAAAGGCATATTTCCAAGGCTGATGAACCACAGGGAGCGATTGTATTTTGGTCATATTCAAATCACAATCGCTTATCACATTGAGTACCGTAGCCAAACTACCTCGTTTGTGGTCAAGCTGAAATTTGATAGAGGCCTTATTGATTGTTTTTTGATACAACAGAGGTTTTTCTTTTTGCAGAATAACAAATCGGGTAGCATTGTTCTTCATTGTTTGGATATTCGTTGCAAGAATTTCTAAACCAAACAAGTGGGCTGCTGTAACCGAAGCAATAGCACCTATACCGCGTAAATTGCCTTGTTTGATACGTCGTGCTGTGGAAGCCGTATCGCTATCCTCTACAAGTTTTATATGTGGGTATTGTACAAAAAAATCTTTGCATTGTAACAAAGCCATATAATGCGAATGTACTTCGGTAAGGTCTTCAAGATGTTGCCCCTGAATTGCCATAAGCTGATGTTGAATATCAATATAATGTTCGCCTACAATATATAACTGATGTTTGTCAATCAGATTATAATTGGGCAAAATAGCGCCTGCTATGGTATTTTCAATAGCCATAATACCCATAGACGCTTCTTGATTAAGTAGTTTTTGTGCTACTTTGTCAAATGAATCACATGGAATTATTTGTATATCTCTATCAAAATACTCTTGTGCTGTCTGATGATGGTACGATCCTTCAATTCCTTGTATTGCTACGATTTCTTTCATAAAATAAAAAAACCTGCCAAAAGAGGCAGGAATGAGAAATTATTTACTTTAAAATCAAAAAGAATTCCTGCTTTTTTCAAATCTGAAAAAAGTAGTAAAATCCGAAATAATAGTTGATTTGAAGCATAAATAATTATGAGTATAACCGAGTGCAAAGATATGAATTTTTTTCTTTAAAAATAAAAATTTTTCAAAATTTATTTTCTGCAAAAAAAGGCTTTTAAGATGATCACACCATAAAAGCCTTTTTGACTAACGTTTAAATAAATTTTTAACTTACAGGGAAAAACCCATTTTAATGAAAAAACAACATTACTTTGTTATTCTTGTATTTCAACTTCTACTTCCAGAGGTATAACATTGATTTCAACACGGCGGTTGATTTCGCGTCCGCGTTCGGTATTATTGTTTTCTAATGGACGAGTTAAACCATAACCTTTTGCTTCTAAGCGTTTTTTATCAATGCCTTTCTGTATCAAATATTTTTTGATGGAATCGGCTCTATCTTGCGAAAGCTTTAAATTATGTTCGGCAGAACCCACATTGTCTGTATGTCCCTCTATCACAAAGTGAAAATCTTTATTTTCATTCATAATTTTGGCAATGTTATCCAAAATAAACTCGGCTTGTGTTTTGACAACCGATTTGTCTGTATCAAACAAAATAGTTTTGGCATACAAGTTGATCTCTTTGGTTACACGTTCTACACGAGCTACACGTTCCTGACGTTCAGCTTCTAAGCGTGCCAAGCGTGCTTGACGCTCTTCATCGGTTTCTTGGCGAGTAATAGATTTGTTTTGCGATACTTTTTTTCGTTTTTTAGGCTCTTTTGGCAATTTCTCACGCTCTACATGATCTACAATAGGATTTTCACGTGCTTTGAATGGCAATTTTATAACCACACCTGCCCCCCATTGGAAATAATCTTTGCCTATACCTCCTCCGAAAGCTGGATTGTAAGTAGTTTGTAAATTAGCTCCGACTATATCGGTAAACCAAAAATTGGCTCCCAACCCCGCTACAAGATTTGCTTTGCTTTCACCTTCAATGGAAGAAATACCAATACCCAGTTGTGGATATGGATCAAACCACGGAATAACACTCCATAAGCGATTCAGGTGATAACGAGCTCTTACATCGGCATCCCAAAAGGTTTTTCCACTGATAGTATTTTTTGCCTCGGGGAAATAGGTTTCATCTTTGGTGATGCTATTTAAAGCAAAAGCCACCTCGGCTGTAATCCCTTTTTTAATGTAACGTGCTGCTGAAACACGAAACGATACATTCATATCAGGGTAGCCAAACCAGTCTTTGGCAATACCACTAAAATCAGAGGGTACACGCATATCAACTGTATTGATACCCGCACCAACAAGCCAAGGTCGATAATTATCTTGTGCTGAAATATTATCACTTAGCATTGCTGCAAGAGCTATGATGAGTATTTTTATCTTGTTCATAATCTTAATTTTTACTTGCCGAGTTACTCTTTATCAGATAAGGGAGTAAGTAGCAAGAGTTTTATTATTTATTAACTTTTTAAATTTTTTATTTTGATAATTAGTAACCTTGTACGCCACCTTTAAATTTGTCTTTAAGCCAAGGATAACGCGAGTTCCAGTCTGCAAGTGAGGCATTTGGTACTAAAAGCCTTGCTTGTGTTTCTCCAATAAAGTCTGTGACAAGTGTTACCCCACTTGGCGTACTTGATTCGATACGAAGCTCCAAAAGCGTACCTTCAATACCTTTAAGCGCATTTGCATAAAGAGTAGTTAAGTTTTTCCCTAATTTTACAGTTGTAATAGGAGTACCGTTAAAAGCATATGCTCCAATACTTTTAATCGCAGGCAAATCTATCTTTGTTAGCTTGGTATTTGCAAAGGCATAGTCACTACTAATAGTTTCCACATTATTAGCTATTACCTCTGTTAAATTTGTACAACCCGAAAAAGAAACTCCATATATATATTTTATTCGATTAAGGTCAATCTTTGTAATATTAGTATTTACAGCTATTGATTTTTTATCAAATCCATAATAAGGATTATTTTTATGAAGTTCATAATAATGCAACCCATTTATATGAGTTACGCTATAAGGTGTTTTAGGTGGCACAGACAATTTGTCAAAACTATTTTTAGTTGTATTAGGGTCAATACCTATCACCTCTGTGGAAGATCTAAGCTCCCAGAATTTAGTAACTCTTCTTACGTGAACGGTATGCGTATCACCGGCAGCATTTTTAACAGAAAAAGTAATAGGTATACTTTCGTCATAGTGTTTTTGAGCGGTTACACGTATAATACCTCCATTAGCACTTACTTGTATTTTGTCTCGTGCAGAGGCAGGTTGTATATCATTTTGGAATAGGTTATACCCCAACGACTCGAACTCTACATAGCCTTTGGAGTCTTTTTCGGTCATATCACCGTCAATATTTTCAACGGTATAAACGCCGTTTTTCCAACCGGTATCTCGCTCAGTAACCTTCACATAGAGCGTGATAGTTTTCTTTACTCCGTCGGTATCTGTTCCTTTGATACTAACGGGATATTCGCCTACTTTGTAAGCTCGAATAGTCAGTTTGGCAGGGTTAGTAGTTTTTGAAAGACTGATAGCTCCACCAGAGTTTTCTGTCGCCTCAAAAGCACCATCTTTAAGTCCTTCAATCGTTAGCGTTTTTTCTTGTCTTTCTTCAACGCTAATGCTGTGCGTACCTCTATCTTTTGTAAATTGAAAATAGAGAATTTTCTCGGTATTCTCTTTGGGTATTTCGCCCACACCATCGTCTGCTTTTGTATTACAACTCACTATCAGAGCGAGTACTGCAATACTTGATAAAATATACTGCTTCATAAATGCAATGTGTTTAGTTAATTTTTATATACTTTTTCTGTTTGGGGTTTAAAAAAATCTTAATTCTGGGACAAAAGTACAAAAAAAATATAATCAAGTATTTTTTTATTCTATATTTAACGAATAATTAACATATAAATAGATAAGAGGTAATTTGTTGAGAAAAAAAATTTTGAAGATAAGTAAATAGTTTATACCTTTGTGCGACTTCTAATCTTGTTTCAACTTCACGTTGGAAGAGAAAACGTAGCGTGGGAAAACAACACCCCACCTATGGCACCTTTGTTACAAAAAAGAAAATTGGTTACCTGAATTTTCTTTTTCACATAAGAGCGTTTTGAAAATACAAGAAAGAAGAAATGAAAACATACAAAATATTATATACATTAAAAATAAAAAAATATTAAAAAAATCCTACTATTCAGATGAAATATACAACCAAAAAACCAGCCGTTCTTTTACTTGGAGACGGAACAATTTTCTATGGGAAGGCTGTTGGCAAAGAAGGTACAGCATTTGGCGAGGTTTGTTTCAATACCGGAATGACTGGCTATCAGGAAATCTTCACAGATCCATCGTACTTAGGACAGATATTGGTAACGGCTACAGCTCATATAGGTAATTATGGTGTTCATTCAGATGAAAACGAATCTGAAAGTGTAAAAATAGCTGGGTTGGTTTGCCGTAATTTTAGTCAAACGTACTCGCGTACATCGGCAAGTGAATCATTATACCATTTTTCGGAAAGAAATAATTTATTGATTCTCTGCGAAGTCGATACGCGAGCATTGGTAGCGCATATACGTGACTATGGTTCGATGAATGCTGTTATTTCAACCGAAATCACGGATTTAGAATATCTTAAAGAACAACTAAAACAAATTCCTTCAATGAAAGGGTTGGAATTGGCTTCAAAGGTTTCAACCAAAACCCCATACTTTGTCGGAAACCCAGATGCTACATACAAGGTTGCGGCTCTTGATTTGGGTATTAAAAGACATATATTAAAAAATCTAACCGCTCGCGATGTATATGTACAGGTATTTCCGTACAATACTTCTTTTGAACAAATGCAAGCATGGAAACCCAATGGGTATTTTCTATCGAATGGACCAGGTGACCCAGAACCACTCAAAGGAGTTATTAAGGTTGCTAAACAAATTATTGCACATAATTATCCGCTGTTTGGTATTTGTTTAGGACATCAAATTATTGCACTGGCAAATGGAATATCTACTTACAAAATGCATAACGGACATCGTGGGATAAATCACCCAGTGAAAAATCTTTTGACAGGAAAAGGTGAAATAACCTCACAGAACCATGGATTTGCCGTAGATAAGGAACAAGCTGCGCAAAGTGCAGAGGTCGAAATAACACATCTGCACCTGAATGACGGAAGTGTAGCGGGTATTCGTATGAAAAACAAACCTTGTTTCAGTGTTCAATATCACCCTGAGGCAGGACCAGGTCCTCACGATGCACATTATTTGTTTGACCAATTTATTGATTTGTTGAAAAAGAATAAATCAACTCAATAATAAATAAGCGATTATGTGGGTAGTGTTTAGCTTGGTAAGTATTTCTTTTGCATTGTTTTTTGCGCAACGTCTTTGGGGAAACAAAGGAATGGTTCGGTTGATGAATATCATACAAGTATTATTGGTTATTTTTTTATTAGTTGTGTGGTCTATGCCCAATTTTTCCGACAAAACCTATTTATCAACCTATATATTATTGTCAATAATCGTCGTTATTTTGCATACTATATTGTTGGTGCAATTATTTTTGGAAAGAGAAATAAAACTTTTGACAGAAGCATTGTTATTTTTCATTCCTAATCTTATTATTTTGAGCATATTGTGGGTCATTTCATAAAAAAAGTTCAAAAGAATAAAAAATGTATAAGATATATCCAAAAAAACGTTACGAAAAAACACTTTCTCTTTTGCAGAAATTTGCTCCTGAGCGATCTGTTATATTAGATATAGGCGTGTGTAATCCTTTTTCTGAACTGATGGAAACAAAAGGATATAAAGTAATCAATACTCAAGGCGAAGATTTAGATTTTGAAGCTTTGGAACTGAGGAAATATAAAGCAGATTTCGTTACTGCACTGGAGATTTTGGAACATTTGGTAAATCCGCTAGGTGTGTTGCAAAATCTTCCAGCCAAGAGATTGCTCGTTACGGTTCCTTTGCGATTGTGGTTTGCCAAAGCGTATCGTAACGTATCTGACTCGCGCGATTGTCATTATCACGAGTTTGAAGATTGGCAACTTGATATGCTTTTGGAAAAAGCAGGTTGGGAAATAAAGTTTCGAGAAAAATGGACACACCCTATACGTAAAATAGGTATTCGACCGCTATTGCGCTATTTTACCAATCGGTATTATGCGATATATGCCGAACGAAAATAAGTATTTGCCAGCAGAAATATAAGGTATCGAAAACATTAAAGGAATTTTTTTTCAAAAAAAATTCAGAAAAAAATTCTTTTACAAAGAAAAGATGTATATTTGTGCGATAGAAGATGAAGAATTTTTGAACTTTGAATCAAATAGTTTCCTTATTCTTTAAAATAAAGAAAGCAACTCTATATATATTCTGTGCCAATATGGTGCATGCGCTACTTTATTTGATTATAGAAGTATACGGAATAACAAGGTTTTACCTGTTTGGAGATAGAGGATTCTTTGATTTTGTAATGAAGTTTTCGTTCTTAAAAATGACGGGGAAATATGCTGTGATGAGTTATGTTTTAGGGCAATTTATACCTTTTCACAAGTTTCCTAAACCTGTAACTATGATTTTGTGTCTGCTGTATCCAGCAGGTACTTTTTTACAGATACTTGATACAATATGGAGACATTACTCGGGGGCAGAAGGATATTTTAGAAAGATAATGCCACTAAGTGAAAAGATAATGGAGCAACTACCTATGTTTATCGTTCAATTGATTATTGGTATAACATTAGGATTTTTATTAGCCAAAACAAGCGAAACCAGAAAAATATTAAATAATTAAATAATAAAAAATATGAGTATCATTATTGATGTACATGCAAGACAAATTTTGGATTCAAGAGGAAATCCAACAGTAGAAGTAGATGTAGTTACCGATAGCGGAGCCAAAGGACGCGCTGCTGTTCCTTCGGGAGCTTCAACAGGAGAATATGAAGCGGTTGAACTTCGTGATGGAGGTAAAGACTATATGGGAAAAGGTGTTCTGAAAGCCGTTGAAAATGTAAATGATATCATTGCTGAAGAAATTATCGGAATGAGTGTTTTTGACCAAAATCTTATCGATAAAACAATGATTGAACTCGATGGAACACCTAACAAATCAAAATTGGGAGCCAATGCTATTTTGGGAGTTTCTTTGGCAGTTGCCAAAGCTGCTGCAGAAGAATTAGGCTTGCCTCTTTATCGCTATGTAGGTGGGGTAAGTGCTAACAACTTACCCGTTCCAATGATGAACATCATCAACGGAGGTTCACACTCTGATGCTCCGATTGCCTTCCAAGAGTTTATGATTATGCCTGTGAAAGCAACTTCATTCACTCACGCTATGCAAATGGGTTCAGAAGTATTTCACAACTTGAAAAAAGTACTACACGACAGAGGTTTAAGTACAGCTGTGGGCGATGAAGGAGGTTTTGCACCAACTTTTGAAGGTACAGAAGATGCCATCGAAACAATTAAAAAAGCCGTTGAAAATGCAGGATACAAATTCGGAGAAGATATTAAAATTGCCCTAGATTGTGCTTCGTCAGAGTTTTACAAAGATGGTATTTATGACTATACCAAGTTTGAAGGAGCAAAAGGTAAAAAACGTAATTCAGAAGAACAAGTAGCTTATTTGACTGAATTGGTAAATAAATATCCTATCATTTCTATCGAAGATGGAATGGACGAAAACGACTGGGACGGCTGGAAAAAACTTACTGAAGCTATCGGAGACCGCGTACAGCTTGTTGGAGACGATTTGTTCGTAACCAATGTTGAACGCTTAGAAAGAGGTATTGAGCAAGGTGTAGGAAACTCTATCCTTATCAAAGTAAATCAAATAGGTTCACTTACTGAAACTATTGCCGCAGTTGATATGGCGCACAGAGCGGGATATACTTCGGTAATGTCACATCGTTCAGGAGAAACCGAAGATAACACAATCGCTGACTTGGCCGTAGCACTTAATTGCCGTCAAATAAAAACAGGCTCTGCTTCTCGTTCTGACCGTATGGCCAAATACAATCAATTGTTGAGAATTGAAGAAGAATTGGACGAAATAGCATATTATCCACAAGCGAAAGCCTTCAAAGTAAAACAATAAAGTTTTTAGTTATAGTTATTTGAAAAGGCACTCTATGCGTAGAGTGTCTTTTTGTTATAGATTTTATTCTGCTACAATGTATTGATTTTTAGACAATTGAATTACAAGAATAAAAAAATTTTTATAAAAAATGCAGAAATACGATTGATAGATAAAATTTTTTTATAAAAAAATGATTAAATATAATATTTATTCGTATTTTAGCACCCATAATCATTTTTCAAAATGGCTAAAAAAGAAAAAAAAGAATTAACTGAAAAAGAAGCCAAAGCAGAAGCGCTGAAACTCGCTTTGGAAAAATTGGATAAAGCCTTCGGAAAAGGAACGGTTATGCGCTTAGGAGAGAGAACCGTTGAAAAAGTAGAAGTAATTCCCACGGGGTCTATCGGTTTAGATGTAGCTCTTGGAGTAGGAGGGTATCCCAAAGGGCGTATAATTGAAATATTTGGTCCTGAATCGTCAGGGAAGACAACATTGACACTTCATGCTATTGCAGAAGCTCAAAAACAAGGCGGAACAGCAGCTTTTATAGATGCTGAACACGCTTTTGACCCTGTTTATGCAGCCAAATTGGGCGTGAATACGAAAGACCTGATTATTTCACAACCTGATAACGGAGAACAAGCCTTAGAAATTGCTGATAACTTAGTACGCTCAGGAGCTGTTGAACTGATAATAATTGACTCAGTTGCTGCTCTTACTCCCAAAAGTGAGATAGAAGGCGTAATGGGCGACTCTAAAATGGGACTTCATGCTCGACTAATGTCGCAGGCTCTGCGTAAAATAACTGGAAGCATCAATAAAGCAAATTGTGTAGTAATTTTTATCAATCAGTTGCGTGAGAAAATTGGAGTAATGTTTGGAAGTCCAGAAACAACAACAGGAGGAAATGCACTGAAATTTTATGCTTCAATACGTTTGGATATTCGTCGACAATTAACACCTATTAAAGATAAAGACGGAAATGCACTGGGTAATAAAACCAAAGTAAAAGTGGTTAAAAACAAAGTTGCTCCTCCTTTTCAAACGGTTGAATTTGATGTACTTTATGGAGAAGGGATTTCTAGAACTGGCGAAATAATAGATCTTGGTACCGATTATAATATTCTGTCTAAGAGTGGTGCTTGGTATAATTATGGTACGATGAAATTGGCTAACGGACGCGATGCAATGCGCAAAGTTCTTATGGATAATCCTGAACTAATGGAAGAGCTTGAAAACAAAATAAAAGAAGCTATCAAAGAAACAGGAGGTGTGCCTCCTTCTGGTAAAAAGAAAGCATCATCTACGAAGAGTTCTAAAACATTGAAACAGCAAATTCAAGAAGAAATGGAAGAAAACGAAGATGACTTCGAACAAGAAGAACAATCATACGAAGAATAAAAGATGTTTTGAAATTTCTATAGATTTTAAAAATATTATTGACAATCAGTATTTTATAGTGTCTGAATGAAAAATACCTTACGATATTAGATTTGTTTAAATTTTTACAAAAAACCTCATTATACTCCCTAAATACAGCATTGCGTTCTAAGTTGTATTTAGGGTTTTATATCTGATAATCAAATCTTTAACTCCATTAAACCAACTATTTTCAAACGATTTCCATATAAATTTCCATCAAAATAAACATCTTCATTTTGACGATTTCTCGGATTTTATTTCATATTGGTAATGATTTTTTTCTACCAAGATTTTTCTAAATTTCTGACAATCAAAACCTGCATTACATTGAAAAACAAACTTTTGTGATTAATTTCTACTTCTTTGGGAAAAAGTAAAATTTCTTCCATTCATACAAGCAATACTTACATATTTTTTCTCTTCAAAACACATCTCTACTGAGGCTCATTCTACTGACAACTTATTTTTAATTGATTGATTATCAGTATAAAAATTAGAGATAAATCAAATTTTGTATTAAATGATCTTTTTCGTAACTCATCTTCTATTTTTGAATAAAAAACACTATATCAATGATTTTAAAAAAGACAATAGCATTTGTTGATAATATTATATTGATGATAAACCTCGTAAATAAGTACTTTTTTATAAAAATATTTTGTAATACATTCTCTATTTAGCTTTGGTTAAATCATTATTTTTCTGCAATTTCAAATAATTGGAAGGAGTTTTTCCCATTTGCTTCTTAAAAACTTCATTAAAAGAAGATTTGGAATTAAACCCCGAGTCAAGTGCTATGCCCAAAATGTTCAAATTCTTATTTGTTTGGTCATTAGCTCTGTTGATAAACTCGCTGATGCGGTAGCTATTCACAAAGTCATAAAAATTCTTCCCCTCGCATTGGTTGATTATTTGTGACAAATTATTTGGCGAGATTTCCAATTTCTCAGCCAATTGACTCAGTGTTAGCTTCGGTTCAAGGTAAGGCTTCTCTTGAGCCATTGTTAGAAGTAATCGTTCGTGAAAGGCTTGTATTTCGGAAGGTTTTAATCCTGATTTTTTGTATTCGGAAGATTTGTTACGGACAATATCACTTTGAAGGATCATTTTCCCTGTGAAAATCCCTTGCTGACGAATCCCCTCAAAACCAATAGATGCTACCAAAAGGACAATTAACGTAAAGAAAACTAAATCGGTATTAAAACCAAAATTAAAATAGAACTGATACCGCAAGACCGAAACAATAATTCCTGTACCAAAAACAATTCCTATTCCGATAATAAAAAATTGCAGCCATCGCAAACTAATGCCTTCTTCATAAGCAAAATTAGCATTGATAAGTTGTTGATAATTACGTAATTTTCTGTATGAAATAATAGAATAAATAGCCCACGAAGCTATAAACATTAGAAAAGATATAGTGAAAAAAAACTGATACGCACTATCAAAATCTTGACTATCAAAAATTAATTTTTCCTCAGCTGTATAACCAAAATAAAACGGGAACAAATACAGATAAACCAATACAAAAGGTGCAAAATGTAATAAATGTTTTAGTTTAAAACATTGTTCACTTTGTAAAGAAAAATGTATATATAGATATAAAAAGGGTGCATACAACAGCGGAAAAGGATGTGTAACACCCAACAAATGAGGATATTTGTTACAATAACCTAAATAATGCAGATAATAACTTAGTAAATGGATACTAATAAATAATAACCAAACACCTAAAATAGTGTCTGACAAAGTCTTTTTTTGTTTTACAAACAGCAAAACAGCCAAAAAAAGCGACATAAAAATGCCAATGGTAAAAATCGTGTTCATAATCAAAAAAATGTAAAGCTGTCCAAGTGTTTGGGACAGCTTTATTCTTTTATTTTTCAGGCATTGCCGATTGAATAGCGGTAATAAGTACCGTGTTATAAATATCAGGAATCGTTGCTCCACGACTCAGGTCATTAACTGGTTTGCGAAGCCCTTGAAGCATAGGACCTATGGCAAGTGCACCTGTTTCTCGTTGTACAGCTTTGTACGTATTGTTTCCAGTATTTAAATCTGGGAAAATAAGCACATTTGCTTGCCCTGCTACTTGAGAATCAGGCATTTTTTGTTTTCCTACCTTAGGGTCAACAGCCGCATCGTACTGGATAGGACCTTCTACCAAAATATCGGGACGTTGCTCTTTTACTATTTCGGTTGCTGCACGTACTTTATCTACATCTTGACCACTTCCCGAAGTACCCGAAGAATACGAAAGAAGAGCTACCTTAGGTTCAATACCGAAAGCCTTAGCTGAATCTGCCGAGGTAATAGCTATTTCTGCTAATTGTTCTGCAGTCGGATTAGGAACTATCGCACAATCGCCATATACAAGGACTCTATCTTGCAAAAGCATAAAAAATACAGAAGAAACCGTCTTAACTCCTGGTTTGGTTTTTACGAATTGTAATGACGGACGTATGGTATGGGCTGTGGTATGTACCGCACCTGAAACCATTCCGTCTGCATCGCCCAAGAAAACCATCATGGTACCAAAGTATGAATAATCAAGCATAAGGTCTTGTGCCTGAGGACGTTCCAAACCTTTATCTTTACGTAATTCGTATAATTTATCTACATATGATTGATATTTTGGACTATCTTTGGGGCGAAGTATTTTGATACGATTTTCATTCCATTTTAGTCCTAACTCATTCACACGAACCATAATTTTTTGCTCGTCACCAAGTATGGTCAGATAAACCAATTCATCTTCGGCAAGCTCAGAAGCTGCTGTGAGAATTCTATCATCTGTTCCCTCAGGTAAAACGATGTGTTTTTGCAAATTTTTAGCACTTTGTACCATATTGTATTGAAACATACGAGGAGTTATTGTATCAGATTTGAAAGAAGAAATCTGGCTATTCAAACTTTCAAAATCAACTCTTTTTTCAAAAAGTTCAATACTCATTTTTATTTTTTGTTCAGCCTCGGGGTAAATTCGTGAATGGATTTTATTAACTCCCAAGACTGTTTCATAAGTTCCTTTTTCAGAGAGCATTATGGGCATAATATTTTGCGTTCCTTGCAAAAGTTTAAGCACCGAAGGTTGTAAATTGAATCCACCATACAATAAAATTCCTCCTACTCGTGGATATTCTGCCGAAGCATGAGCCATTACAGTTCCTAAAATAATATCGGAGCGGTCTGCTGAAATTAGCGCCAAACAGTCATCAGAAACATGGTTTAGGAAATTATGAACCTCCATTCCTCCTACAATTGTTTTTTTAGGTATTTGGTGAATATCTGCCCCTTCAAACAAAAATTTCGCATTGAGCGCTTCGGCTATTTCCTTGATAGTTGGGCGACTTAACATAGGTTCTTCGGGAATAAAATAAAAGCGAATATTTGGATATTTTTTATTTAATTTATCAATTGTTTTCTCAGAAAAATTGACAACTTTATTAACAAAAACACTCAAAATACGAACTTCTTTTTCCAGAATTGTATTTATTTCTATCTGAATATGATTAACTAGCTCTTCTTCCGAAGAAAAATTATCTTTCAAGACTACCAAAGCTGGAATATTAAGACTTTGCGCCAAAGAAATATTAAAATTTATTCCAAACGTATTGGTTTCTTCAGCAAAACCTATTCCATCAACCAAAACAAAATCGAATTTTTGTTCGAGTGCTTTGTATTTTTTAATAATAATATCATAAACCTCATCAATATTTCCGTCATTTTGAAGTTGATTTAATTGATTTTGTGAAAAAGCAAAGGCCTCTTGTTCGGTCATATTGAGTTTGAAATGTGAAATTATTGTTTTAATAAAATCATCATCTTTCCTATCTAATATTGGTTTAAAATACCCTACATTAGCTGTATTACGCATAATCATTTGCATTACGCCCAAACTTATCATTGATTTACCACTATAAGCATCGGGAGTAATTACATAAACAGATTTATTCATTGTATACCAAAATTTATTACGAGACGCAAAAGTAAAAAAAGATTGTGAAAAAAGTAATTTTTAAATACGTTTTTTTATTTTTTTAATGAATTTTGTTATTCAAACCAAAAATAATATGCGATAGTTGCGATAAACAAAATACACACAATATTCAAAACGAATCCAGCTCTAATCATACTTCGTTGTTCAATCATACCTGTTCCATAAGCAATGGCATTGGGAGGTGTTGCCACAGGAAGCATAAAAGCACACGATGCGCCAAGCCCAATAATCATTGTTAGTCCCAAAGGCAACATATTTAATTCTTTCGCTATTGAAATAAATATAGGTACAAGTAATGCAGCACTGGCTGTATTTGAAGTAAATTCTGTTAGAAAAATGATAAACATAGCAACTAACAAACCTATAAGATAAAAATGTTTTCCTTCTATCAAAAACACTACTGAATCGACCATTGCTTTACTTGCACCAGAACTTGTCAAAACTGCACTTAGGGTAAGCCCTCCTCCGAAGAGCATTAGAACCCCCCAATCTGTATTGTCTTGTATTTGTTTCCAATGGGCTACTCCCAATCCGCAAATAAGAATTGTTGCCATAAGAGCTACAATACTATCATAATCGCCTATTTTGTCTATTCCTAGTAAATTTGAAAAAGTTGGATTAAGCCAACTACCCGTTATCCAACACAATGCAGTAACAGCAAAAATTAGTATTGTCAAATATTGCTTTGAGTTAAGTTTTTCGGTATGCAATTGAGTTTCTATCTTTATATTCATTTTCGGACGAAAAATAAGAAATAAAACTAAAATCAGCAATGGCATAAGAACAATCATTACAGGAGTTCCATATTTGAGCCAATCTGAAAAAGTAAGATGCAGGTGCGAGGCAACAATTGCATTAGGCGGGCTACCAACAATTGTTCCCATTCCACCAATACTTGCACTATAGGCAATACCAAGAATAACAAATGCATATGTATTTTTATTATTCTGATAATCAAGTTGTTTTAACATTCCTATTGCAAGTGGAATCATCATTGCAGCAGTTGCCGTATTGCTAATTCCCATTGAGAGCAATGCGGTTACCGAAAAAAGTAGTAAAATGGCAACAAAAAAATTTCCTTTTGCCATCGAAAGGACTTTGGCAGCAATGTACTTATCTAATTTCTGAACACTCAAAGCGGTTGCTATAGCAAATCCACCAAAGAATAAAAAGATAGTAGGATTCGCAAAAGCCTCTAACGCAGGTTTCGTTTTTTCCAAGCCTAACAAAATAGCTCCCACAGGAACAAGCAACGCTGTAATTGTAATATGAACTGCCTCGGTAAGCCACAAAATAGCAACTAATACTAACAAGGCTAATCCTTTGTTGGTTTTTTCTTCGAAAGGCAAAAAGAATACGAATAAAAAAGCTAATACGACAGCAAATAATACGATTGCTGATTTTTTCAAAAGAAATGATTTGTCCATAACATTATCATTTTGGTTAATAAAATTTTGTCATTTAAAATAATTAAGATATTGTTAATAGTAAAGATACAATATAATTTAATACCAAAACACTGATTATCAACAATTATAATTTTTCATATTTCTAAAACATATACATATTTAACAATACCAAATAAAGTTATTTTAAACATTCTTATTTTTAATAGTTAAATGTTACAAAGGTAATACTTTCAAACTAAAAATACAAGATAAAAGAGTATAATTTTTTTAATCTCGTTGCACAAATCTCGTGATTTTTTACACTATTCACTTCTTATTTTTTTAATTATGAACAAAAGGTAATCAATAAATATAAGCCGTTTTATTTTTTACAAAAGATAAATTAAATACCTCAAACTATTTTGTGTGAAATTTTATTTTTGTTAGTTTAAAATGAATAATTACTAGTAATCATTCATTTTATATTAGTCAAAATTTATTTCTTATCGGTAAGAATCTATTTTCTATTGATAAAAATTTATTTGTTCTTAGTCATAATTTATAAAATAAAGAATAAAATATTTTTTTCTAATAACACAAATATGCTTTTTGTATAAAATAACAAATACTATTTGATTTCTGTCGAAAAACTTACAATCAGAACCATTGAAGATAAAAGAAATTTGTATTTTTGTCAAAAATATAAACAAAGATTATTTTTTGAGTTGTTGAAGAAAACACAAAACGTATATTATGAAAAAAGTTTTAATTCTACTGGGAATTTTAGCGCCTTGTTCGCAAGTAAAAAAAGAAAATAGAAATGAACTTATGGCTAAAATAACCTATTCTATTTCGAAAGATATTGAATTAAAAGCTCGTACAAAAACAAAATCAATCACGCAATGAAGCAATGAAAAAAATCTATTTTATTCTAATTCTTATTTTCTGTCAGAATTCGGTATTTTGTCAGAGAAAAAACGTTATTTCGTTTGAAATTTTATCAAATTGTTTCTCAATAGACAACCAAACAGACTCTTTAATTTCGGACAGAACGGAAAAATATATTTTTTACACTAATTTTCTTTTGAATAATCGAAAAGATACGGTTTTTATGAACAAAAATCAGAAATAAACCCCGAAAAACAATTTACAAATCGACTCATTGTAAAAGTTTTGGACAACAAAGCATATTTATTGATTTGGAATAAAAAGGATACTGACACCATTTCACTGCAATTCCACCCAAAAAAAAGAATGGTTCAGGTAAATGATGATTTCTATTTTTTGACTAATAAATATTATAAATTACTAACAAAAAAGATTTTAAAAGGAAAAAACATTTGCGAAATAGCAGATTTTTTAGATGATAATTTGGGAGATTATTTTCTGTCAGATGAACTATTTTTGATAAGTTCAAAAAGTAAATACAAGAAAAAATTTAGAATTAAAAATGCTACGATAAAAACGATAAAGGCAGATTCTGATGGATTTGATAGTTGGGAAGTTTCTTTTTTATACGATGAAAAAGGAATTTTAGAAATTCAAAAAAAGGGAATTAACGATGAATTCTTATACATCAAAACGAGAAAATATATTGATTTTGAAAAAATAATCTTTGAAATTGAAGAAAATACAGCCAAAAGAAATACAACTACACAACAAGAAATATTTTTTTCAAACCAACAACAAAAAATAGAACAAAAAAATGTTCAGTATGGGCTGAATATGATTTCATTTTTAAAGAATGAAGCTAAAAGGAAAAATTAGAATAGTTAAACAATTTTATTGTATAATATAGAAAACGATTTTAAAAATGATGAAAAAAATTAAACAAGTTTATTCCCAAGAAGTGAGGTTATATTTTTGGCACAAATAATTAAGTCACGTGTGAATTATTATAAAATCGTTTAATAGATTAATTGACATGTCTTAATTAGCTAAAAATATTTTCGAGTAATTAATAAAATGTATATTTGTGAAATATATTATAATACAATAATTGTTTTTTCGATTGAAATTTAAACAAAATTTGTATATCCGTAATCACTCATAAGCTGTAATATTGGCTAAAACCAATCTGTCAAATAAC
>NZ_BPMA01000006.1 GCF_026005215.1 Capnocytophaga catalasegens | reverse complement strand
TTGAAATGGGTGCATATTGTTATCAGTAATGCCAAGCGGAATTTATTATGTAACTATCACAAAATCAAACGGAAGTATTTACAATTATACTTAGACGAATTTGTTTACAAGCTCAATCGTCGTTACTTTGCAGAGCATTTATTTAACAGATTGGTTTTAGCCAATATTACAGCTTATGAGTGATTACGGATATACAATTCGTTATTTATGTATTCCTAAGGTAACAATATCCTTTCCTAAAAATAAAGTCATGTTTCTTGGAAAAGAATTGTATCACTTGCGGTATTATTAAGAATTTTGTATACTTCATCTGTTTGTTCTGCTATTTCCCTAACAAAAAGCGTGATGATAATAACAATACAAATAAAATAAGAGCTGTTTTGTCAATTTTATCTATAACTTCTATTTTAAAAAGACTTGGTACAAATATACATTTTTTTTATAAAAAATCTATTTTATTGTTTTTATCTATAAAAAAATCATTTTTTGCTGGTTTATGTCGTACTTTTGTTGTACTTTCGCAGAAAATTTCTTTTTTAAATAAAATAATAAATATTGATTCACGATGAAAGATAAAAGTATTATTTGGAAACTCCTGCCTGTAATGTTGAGTTTCTTTGCAATGGGATTTGTTGATTTGGTAGGAATTGCTACCAATTATATGAAAAAAGATTTCAACCTTTCCGAAACTATGTCGGGGTTACTCCCTTCGATGGTGTTTTTCTGGTTTTTAGTATTTTCTATTCCAACGGGAATGCTAATGAACAAAATCGGACGACGCAAAACAGTACTTTTGAGTTTGCTTATTACGGCATTGGCGCTAGCAATTCCATACATAAGTTACACTTACTCGATGATGCTTGTTTTCTGCTGTTTGCTTGGTATTGGTAATACCTTGATGCAAGTGTCGCTCAATCCGCTTATTTCGAGCCTTGTAAGTGGAGAACGCTTGGCAAGTTCGCTTACTTTTGGACAATTTGTCAAAGCAATTGCTTCATTTTCTGCACCACTTCTAGCTGGTTGGGCAGCTCAAACACTTGGCGATTGGAGAATGTTATTCCCTATTTTTATGGGAATAGCTATTCTGGCAATGGTTCTTCTGGGGCTAACACAAATCAAAGAAAGCGAAGAGAAAATAAAAACTTCTTCCTTTTCAGAAAGTTTTTCGCTACTGAGCGATAGCCTTATTTTACTATGTTTTGTAGGTATTTTGTGCCACGTGGGGCTTGATGTCGGGGTCAATGTTTCTGCTCCCAAAATATTTATGGAACGCTTAGGCTGGGATTTAGAAAAAGCAGGACACACAACAAGTGTTTATTTCGCTTTTCGTACCATAGGTAGCTTCCTTGGAGCCTTTATTTTGGCAAAATTTTCTTCGCGAATGTTCTATATTGTTAGTGTTTTGTGCATTACACTAGCTTTGGTCGGATTTTTTATCGGTTTTGAAAAGAATATATTGTACGCAAGTGTGGCTTTGGTTGGGTTTGGTAACTCCAATATATTTTCTATTTTCTTCTCCAAAGCCTTGTTACATAAAGCTGACAAACAAAATGAAGTTTCCGGACTGATGATTATGGGAATTTCAGGAGGAGCCATCTTCCCACTCATTATGGGACTTGCTTCCGATGCAACGGCCT
This sequence comes from Capnocytophaga catalasegens, assembly GCF_026005215.1. Lineage (GTDB taxonomy): Bacteria > Bacteroidota > Bacteroidia > Flavobacteriales > Flavobacteriaceae > Capnocytophaga > Capnocytophaga catalasegens. The sequence continues at coordinate 48,033 of NZ_BPMA01000006.1, read as the reverse complement.
CACAATTAGGAGCCATTTTGGTATTGTGCATTACATGTCTTTTCTTTTTATTAATGATTCCTAAAATGAAAGAAATAAAATAATTTACTACAATGAAAAAAATAATAGTCCTGAGCGGTTTTTTTGCAATTGTTGCCTGTAAACAAACCTCAAAAGAGCAGAAAATGATAGAAATATCCTATCCTGAAACCCAAAAAGTAGAAATGAAAGATACATTTTTCGGACAAGAAGTGCCTAATCCGTATGGTTGGCTCGAAGATGACCGAAGCCAAGAAACAACTCAATGGGTAAAAGCGCAAAACGAAGTAACTTTCGGCTATTTAGACCAAATTCCATATCGAACCCAAATGAAAAAACGCTTAGAAGAAGTATGGAATTACGAAAAAATTGGAGCACCATTCAAAGAAGGAAATTATATTTATTATTATAAAAATGACGGATTGCAAAACCAAAGTGTCCTTTATCGCAAAGATGCTCAGGGGAAAGAAGAAGTGTTTCTCAATCCGAACGAATTTTCCAAAGACGGAACCACATCGCTCAGTAGCATAAGCTTTACCGAAGACGGAAAATTGGCTGCATACCTCATTTCAGAAGGAGGAAGCGACTGGCGCAAACTTATCGTTCTTGATGCAACTACCAAAGAGCAAATAGGCGACACTTTGGTCGATATCAAATTCAGTGGAATTGCTTGGAAAGGCAACGATGGGTTTTTCTATTCGAGCTATGACAAACCAAAAGGAAGTGAATTGTCTGCCAAAACCGATAATCACAAATTGTATTATCACAAGTTAGGTACTTCACAAAAACAAGATGAACTAATATTCGGAGGAACACTCGAACAGAAATATCGATATGTATCAGGATATGTATCTCGTGATGCCAAGTATCTTTTTATTTCTGTTGCCAATGCTACTTCAGGAAATCGTTTGTTTGTTAAGCATTTGGAAAAAAAATTACCTTTGATCACTATTACAAGTGATTTTGATTCGGATACTCACCTAGTTGATACTCAGGGAGAAATTTTATATCTTTCTACCAACAAAAATGCACCAAACGGTCGTTTAGTTCAGGTAAATGTTAATGCGCCTCAGCCTGAAAATTGGAAAGATGTTATTGCTCAAACCGACAATGTGCTTTCGGTAAGTAGCGCCGGTGGATATTTCTTTGCCAATTATATAAAAGATGCTACGTCGCTTATCAAACAATATGATTATCAAGGCAATTTCGTTCGTGAGGTTGTATTACCAAGCATTGGCTCTGCTGGCGGTTTTGGCGGAAAAAAAGAGGATAAAGAATTGTATTATTCTTTTACAAATTATTTTACTCCGACCCAGATATACAAAATGGATATTGTACAAGGTGATTCAGAGCTATATTGGTCGCCAAAAATCAATTTTGAACCTAATAAATATGAGTCAAAACAAGTATTTTACACGTCGAAAGATGGTACAAAAGTCCCAATGATAATCACACACAAAAAAGGTATAAAACTTGATGGGACAAACCCCACATTTTTGTATGGTTACGGCGGGTTTAACATCAGTCTAACGCCTGTGTTCAGCATTGCCAATACGCTTTGGTTAGAACAAGGAGGTGTTTATGCGGTGGCTAACTTGCGAGGCGGAGGCGAATATGGCAAAAAATGGCACGATGCAGGCACTAAAATGCAAAAGCAAAATGTTTTTGATGATTTTATTGCCGCAGGCGAATATCTTATCCAAAATAAATACACTTCATCACAGAAGCTGGCTATACGCGGGGGCTCCAATGGCGGATTATTAGTTGGTGCAGTTTTAACTCAACGTCCTGATTTGGTGCAAGTTGCCATTCCCGAAGTAGGTGTTCTTGATATGTTGCGCTATCACAAATTTACCGCAGGAGCTGGTTGGGCATATGATTATGGAACTGCCGATGATAGCAAAGAAATGTTTGATTATTTGAAAAAATATTCGCCCGTACATAACGTAAAAGAAGGTGTATGCTATCCTGCAACCCTTGTAACAACAGGCGACCACGATGACCGTGTAGTTCCTGCTCATAGTTTCAAGTTTGCAGCTGAATTGCAAGCCAAACAATCTTGCAAAAATCCTACACTTATACGTATTGAAGTCAATGCAGGACATGGGGCAGGAACACCTGTAAGCAAAACTATCGAAAAAACAATTGATATTTTTGCTTTTACACTTTGGAATATGGGATATTCTGAATTGCCAACTCAACTTTCAAAATAAAAACGGATATTTTTCTACGAAAAAGAAGCTATACAAAATTTTGTATGGCTTCTTTTTATATTTACAAATATCCTTCGAAAGAAAATTTATTCGTATTTTTGCCTCCAAAATTAAAAAAGAATGCGAACTCTTGTTATTGGAGATATTCACGGAGCATACAAGGCACTTGTTCAAGTGCTTAATCGAGCTAAAATAACCCCAGAAGATCATTTGATATTCTTAGGTGATTTTGCCGATGGTTGGAGCGAAACTCCTAAGGTACTTGATTTGCTAATATCTTTACAACACACACACAGAATAACTCTATTAAAAGGAAATCACGACCAATTATGTCAAGAATTTTTGGAAGAAAAACCGATGTCTTCCAAATGGCATTTGCATGGAGGAACAGCCACAGAAAAGGCTTACTTTTCAATTGATAAACAAACTAAACTACGCCATTTGGAGTTTCTTAGGTCTATGAAACATTATCTTTTGGACAAGCAAAACCGATTGTTTCTCCACGCAGGATTTACGAATCAACGAGGTGTTGATTACGAATATTTTGAACAATGGTTTTATTGGGATAGAACCTTGTGGGAATTAGCCTTAGCTACACCGCTTTCTATGCCTGCTACCGATATTTTCTTTCCTAAAAGATTAAATTTGTACAAAGAAATCTACATAGGCCACACACCAACTACGCGTTTTGGGCAGACAATTCCGATGCAACGACACCAAGTATGGAATATAGACACAGGAGCTGCTTTCAAAGGAGTTATTACTATTTTGGATATTGATACTAAAGAATTTTGGCAAAGCGACCCTGTGTATACCCTGTATCATAACGAAAAAGGGCGCATAGTTTAATTTTATCAAATAAAAAAACCTCCAAGCAAAAACTTAGAGGTTAAACAAAAAAAGTTCAAAAAGTGGTGCCTCCAGGAATCGAACCAGGGACACAAGGATTTTCAGTCCTTTGCTCTACCAACTGAGCTAAGGCACCATTGGTCATTTTGCGAGTGCAAAGTTACATTTTATTTTTTTCTCTGCAAATTTTTTTTGAATAAATTTTTAAAAAAATACATGTTTCTTGAAAATGAATTAGTTACGAAATTATTTTTGCTTTGAAAATAATTTTTAAAAAGCCTTTTTTTAATAAAAAAAACTTAAAATAAAAATTTAACACTACTTTTTGGTTTTTAGTTTGGTCAGAAACAGAAAAATGTAGAAATTTGCAAATCTGTTTCCTCCTTTCAAGAAATTTTCCTTGAAAGAAAAAATAGCAATTATAAATTATGATAAATAGAAAGATTATTACCCTTCTTTTTGTATTGATGGCAAGTGTCATATATGCACAGAAGAACACAAATTCGCCTTATTCGTACTATGGATTGGGAGAAATTCGCTTTGGCGGAAATACCGAAAATAGCCTGATGGGAGGTATTAATTCTTATGTTGATAGCTTACGTGTTGATGTTCGTAATCCTGCTTCGCTTGGTAAGCTACAACTTACTACGTTTTCGCTGAGTGCTTCTGCCGATTTTCGAAAGTTAGAAAGTAACGCCTCTTTAGAACAAGTAAGAACAACAACTATTGATTATTTGGCACTTTCGTTTCCTGTATATAAAAATGCTGGGGTGTCTTTCGGACTTTCTCCATATTCATCTGTAGGATATAAATTAGCTTCTTTATCAACAGAAAATGGTAATTCGATAACGCAAACTTTTGAAGGAAATGGAGGTCTTAATCGATTATATATGGCTGTAGGATACGAGTTTGTTAAGAATTTACGTATTGGAGTAGGTGCTTATTTTAACTTTGGTAAAACAGAAATACAGAATATGCGTTCTGAAACAAATGTATCATATATAGTGAATGAAAGTAGTAATTCAACATATCGTGGAGCAAGTTTTAATTTTGGAGTACAATACAATTACAAAGTTTGGGATAAATATGTATTAGGAACAACACTCTCTTACACTCCAAAATCGACGATTACCTCTACTAATTCACGAGTTCTTTCTACACTATTTCCCTCATACACAAGAGGTTTAATAATTAGAGATACTCAAACGTTAGATTTAGGAAGCAATGCTAAAACAAACCTTACACTTCCTTCCGAATTGAATGCAGGAATAGGTTTTGGTCAAGAGAAAAAATGGTACATAGGTGCTGATTATACGCTGGTCAATAACAACGAATTTGACAATCCGTTTATAACATCTACCTTTGTTGCCTATGATAAAGGTCACAAATTTGCTTTGGGAGGATTTTTTATTCCACAATATAATTCTTTCACAAAATACTGGAAACGTATCACTTACAGAGCAGGAATGTATTATGAAAATACAGGAATTGTGCTTCATAATGAAAAAATAAACGATTTTGGCATAACTTTTGGATTAAGTTTGCCAGTACAAGGTTTTTCTAATGTTACCCTTGGTACCCAAATAGGAAGTAAAGGAACCAAATCTCAGAATTTGATAAAAGAAAATTATTTTAATATAAAAATAGCTTTAACACTTAATGACAAATGGTTTCAAAAATCTAAGTATAACTAATAAAAAGAATTTGAAGATGAAAGGAAAAGCAGTATTATCAGTTATGTTGTTTGCCATAACAACAAGTACATTCGCTCAAAAAGAAGAATGCCAACAGAATTTGTCTATTTTTAGCGAATTTGCCAAAGTCAAAAATTATAAAGATGCTTATACACCTTGGAAAGCAGTATATGATAAATGTCCAGAGTTACACTATGCAACTTTCTTTTACGGAGAACGTATATTGAAAGACAAAATAGCCAATGTACCTGCTGAAAAAGCAAAATATATAAAAGACTTACAAGAGTTATATGCCAAATATAATCAGTACTTTCCTCAACGATTCAATGCTACTGACAAAGCTATCAAAGAAGCATTGCTTATGATTGATGAAAAAGTAGGCAACAAAGAAGATGTGCTCAATATATTAGATAAAGCATTCAAAGCTAACAAAAATGATTTCTCTGACGAAACAGCTATTTATCAATATTTTGCCATCACAGTTGATTTGTACAACGAAGGAAAAAAACAACTACAAGATGTTTTTGACAACTATGATGATGTTTCTGAGCGTATTCAAGACGAAAAAGAAAAATTATCCAAAGAAATCAATATGTTAATTCCAAAAGAAGAAGCAAAAACACTTTCTCAAAAAGAAACAAGAGAACTTAGCACTGCTCGTACACGTGTAAATAATTTAGAAAACATTACCGAAAGTATTGATGCAAAATTAGGACAATTAGCTAATTGTGATAAACTTGTACCTTTGTACGAGAAAAACTTTGATGCGAACAAAGATAATGCTGTGTGGTTACGTAGAGCTGCTGGGAAAATGTCTGATAAAAATTGTACCTCTGACCCAATGTTTGTCAAATTAGTTGAAAATTTGTACAAATTAGAGCCTTCTGCTTCGGCTGCTTATTACTTAGGAGTACTCAGTGAACAACAAAAGAAAACAGCAGAAGCAGTTAAATACTTTAATCAATCGGTTGATTTAGAAACTGATAATTTGAAAAAATCAAACATTCTGGTAAAAATAGCGACCAAATATTCAGGAAGTGCCGCTGTGAATTATGCTCAAAAAGCTCTAACTTACAACCCGTCTAACTCCAATGCGTATCAGATAATGGCTGCTGCATATGCTAGTGCTGCTAACGAATGTGGTTCAACAACATTTGAAAAAAGAGCTATCTACTGGTTAGCTGCTAATGTAGCTCGCAAAGGAGGTTTGGAGAGTTTGGCAAACCGATATGAGAAATTGGCACCTAGCAAAGCAGATATATTCAGTTCAGGAATGGCTGGGAAAACCATCACATTCAAGTGTTGGGTAGGACAATCTGTAAAAGTTCCTTCATTGTAAAATATGAAAAGCACTCATGTTAATATTACATATTTTTGCATTGCAGCACTTTGGAGTGTTGCAATGCTTTTTTCGTGTAGTAACTCAATGAAAAAAATACAGCAAGAAGCCAAAACGTACAAATTTCCTTTAGGTAATGCGGAAAATTTTGAAACGATTTACACCGATTCAACTCGTGTAAAAGCAATTTTGACAAGTCCCAACTATTTGGATTTTACCAATCAACATTTCCCTTATACGGAATTTCCAAAAGGTTTAAAGGTTGATTTTTTTGACGAAAAAAATCAAAAAAGTACCGTAGAGGCTCTTTACGGAATATATTATTTCAAAACACACATGGTAGAACTTCGCGATAGTGTCAAACTAACCACTTACGAAGGTAAAGTACTCAATACCAGTCAGTTGTTTTGGAATGAAAAAGAAGATTGGATTTTTACAGAAAAACCTTTTATATACTTAGATACTGTACAAAAAAGTATTACCAATGGTATCGGAATGGATTTTGATAAAAGTTTCACCAAACTCAAAGCACATAAAATAACCGGTATTGTCCCTCTGAAAGAATAACATCAAACAAAGTTAAATTATGAATTTTATCAAAAAATATGGCTTATTAGTAGTATATATACTATTTTTAATTTATACAATTGAGCGCATTATACATCTTGAAAATAATAATAAGCGTATTATTTTTTTTGTTGCTTTGTTATATTTGGTTTTCCGTTTGGCACAAATAGGATTCGGATTTTACAAGAATAGAGAAAAATAACACCACTATAATTAAAAAAAAATGATTTCAGTGATTATTATTGTTGTTACATTACTTTTTTCTGCATTTTTTTCTGGAATGGAAATTGCGTATGTATCATCTAATAAAGTACATATCGAAATACAGAAAAAGCAAAGTGGGATAATCGGAAATATTTTAGAGAAACTCACGCGGAAACCTTCTAAATTTATAGCAACAATGCTTGTTGGTAACAATATAGCTTTGGTTGTTTATGGTTTTGAGGCCGGAAGACTTATGACGAGTGTTTTACCCGAGTATTTTCGGAATATATTGTGGCACACGTTATTTTCAACTATCGTTATTGTAATTACGGCAGAATTTCTTCCCAAAGTTTTTTTTCAAATCTATGCTAATACACTTCTTAGTGCATTGTGCATACCTGCTTACTTTTTCTATGTTATTTTTTCTCCTATTTCGAGTTTTATAATGTGGATTTCTGATACGGTTTTACGCATTTTTTTTAAAACAAAAGGAGATGACCAGCATTTGACTTTTTCCAAAATAGAATTGGTTGACTATATTTCGGAACAGATAGAAAACTTACCCGATACGCAAACGGTTGATTCTGAGGTGCAAATTTTCCAAAATGCGCTTGGATTTTCCGAAGTGAAAGCCCGCGAAATAATGATACCACGAACTGAAATTTCAGCGGTAAGCATTGATGAAAATATTGATGTTTTGAAAGAACTTTTCATCTCAACTAAATATTCTAAAATACTGATTTACAAAGATTCTATTGATGAGATTGTTGGGTATGTTCATTCGTTTGAAATGTTCAAAAAACCCAAAACCATTCGTAGTATTCTGCGTCCTGTGGTCAATGTTCCAGGGTCGATTTTTATTTCTAAAGTTTTGGATATTTTGACCAAAAAACATCAAAGTATGGCGGTTGTTATCGACGAATATGGAGGTACTTCAGGAATTTTAACATTAGAAGATATTGTAGAAGAACTTTTCGGAGAGATTGAAGATGAACATGATAAAATCATACTCAAAGAATTACAAATTTCGGACAAAGAATATCTTTTTTCAGCTCGTTTAGAGGTTAGTTACATCAACGAAAAATACAAATTGCAACTTCCCGAAAGTGAAAATTATGAAACACTCGGTGGACTAATTATGGATTTTCACGAATCTATTCCAGAAAAAGAAGAAGAAGTACAGGTACAAAATTATTTATTTCTGATAGAAGAAGTAACTGATAACAAGATACTTACAGTTAGAATATTTGTGAAAGAAGAGGAGTAAAAAATATTTCTATAAAAAGATTTTCGTATTTGCAGAAAAAATATTACCTTCGCTCGCTGTAAAATTATTTAAAAAAAATTAAAAAGAAAAGAAAATGGCAATTCTTGAAAAAATCAGAAAACGTACGTTTTTTCTAATCTTAACTATCGGATTAGCACTTTTTGCTTTTGTAGTATCGGGACTTTTCGATAAAAACATGGGGCAAATGCCCACAAGTATTGGTAAAGTAAATGGAGAAGAAATACCTATGAATACTTTCCGAACACAAGTAGAAAACACACTCAATAATATGGGTAGAAACCAAAATATAGGAACGATGTACGTCGTTAATATGCTTTGGCAACAAGCCGTACAAGGAAAAATACTTGACCAACAATTTGAAAAACTGGGTATTACAATTGGTAAAGACCAAATTTTTGCTGCCTTAGCTCAATCACCTGCTATAGCTCAAGACCCTCAGTTTCAGAATGCTAATGGTATATTTGACCCAAACAAATTTGCTCAATTTGTTGCTAATTTAAAAACTTCTAATCCCGAAGGATTTCGTCAATGGCAAATGCAAGAAGATCAACTTGCCGAAAGCGCCAAAAGACAAATGTATTTGAGTCTTGTTCGTGCTGGATTAGGAGCAACTGCCTCAGAAGGCGAAGCATATTATCATCAAGAAGCTGATAAAGTTGATATTAAATATGTAACGATTCCTTATACATCAATCGCTGATAGTGTTATCAAAATATCAGACAAAGAGATACAAAACTACATTGATGAACACAAAAAAGAATACAAACAAGAAAACGGGCGTAATATTCAGTTTGTTTATATAAAAGAAGAAGCATCTGATACTGACAAACAAGAAATTAAAGATATGATAAATCGTGTCAATACTCCTCAAATTCGCTATAATAGTTCTACACAAGCTAATGATACAATAGTAGGTTTTGCTTTGGTTAGTAAAGAAGATATTGCCGATTTTGTCAATACAAACTCTGATATTGCTTTTGATAGTTTATACATATCGAAAGAAAAACTTTCAGGAGCTTTTGCAGACCCACTTTACAATTTGAATATCAATGAAATATATGGTCCTTATGAAGACAACGGATATTACAAATTATCTCGTATGCTTGGTAAAATATCTAATGCCGAAGTAAGAGCAAGTCATATTCTCATATCATTCAAAGAAGCTCCTAACGCTAGTGCATTGTCTAAGGAAGTTACTCGTACCAAAGAAGAAGCTCGTGCTAAGGCTGAAAATATTCTGGCTGAAGCTCGCAAATCAGGTGCTGATTTTGAACAATTAGCACGAGATAATTCAGATGATACTTCAACTGCCAATGGTGATTTAAATTTCTTCTCACGAGGGCAAATGGTAAAACCTTTTAACGATTATGTATTTTCTAATAAAGTTGGAGATATTGGTTTGGTTGAAACAGATTTTGGTTTTCATATTATCAAAATAACAGATAGCAAAGAAGGCGTACAATTAGCAACTATTGCTCGACAGATAGAACCATCAGAGAAAACACGTAATGATATTTTTGTCAAAGTAAGTAATTTTGAAAGTAAAGCATTCGAAAATCCAACAAAATTTGGAGAAATCGCTCAAAAAGAATCCTTGTTAGTACTTCCTGCTGATAATTTGGGAGAAATGAGTGAAGATATTATTGGTTTAGGAAATAATCGGTCTATTGTACAATGGGCTTTCAAGAAAGATACTAAAGTAGGTGATATAGAACGATTCAATGTGAAAGATGGATACGTAGTGGCTCAATTGACAAAAAAAATAGAAAAAGGAACAGCCTCTGTTGCCGATGCACGTGCTTTGGTAACACCTATCTTAATAAAACAAGAGAAAGCTAAAAGGTTAATGGCACAACTAAAAGGTAATACTATTGATCAAATAGCCTCTTCTGCAAAACAAGAGAATATCCGACTAGCAGAAGGACTTACCCAAAAAAGTCCAATGATACTCGGTGTTGGTTTAGAACCCAAAGTAGTAGGAACGGCTTTTGCCTTGTCTGCTAATAAACTTTCTAAACCCATTGAAGGAGAAAATGGAGTATATGTAATTGTAGTAACCAAAAAAGAAATAGCTCCTGCTCTACCCAATTACGGAAGTTATACAAATACTCTCCGTACAATGAAAATGAATCGTGCAACAACCGATTTATTCTCTGCTCTTGAAGAATCTGCCAAAATAGAAGATTATCGAAATTTAGCTTATTAACGATATAAAATATATAAAAAACTGCCTGTTGGTTCAGGCAGTTTTTTTATTTTTCTATTTTTTCAATATTAACAAGTTTATTCAAAAAAACAAAATATTCTATTTTTCGATAACAAAAATCAGGAAACTTACATTCTGTTATATTTTCTATATAGTAGTTACAATTATTTAATTTCACACCTATAATTTTTACTATCCGCCCTTATCTTACCTTTTCAGATTATAAAAAACTTCTCACAAATGAATTACTGAAAAAAGAATCTCTGTACTGAAGTTTTCAAAGAGATAAAAATTTCAAATACTTTAAATGTTTGTCAGCTACAAAATATCTTAAGAATAAAACTTTGGATAATTTATAATCATTTGTTACCTTTGCTCACTTTTTATTGAAAAAAATGATTCAAGACATACTTAGTGCTATTCCACTGGGAGCGCTTTTGGCTTTTACTATAGGACCTGTTTTTTTTGTATTATTAGAAACCAGTATTTTAAAAGGTTTTCGAGCAGCAATAATATTTGATTTGGGAGTGATTTTGGGAGATATTTCCTTTATCCTTCTTGCTTATTTTGCCACGAATAATCTCTTAGAAAAGATAAAAGATGACCCGCGTTTGTTTATTGCTGGTGGACTGATTTTGCTGGTTTACGGAATTTTTTCGTATATAAAACAAAAAAAAGAGTATAAAAGAAACATCAATACGGATTTAATTCACCTAAGTACAAGCAAATCGAACTATTTGAGTTTATTTGTGAAAGGATTTTTGCTCAATGCTATAAACATTGGTGTTTTAGGATTTTGGCTTGGAATTATCATCGTTTTCACTCCTCGATTAGATTTTGACCAAAATCGAATAGGTGTATTCTTTTTATCAATTATTATCTCGTATTTACTTGTTGATATTATCAAAATACTAATTGCCAAACAGTTACGTCACAAACTTACTCCAAAAAATATTTATCAAGTAAAACAAGTTATCAGTATTATTTTAATTGTTTTTGGAGTATTCTTAACCATACAAGGTTTTTTCCCAAAAGCTAAACAAAAACTATCTAACAAAGTAGAAAACTGGGTTTTGTTACATCATGATACTTCGAAAAAAACGAATTTCTTCTGATAAAACTTTCTTTTCTTTTACGTTTTTTTAGAATTCTTTTTCCTATAAAATCTATGAAGTAAATCAGTCCAAGCTATACTTCTGATAGAATTATACTTACAGCATTTCCGCCAAAACCAACCGCATTTATTAGTACATTACGAATTCTTTGGGGAATATAGGCATATTTCAAATAAGGTATATTTATAAACGATTGATTTTGTATCATTAGCAACGCCATCTCTAAACTCAGAGAGCCACTTGCCCCGAAGGTATGCCCTATTTTCCATTTGTTATTGGTCAAGGCAGGTATATTTTTTCCAAAAACAGCTTCAATTGCTTTCATCTCAGCAAGGTCTCCTTTTAGAGTACCGGTGGCATGCGGAATAATTACATCGATTTCTTCTTTTTTAATATGTTGCAAAGCCATTTGCATAGCTTGTTGAAGACAATCAGCATTTTCAGAAATAGAAATATTGTGAGTAAGTGTTTCAGTAGCATAACCTATTCCACTAATTATCGCAAGAGAACGATTTGTTTTCCCTTTTTCGATACATAATACACAAGCTCCTTCTCCAAGAACCATTGTATTTTGTTTTTTTTCAGAAGATAAGACTTGACACGGATATTCAGTTTGAGCATTCCCATAGATTTTTAAAGCTTTCATCTGTGAAAGGGTAAAATCCGTTAATGGAGCTTCACTACCTCCAACCAAGAATTTGTCTGCCATATCAGCCCTAAGCCAGGCAATCCCATTGACCAAAGCATGCAATGCCGTAGAACAAGTAATGGAATGTGAAATAGCAATACCTTTACTCTTGGCATCTTGTGCTACCCACGAGGCAATATTACCTAACGTAGTTGTAGGCGAACAAAGAGGCGATGATTGTTGCGAAAGAAAAAATTCGCTATAATATTTTTCAAAAAGTTCTGTAGCTCCTCGTGAAGAACCTATATTGATACCAAAATCGGTATCAGAAGTCCAACCAGTTTGTTGTAAAGCTAATCGAGAGGCATATATGGCATACAAAACAGATTTATCCAATGATTTATATTTTGGATTTTCGCCACGAATTTCATCAATTATGTACTGATTTTTATCAGAAATATTTCCTACGGGAAATTTTCCAAAAGAAAACATACGCTCCTTGAGATAATGTTCTGCATTTTGATATGATGCAACTATTTCCTCAGAGGTACTACCCAAAGGAGAAATACTTCCAATACCAGTAATTGAAATAACTTCGGGTAAATTCATTATAAATCAATGTCAAGAGGTCTGTCTGTCGAGAATATCTGAATTCCCATCGCTGCCCATTCTTTGTACAGATGGTTTCCGCGTGCTTCGGCGCGCTTGTCAAGGTTTCCGAGCGTACCCAAAATAGCTGGAATTCTTAGACTTGCCAATCGTTTGTAGAGTGATTCGTCAGAAAGACGGGTTCCTGTGAAAGCAACCATTTTTTCTCTGGGAATATTCGTTTGTAAGATTCTATTTAGCTCATCATCATTACGTGCCGGCACAGAAAGGAGCATTTCGGGGGCTACCTGATGCAATTTTTCAGCCTGTCCAACATTATAACTGATTAAAACCACTTGGTTTTCCATTTTTTCAGCCCGAACCAAAGCAACTACCTTTTCGTAAGAAATTCCCTTTTTGAAGTCAAGCATCAGATGAACATTATTCTTTTTACTCCAAGCCAATACATCTTTTAGAAAAGGTATTCGATAAGGTGTAACCTTGCCAAAATCATCAATAAGATATGACATTAGTAACTTTTCTTTCCGAAGTTTTGATACGGCACCTTCTCCGGTAGCTGTTCTTCCTAAGTTGTCATCATGCATAAGAAAGAGTTCACCATCACTACTTTCGAAGATATCTATTTCAAAACTACGGATTCCTTTTTTGAAGAGAAATTGTATTGTTTCGAGACAATTTTCAGGATATCCTTCTATGCCCTTACCTGCTCTATGAGCAGAAATAATTGTTTTATCCGCAAAATAAACTTCATTAGTTATTTCATTAGAAGTTTTTATTTGAGTATATTTTGGAGTGTTTTTACAGCTAATAACAAAGCTATAAATAATTAAAAATAAAAAAATCTTTTTCATAAAAAAACTTGTTGAGCCACAAAGATACCGATTTTTAGAAAAATAAATTGATTATAGATAAAAAAGTGTAGTACTTATAATAACATTACTATCATTCAAAAGTAAAAGTTTCATCTATTTCAACCCACTTTATATTGAAATATTAACACGTAATTTGTTTGAAATCATTGCACTAATAAGGATTTCCAATTCCGGAATTTTAACGCTTTCAAGTACCGTATTGGCAAAAGCATACGTGAGCAGAGTTTCACCTTCTTTCTTTGGAATACCACGTGTTTGCAAGTAAAAAAGAACCTCTTTGTTAAGTTCGCCAATGGTACATCCGTGAGAACATTTTACATCATCGGCAAAGATTTCGAGCTGGGGTTTGGTGTTGATAGTTGCCTTTTGCGAGAGTAAAATTGTATCGTTTTGTTGATAGGCATTTGTTTTTTGAGCAATTTTATCAACCATAATCTTTCCATTGAACACCCCTGCACTTTCTTCTGAGAGTATTGCTTTATAATCTTGATGACTTTCACAATTTGGCTGAGCGTGATTTACAAGTGTATAATTATCAACGTGTTGTCTTTTTGAAAGAATAGAAAGTCCTTTTAGTGTTGATTCTAAATATTCGCCTTTATGGAAAAAATTCAGATTGTTGCGAGTAAGTTCTCCTCCGAAAGAGAATGTATGTACCGAAACATTACTACGCTTGTCTTGACTGATATATGTATTATCAATTAGTGAGGCATACAAATTATCATTTTGGATTTTGTAATAATCTAAAATAGCATGCTCTCTTACAAATATTTCAGTTACCACATTGGTCAAAACTTTTTCTTTCGAAAGATTATAATGTGTTTCTATTATTCGAATTTGAGCATTTTCACCTACTTCAATGATATTACGAGGTTGGTAACACATCGCTTGCCCCAAATCGGTAGCTACAAAAAGTAATTCAACAGGTTTTTCAATAATTTTACCTTTGGGAACATATAGACAAACTCCGTCATTGGCAAAAGCAGTATTCAAAGCTGTAAAAACATCTTGCTGAGCTACTTCTTTATTAAAATAATTGGTTGTGAATTCTTTCCCATTTTCTGAATCTAAAATTGAACGAAGAGGAGAGATTAACAACGCATCGGTTGTGATGTGCGATAGCTCCGAACAGAAAACTCCATCGACAAAGACTATTTTATAACTTTCGGGCAATATCCAAAACGATTCAATATCTTTTGCTGAAACTTGTGTTTTTCTTGCTGGAAACAGCGAAAAGTCGTTCTTAGTTAAATTTGACAATGACGTAAATCGCCATGCTTCATCTTTTCGAGTGGGAAATCCTTTTTTTGCAAAGAAAGAGAGGGCTTCTTTGCGCGTATATTTTAATATATCGTTTTTATTTGCAAAATTCTCAAACGATGTAATCCATTTTTCTTGTAAATTCATTTTTTCTAATTTTTTTAATTTCCCTAAAACACTATAATACTTCAATTTATATTTATTTTCTTTCAAATATGATTTTCCATAAGCCTCGTAGCTCGCCTATTTGGTAGTCTGTTGCTTTATCGTTCGGATATTTTGATTCAATTACTTGTAGTACATTGGGTTCAATATCCGTTTGTTTCCGTGGCAGGCAAGGCACGTAGGCATAGCAAGCGGGATTGCTTTGTAATAATACACCTTGTTTTCTTCTTGCATAACAAGGTGTTTTTGCGGGGTAGTTTCGCTCATTAGTTTTAAAACTTCTTCCCATGCTTTTTGGTCTATTTCACCAGAAAGTGCATTGTTTTCATTTCGGTTCTTCAACGAAATTCGATGTATCTGAAACGTATTTTCTGATAAAGAATTCGTTAAAGAAAGTGCTTTTTCATTACAGAAATCAACTGCAAGAGTAGCCCCTTCTTCTTTTATTTTTGCTAAAACATTCGTGAGCAATATTTTTTGAGTTTCGGTAGCAATACGATCTCCCAATGCTTTATAATATTCTTTTTCAGTTACTGATAATTTTTTGGGAACATTGTTGCAACTTAGCCAGAACAAACTTCCTAAAAGTATAAATAATCCTCTGTTTCATAATGATAAATTTTCCATATAAATAATTCATACGAATTGATATACCACAAGATGTTCTGCTACAATCTATCTTGGTTGAACTATTTATTTTATCAAATATTATTTGCACCAATCGTATCCCTTTTCTTCCAATTCCAGAGCAAGTTCCTTGCCTCCTGATTTTATGATTTTCCCATCGAAAAGCACATGAACATAGTCAGGAACGATGTATTCTAACAAACGCTGGTAGTGTGTGATGACAACCACCGCATTATTTTTGCTTTTGAGCTTATTAACCCCGTTGGCAACAATGCGAAGTGCGTCAATATCCAAGCCAGAATCAGTCTCGTCAAGGATAGCTACTTTTGGCTCTAACATTGCCATTTGGAAAATTTCGTTACGTTTTTTCTCTCCTCCCGAAAAACCTTCGTTAAGCGAACGGGACAGAAAGTCTTTGTTGATTTCTAAAAGCTCAGCTTTCTCGCGGATTTTCTTTAGAAGTTCAGCCGCAGGCATTTCCTCTTCACCACGAGCTTTTCTCGCTTCGTTTACCGCAGTTTTTATGAAGTTTGTAACGGAAATTCCGGGGATTTCCACAGGATATTGAAAGGACATAAATATTCCCTTGTGGGCTCTTTCTTCGGGAGCGTCTTCCAAGATACTTTCTCCTTCTAAAATAATATCTCCCTGAGTAACCTCAAAGTTTTCGTTACCAGAAATCACTGCCGAAAGCGTGGATTTTCCAGCTCCGTTAGGACCCATAATTGCGTGTATCTCACCAGCTTTCACATTGAGATTGATTCCTTTAAGAATTTGCCTATCCTCTACTGAGGCGTATAAGTTTCTTATTTCTAACATCATTATATATTTTTTTTTAGATTTGTTATGTTTTTTAATTTAGTTGTATTTCGACAGCCGCTGGGTATAATCTTTCGGGATCAAAGAAAACAGAACAGCTATTGATAAGGTTCTGAACATCAAGCACTAAGATTCCGTTGAAAACCTCTTTGTTATTGACCTTAATCTGTACGTTTTGGGTCAAATCTACCAGATTTTGATTGAAATAAACGACAAATTTTCCTTTATGCACAGGGGTATGCGTTTTTTCGTATTTGGTAAAGAACCCCCAGTTGGGACTGGTTTCTACTCCCTGATAAGAAACAGCATCGAGATTGATACTCACTACGTTATCAACAATATCCATCGTATAACGCACGCGTTCGAAAGCGCGTTCCTTGACAACTATGTTATAAAATCCGTTTCGGTACAGGCCGTCCATCGGAAAGTCTTCCCAAACAACTTTTTTCGGATGCGGATTTCGTGTATATTGCCTTAACCAAGGTGTAGTAGGGCTATAATCAAATCCGTGTTCTGCTTGGGGAACTAACTCAATACGATGTACATATCCCTCAGTATCTTGGGCTCGATGTTTTTCAAAGGCTTCTTTTGTATATCGGGTTATTTTATTTCGATGAAATGTATAATCAAATTCTCCAGTGAGAAAAGAAAATGCTATGTTTCGGCAGTTTTCTATCGGAGCATTGATAAGCGGTTCACCACCTGCCATCGGACCTGCTCCCGCCAAATAATCAGCATAGAAAGAAGCTAAGCGTTGGCTCCCGTAACCTCCTTCAGATATTCCAAAGAAATAAATTTTATTCGCATCTATTTTTCCTGAAAGAAAAGCTAAGCGGAGTAGCTTCTCCCAAGCAAATTGTTTTGATTTTTGCCACCAACGATAAAATGCCCCTGTGTTGGGTATTTGAGGAATAAAATAAGCAGATGGCTCATCTTTAAAACTCAGCGCAAGCGCTCTACCAGTAGTCCATTCCTTATTTTTATCGCCTGACCCATGCATATAGACAAATAGCGGATACCCTTTTTCAGGTCGATTACCTTTTGAACCCCAATAGAAAGGCATTACGGCATTTGCCTCTAACGATTGTGGTAATTGCCAATGCTTACTTTGCGCATAATCTAAGGGTAATAATTCTCCCAACTGCTCTTGGGTATGCTTCGCATTGGCATCTATCCAAGATTGCCAAACCATATCACGATACATTGCTACTTGCGAAGATTGCAATACTTGTTTTTTGTCAAATGCAATGGTTTTGCCATCGAGATGTTGCGTAAAGAAACGTGTAATTTCTTCTTTTTTAACACCCTGCAAAGGAGTTTCTTCTTTGGGAACTTCTTGTTTAGGTGCATTCGGACTTGTTGGTTCTGTATGACTCCCTTTGGAACATGCCCCACAGATAATTACTGAAAGACCTAAAAACAAAATACATTTGTACATCTTAAAACAATTTTAGTTACTATTTAAGTAATGTTATAAAAAGTATGATGATCATTTTTGGTGTCAGGCTGAGCGAAGTCGAAGCCTTAATTTATGAGGTTTCAACTTCACTCAAACTGATAAAACTATTTATTTTTTTCTGTATCATACTTTTTGTATCACATCTCTATTTATATACGATATTTTTAACTTTAAATATAGCTAATTTCAAATAATCTATCACAATGACTTCCCTTTTGACCAGCAATAGGAAGATATAGTTTTGAAAAAAATAACATCTGTCCTCTCTCATACCCTGCTTTGGCAGACTTCTTCCTTTTTTCTGTTTGTGTAGGTTTTCGCTCAGACAATTTTACTCAAAAAACATCTCCTTTCTTACTTTTTTATCAAAAAAGAATGAAAGGAGATGTGTGTTAGCCTACTTTTTGTCTTCGATTCCGAACTCTCGCCACTGACTTTGCGGGAAATCCATCTTGGTTCTTTTACGAGCGATGGCTTGTTTCTCTGCAAGCAATTTGAGTTCTTTCTCAATGGCTTCGGTTTTCGATTTTAAGTCGGCTTTGAGCTTCTCTTGCTCGCTGTTGAGGGTTTCTACCTTGTTTTTCAAGGCTTCCAACTCATTGATAAAAGCTTCATCAACACCAGCGGGCAAGTTTTCCTTGTGATTTCTAAGCCCATCAATCATCAGTTTTACTGATTTCATGTTCTCTGCGTACGATTTCTTCGCCATAAGCATTTAATTTATAAAGTTCTTATTTTTTTTATAAAAAGAACAGCAAAAATCGAGCCAAAATACTCTTATTGCTACTTTTTTATAAACAAATTTATTCACAATGCTAATTTTTGCAAAATGAATTATCATTTATCCAAAATAAGATTTTAAAAAATACAGACAAGGCACGCTTTATTCTTTGGCAAACACCATAAACTGCCTTTAGAAAAAGACTCATCTGCCATTGATAACCACAACCCACACATCAAATAACTGAACGTATCTATTTATTTTTTTTAAACAGACAAAACAACCCTTATACCTTCACAAATATTCTCTATTCCATTTGGGAAATTGTTTGTCCCACTTGGGAAATTGTTTGTCCCACTTGGGAAATCGTTCGTCCTACTTAGAAAATTGTTCGTCCCACGTGAAAAACATCATTTCCCAGTTATAAATTATCTAAATCTATGTCATTTATCATTCATTTCTAATAAAATAATGCTTTTTTATGGTGTCATAAAACTATTTTCTGCTGCCAGAAGACAAATTCCACTACATATTACCACCATTCCTCAAAAGATTGATGCTCATCATCGAGGATAATCTTTTCACCTATCTTGGGGAAAATCACATTCAGTTGCTTTTCTTTGGCGACATTGTAAATTTTTTCCAAAGGCTCATTCCACGAATGATACGCCAAGGCAAATTTGCTATTATGCACTGGAAAAACACGCTTAGGATTCAGTTCTTGAATTACTTTCACCAAGTTATCAGGCAAAAAGTGAATGTTTGCCCAATTCGTATTGTATTGTCCGTTTTCCAACAAGGCAAAATCAATCTTCGGAAACTTGCGAGCAATCTCTTTGAAGTGATTTCCATATCCGCTATCTCCTCCGATATAAATTGTACGTGTTGGAGTTTCAAGCATAAATGACCCCCAGAGCGTTTTATTTCGCACCAAACCGCGCCCTGAAAAATGACGCGTTGGAAGACACGTAATGGTAAAACTCCCTGTCGTTGTAGATTCGTTCCAATCTAATTCTGTGATTTTTTCAGTAGCAAATCCCCAATGTTCAAAATGCGCACCCACTCCCAAAGGACAAATAACGTGCCCTACACGTGAGCGTAAGGCTTTTATAGTTTCATAATCCAAATGATCCCAATGGTCATGCGTGATTACCAAATAATCTATCTCGGGAATATCATTCGGCTTATAAATCTTTGACCCCTTGAACATTCCGCCATCTGAAAAAGGCAACGGGGTACCTGTAACAAGCACAGGGTCAAGCAAAAAACGTTTTCCGTGAGTTTGTATAAGATAAGATGAATGTCCGAACCACTCCGCGTATTCTTTCTCCGTAGAGATTTGAGTAAGATAGGTCTTCACGCTGAGTAGTTCTGTTTTCAGAGATTTATTCGCTACTTTTTTGAATGGAAAATCCCAAAATGCCCCAACTATTGTTTTATCTTCGGTTGTAAAGGTTTTGGTTTCTTCAATATTCTGAAATGCTCCGTCTTTATAATTAGGAGAGTTTTCTATTCGCTGCAAACGCTTCCCCGCAAGGTGTTTTCCAAATTTAGGTAGCTGCATATATGCGGCAATTACCAGGCAAACAAGTCCAACAATTGCCAAAAAAAAGTATAGCATTTTGTTCATTTTATATTATTTCTTAACGAAAGAACCATCTACCCAACACTTCCCTCCAAGCTGATTTCCAATAGTTTCTGAGCTTCTACGGCAAATTCCATCGGAAGTTTGTTTAATACCTCTTTACTGAAACCGTTTACAATCAGTGCGATGGCTTTTTCCGTGTCGATACCGCGTTGGTTGCAGTAGAAAATTTGGTCTTCCCCAATTTTGGAGGTTGTGGCTTCGTGTTCTATTTGAGCGGTTTTGTTTTTCGCTTCGATGTACGGAAAGGTATGAGCCCCGCACTCGTTACCCATCAAAAGAGAATCACATTGCGAGAAGTTTCGTGCATTCTCGGCGTTCGGACTAACTTTCACCAAGCCTCGATAAGAATTCTGCGATTGTCCGGCAGAAATCCCTTTTGAAATGATTGTTGAACGAGTGTTTTTCCCTAAGTGAATCATTTTGGTTCCTGTATCCGCCTGTTGGAAGTGATTGGTTACGGCGATGGAGTAAAATTCCCCAATCGAATTATCACCTTTGAGCACACACGATGGATATTTCCACGTTACTGCGGAACCTGTCTCGACCTGCGTCCAAGATATTTTAGCGTTCTTTTCACATAGTCCGCGTTTGGTTACAAAATTGAAAACCCCTCCTTTACCATCTTTATCCCCCGGGAACCAATTCTGAACGGTAGAGTATTTTATCTCGGCATTGTCTAAAGCTATGAGCTCCACTACGGCAGCGTGTAATTGGTTTTCGTCACGTTGCGGAGCGGTACATCCTTCAAGATAAGACACGTAGCTACCTTCATCGGCAATCACTAAAGTACGCTCGAACTGCCCTGTACCTGCCTGATTGATTCGGAAATAGGTAGAAAGTTCCATCGGACAACGAACGCCTTTGGGTACATAACAGAAAGACCCATCGGAAAATACCGCCGAGTTCAGGGCAGCATAGAAATTGTCGGTTTTAGGTACGACAGAGCCGATGTATTTTTTCACCAATTCGGGGTGTTCTTGAATGGCTTCGGAGATAGAACAGAAGATGATTCCTTTTTCTGCCAATGTCTTTTTGAAAGTTGTCGCCACCGAAACGGAATCCATCACGATGTCCATCGCAACAGGGGCAACGCCTGTTAAACGTTTCTGCTCTTCGATGGAAATACCCAATTTGTTAAAAGTTTCAAGAAGTTTTGGGTCTACTTCATCTAAACTTTCGTATTGAGGTTTCTGCTTGGGTGCGGAATAATACGAAATGTCTTGGAAATCAGGTTTTTCGTATTTTACATTTGCCCATTCGGGTTCTTCCATTTCTTTCCAAATGCGGAAAGCCTCGAGACGCCAATTGGTCATCCATTCAGGCTCGTTTTTCTTTTTGGAAATCGCAATCACAATTTCCTCATTGAGTCCCTTTGGGAATGTTTCGGCTTCTATATCCGTATAAAAACCATAGGCGTATTCCTTGGTTTGTAGTTCGTCACGTAAATCGTCTTCTGTGTATTTTGCCATTTTTCTTTGATTAAAAAAATTAAATGATTAAACAATTAAATGATTAAAGCGAGGTGTAAATTTATGAATTATTTAATTCGCTTATTGTCATTCACTTTTAAGTAATCAATAAATTTTGAAAGCTGAACAGATATTTCTTTGCAATGTTCTTTTAAACTTTCTGTGTTGATATTATAAATTTCGCCACAAATATTAAGCATATTTCTTACCTCTGCACAACTTCCCTTTGCATATTTTAAAAATCTTACAAATTGTGCATTGTTATTGTATTCTGAACCTTCTGCAATATTATTTGAAATAGATAAAACAGCACGTTTCATCTGATTAGAAAATTCAAATTCATTTTTCAAATATTGATGATTTAACAATTCAAAGACTTTTTTGGTTAGAGCTAAAGTTTCTTTAGACTCTAAAACTTTCAAACTCCTGTGCCATAAATTATTTTTTAATTATTTAATCTTTAAATCTTTGAATGAATAATAATTTTACATCGAAAAACTCTCTCCGCAGCCACAAGTTCGGTTAGCGTTGGGATTGTTGAATACAAAACCTTTGCCGTTAAGTCCGCCTGAATATTCGAGAATTGTGCCTACTAAATAGAGAAAACTTTTTTTGTTTACAGCAATGCGTATTCCGTTGTTTTCAAATATTTTATCATCGGCGTCAGTGGTTTTATCGAATTTGAGTTCGTAGGAAAGTCCGCTACAACCACCGCTTTTCACGCCCACACGTACAAAATCGGTTGTAGGGTCAAAATTATCTTCTTCCATTAAGGAAATTAATTTCTTTTTTGCTTGTTCAGATATTTGAATCATCAGTTTATGATAAAAATCAGTTTTTCGGCAAAATTACTATTTATTATCAAATTAGCAAGTATTTTTTCAATATATATATGTTATAAATATATAGATAAAATTTATTTTGACATTATAATACTTTGTTCTAGGAAAATTTCAGTACCAACCCAGTACAAACGCTTACTAAACGGAACAAAAACACAAAGGTACTATAATTATTTTCCAAAAATGACATTTTGCAATGAAATTTAAAGACAATACTATACTTTGTCAAAGTCAATTAAAAAATGAAAACACTCAAATAATATCTTTTATTTTTATAAATTGATAAATTTAAACAAAAATGACATTTACATTTTTGTCATACTGCAGAATGAATTTGGGTTATTTTACTATATTATTGTAGATAAATATAAATCTTAAACGAAAAGCGGCTTTGGTAATTAAACATAGTTTTTGTATCTTTGTCAAAAAAATAAGATATGGATTGTTCAAAATGTAAAAGCAAAAACAAAATAAAAAATGGAATTATCAAAGGTGTTCAGAGATATAAATGCAAAGATTGTGGAAGGAATTATACCGTTACCCATAAATCCACTGCCAAACTTCCCTCAGAACGAAGACTTGGTTTGATGATGTATTTGGAAGGATTGAGTTTTCATTCTATTGGAAGAATTCTGGGCGTAAGTCACGTAGCGGTAATGAATTGAATAAAAAAATACGGCAGTCAATTGGAAGAAATAAAGAATGAAAAACCTGTTTCGGTAGTGGAAATAGACGAATTGCACAGTTATGTACAGTCAAAAAAAACTCCTGTTGGGTCTGGATTGCAGTTGATAGAGAGGGAAAACGATACCTTGATTTTGTTGTTGGGAATCGAGCAACAGAAACGGGATTAAAGTTTTGGGAAAGAATAAAAGAAGTAGAAACAAAGGTGTATTGTACGGATTATTGGAAAAGTTACAAAGAATTTATTCCTGTTGAAAAGCATCTACAAAACAAATCGGAAACTTATACGGTTGAGAGTTACAACAGCAGAACTCGGCATTATTTATCCCGATTTAGAAGAAAAACCAAATGCTATACAAAGGGTTTAAAAATGATGATTTACAGTCTAAATTTATTAATGCTTAAGCTAAATAATGAATTAACTATACTTAATTACTAATTCCAAAATTCGGAAAAAGCCAAGTTTTTGCCACTTCTTCAAAATTCTTTTTGATTTTTTCATCAGGCAATAAAACTGATTTGTTTTTAGACAATCTACTGAATATCACATCGTTATTCAGCCAATTGCCCCAGCTGTAAATTTCGTCCGATTCTGTGTAAATACACTTTTTTTCAAATAGTTTTTTAATCAGTTCGCCCTCTTCTTTGGCATCGGAATCGTCTTTTTCATCGCATAAATAATAGTTGATTTTCACACGGTCTTGTGCCTGAAAACGCTTATAATCATAAGAATAATCTGTGGCAATAAATACATTTATGTTGATTTCGCCTTGCACAACCAATTCGCCGTGATTATAATCTCCTCAATAAAGTTCGGTTACATTCAAGTTTTTGCTAACAAAAATCTCTTGTCCGCCAACCACGTATATTTTGAGCTGTCAAATTTCCCAAAAACGATAAGTCCGCACAAAGCATCAGTTTCGCTATTATAAATTTGAGTTGCCGTTAAATCACCCGTAATAATAATAGCAGCAAAATCCTGAAAATCAGCATTGTCCAAATCAAAAGGTTTGTCTAAAATGCAGTCACCTTCGTATAACAAATAAGGCATATCTTGATATGTATAATAAAAGCTACTTTCTATGATTAAATGCTTAACCTCCTTAAAATCAATTTGTTTTAGGTTTTTCATTGTTTTTTTGATTAACTATTATAAATAAATTGCCTGTGCCGCTGGCATCTACCGACCCATATAAACCAACAAAATACTAATATCTGCGAGAAAAACGTTACTGATGTAAGAGACCTGTGAAAGAGTTTCAAGCAGATTTTCTTCAGCTTTTCACGATTTTCCAATAATTCAGAGCATATATTTTATAAAAAATTATTTCTGGATAGTATATTTTTTAAAAAAGATATTTGTTCATCTTTTTCTTTCAAACGAGCCTCAAAAGATTTTATAAGTTTTTCCGTAATATCTTTATTATCAATAGTCAAATTTTGAATATATCCATATGAATTATCGTGATTGTTTTGTGTTTGAATAGAAAGATTAGCCGTGTTAAAAAAATCAGTAACTTCAGTTTCAAGAATTTCAGCAATTTTTAAAAGTCTATCTACTGTTATCTTAGTGTCTTCATTTTCTAATCGTGCATATGACGCTTGACTAATATCTAATCTATCTGCTAAATATTCTTGTGAAAGTCCTTTTTGCTCTCGTATTCTACGAAGATTTAAGCCTATACTATTCATAATTTATGCTATTTTATACATTTTAGATTGCAAATATACAAATTTCATAAAACATTCCCTTTGAGAAAAGAATATTTTTGTATCCGAAATTTTAAATATATAAAAGTATACCAATGTATAGTTAAAAGCAGAAGGAAAGATGAATCTTATCTATTTCCATAACTTTTATATTGTAGCAAATTTTCTCATTTTATGGTAATAAAGAATAATTACCTCCCCATATACACTAGCAAAATACTGGTATCGATTGATGAATACAAAACTAAAAAGATTATCGGAATTAACCAATAATCTTTTTTATGATTTTAGTATAAGCGAACTATTTAACGCACTTGTATATATCTACTCTTCCATCTGCTCCGTTAGAATTATTTTCAATTTCTTCAAATGTATCATCGTCTATGAAATTGAATTGAAAATCATTATCTTCATACTTGCCTTTTTCATCGTTATATTCCTTGTAATAGATTCTTCCATTTTTTATTCTGTAAGGCTTTTCCTCTGTAACACATTTATTATCTTCTTCCCTTGGATAATAATTAGTTAATGTTTTATTGGTAAAAACGTATTTGCTACAATCATCATCTTTTACATCTCGTGGATTAACTCTTTTTCCGTCTTTTACATCTTCTGTTTTAACACGTTTCCAAGTACCTAGAATACGAGCATTTTCTGTTGGGGTATCATCATTTTTCCCACAAGAAACCACCAACATACTCACAGTTACCAAAGCCAATTTTAAAATATTTTTCATTGTTTTATAAAGTTTTAATTCACTCAGCCTCAAAGTGAAGTTACTAAAATAAAAAAAGCGTGAGGCCTAACTCTTATTTATTCACAAAAGAAGCCTCTGGTAAAGCTACGAAACATATAAATAAGGAGAAAAAGTCCACGCTATACGGCGTGAGCGTCTCGGCTTACTTATTCCACGTTTCGTTGATTGAATTTACCAGATTCTCTTTTATGGTAGAATAACAAGCTAACGCTTTTGATATTATAATATTGACCAATATTTCAAGGCAAAAGTAGAAAAATAAATTTGATAATCAAAATTTTACTTCAACTCAACGGAAAAGATATATCTTTTCCCTACAATTCATCGCCTATCGGTGCTACCTCCCCATATACACTAGCAAAATACTAATATCTGCTGGGGAAACGCCGCTGATACGCGAGGCTTGTGAGAGTGTTGTCGGACGAATTTTTTTCAACTTTTCGCGAGATTCAAACGAAATAGAGGTCAGCTTGTCGTAATTGAAATTTTCAGGTATGCGAATGTCTTCCAAGCGGTTAAGTTTGTCGGCATTGTTCTTTTCTTTTTCAATGTATCCTGCGTATTTTACCTCGATTTCCGTTTGTTCGATGACTTCTTTATCGATTTCATTGGTTTCCACGAATGATTTTACGCTCTCCAATTGTTGCAAATCGGCAATGGTAATGTTTGGACGCGAAAGCACTTTGAACATTTTGTCGCCTTGTTTCATTGGAGACGAATCGTATTTTTCCAAAATTGGGTTCGCTTCTTCGGGTTTGATGCTCGTTTCCTTGAAAAACTCCACAAAAGCATTCGTTTTTGCTTGTTTTTTTTCCAAAATGTCCATTCTTTTTTGTGATGCCAATCCCAATGAAAAACCAAGAGGCGTAAGTCGTGCATCGGCGTTGTCTTGTCGCAAAAGGGTACGATATTCCGCTCGGGAAGTGAACATTCGGTAAGGTTCTTCCGTTCCTTTGGTAATCAAATCGTCAATCAAAACACCAATGTAAGCCTCGTTTCGTTTCAGAATGAAAGGCTCTTGCTCACGAATTTTCTGCACAGCGTTAATTCCTGCCATAATTCCTTGTGCGGCAGCCTCTTCATAGCCCGTTGTTCCGTTGATTTGTCCTGCAAAATACAGATTTTCAACAAGTTTTGTCTCCAACGTATGTTTGAGCTGCGTTGGCGGAAAATAATCATACTCAATGGCATACCCTGGTCGGAAGAATTTCACATTCTCAAAGCCTTCCACCTTACGAAGTGCCTCAAACTGAACCTCTTCTGGAAGCGATGTTGAAAATCCATTTACATACACCTCCACCGTGTTCCAACCTTCGGGTTCTACAAAAATTTGATGGCGGTCTTTGTCGGCAAATCGGTTGATTTTATCCTCAATTGAAGGACAATAACGTGGCCCCACGCCCTGAATTGCCCCATTGAACATCGGTGAGCGGTCAAATCCTGTACGGAGCAGGTCGTGTACCTCCTCACTGGTGTAGGTCATATGGCAATCCTTCTGATTTTTAAGCGGTTGTGTTTCTTCCGAAAAGGAAAATTTCTCTGGATTTTCATCACCAGGTTGCGGAATCATTTTGGAATAATCAAGCGAACGGCTATCCACTCGCGGAGGTGTTCCTGTTTTCATTCTTCCTGCTTCAAATCCGTAAGAAACCAAGCATTCGGTAATGCCTTTGGAAGCCTTTTCACCCGCTCTTCCTCCTCCTAACTGCTTCATTCCAATATGAATAACTCCATTCAGAAATGTTCCGTTAGTAAGAATCACGGTTTTGGAATAAATAGGAGTTCCCAAAGAAGTTTTTACGCCTTTTACCTGATGATTTTCGATGATTAGGTCGGAAACCATATCCTGATAGAAGTCGAGATTAGGCAATCGTTCGAGTTGCAGACGCCATTCTTCGGCAAATCGCATTCGGTCAGACTGAGCTCGAGGACTCCACATCGCTGGCCCTTTGGACTGGTTGAGCATTTTGAACTGAATGGCCGTTTTGTCGGTGATGATGCCTGTATATCCGCCCAAAGCATCAATCTCACGCACGATTTGTCCCTTGGCGATACCTCCTACCGCTGGGTTGCACGACATCTGTGCGATATTTTGCAATTGCATTGTAATGAGCAAGGTTTTTGCTCCCATATTGACCGCCGCCGCCGCTGCTTCGGCTCCTGCGTGTCCACCACCCACTACAATAACATCGTATTTTTGTGTAAACATAATTTAGTTATTAGGGAATAGGAGTTAGGGATTAAGATTAAAAAAAACTAACAACCTAATCCCAAAACTTTAAAAGTTTTGACCTATACACTAAATTCTGAGTTATGGTAAAATAATGTTTGTTCCTGCTACTACCCCAGTTGCATCGCCAATTCCTTTTTGCTCGCCAGCTGTTATTTCTTTTCCATCTTTGAGGATAGTAACTCTCAGAACAGAGTTTTCTGTCAAAGTATTACTCCCCATTGTCCGAGCGTTAATCTGTACCGAGATAGATTTTTTAACATCATAACTGCCTTCCCATTCTGTTTTGCTAATCATACTCTTCATATGTTCGTCTGTAAAAACAGAATAATCACGTGATTTATCACTACCCAATTCGGTATCTATGTAGATAGTTCCTCCGTAAAGCACACCGCCGTTTGTTATCGTTGCCTTTACGGTATAAGTACCCGCTGAATTAGTCGAAGAAGAATCATCATTTTTCCCGCAAGAAGTTACTATTCCTGCCAAAATCATTGTAAAAATAAAAATTTGTTTCATATCAAAAAGGGTTTTTATTATCTGTGCAAATGTATATTTTTTTAGAAAGCAACAAAATCCGCTTTATACGAGCGGATTTCGTTAAAATAAAGGAATAACAAAAACTTTATTTCTTTTTCTTTGCAGTTCCTTTTTCGGCTTTTGCAGCTTCTTGCGCAGCTTTCATCGCAGCACGAGAAATTCTTACTTGACAAACAACCGTATTGTCGGGATGCATAATTTTATAATTCTTAGTTTCTATTCGAGTTACATAGAACTTATTACCCATTTCCATCCAAGAGATATCAATCGGAACAAAATCAGGCAAATTAGCAGGAAGTGCTCTTACTTTCAACTTACGATTCACCACACGAATTGTTCCTCCGGCCATAATTCCTGGTGAATTTCCTTCGATACGGATTGGTACTTCTAATGTAATTTCTTTATCAGCATGTAACTGATAAAAATCAATGTGAAGAATTTTGTCCGTAACGGGGTCAAACTGAATGTCTTGCAAGATAGCATTGTACGTTTTACCTGCAAGTTCAATCGTTGCAGTATATACATTGGGAGTATACACTAAGTTTTTGAATGCTTTTTCTTCTGCCGAAAAGTGTATTGCGTTATCTCCTCCGTATAAAACGCAAGGTACCTGTCCAGCATTACGTAAGGCTTTGCTTGCTGCTTTGCCCACGCTTTCTCTTTGAGAACCTACGATTGTAATTGATTGCATATATAAAAAATTAATAATTTACGTTTAAATTTCTTTTAAAGTGAGTTTAAAATACTGATTTTTATGTCCCATATTAACCCTTTGAAAATAAAATATTTCGTTATTTGCCCAGAAAGATGTTCCAATGTTACAAAGCCACTGCTTAGTTGCTTCTTCAAAAATAACATCTAAGGAAACTATCATTTCAAAACTCTCTGCTAATTTCTTCTGAATGAAAAGAGTAGAGCATTCTTGCCCTCCAAACCAACCATTGAAACGTAAAGTTTTATCTGGCGAATATACAAAATAATCAGGATTGCCCGTTTGCTCAGTTTCTCTTCCATCTTTCAGGTCAAAACTAACATCTGTTGCATGCCCTCCTTCACAAACCAAAATATCTTCTGAAGGGAAATAGGCAACAAAAAAAGCATCAGGATCTTTATTTTCAATTTTTTTTCTATTGCGAGCGTGTATTATTTTTGGAACTTCTGGATAAAAAACACTTTCTCCATCGCCAAAAGTTTCTGTTATACCAAACTCTACAATTCCTTTCAAATATTTTTTAGCATCAGCAAAATCTGTAATTTTTTCAATTTTTTCAGGTATCGGGATACCTTGTTTTATTTTGAAAAATGTAATTGAATCTGTTTTTTCAAGATGAATTTTGTATCGAACATTTTCTGTTTCTGAAACTTCAAACTCATTTTTGAAAATTTCAATCTCCTTTTGATTTTCTATTTCATCTTGATTTTCAATACTTTCTTCTAAATCTCCTTCTGAAAATACATTTTGCAACGTATCTTTAACAGCTTCTTGTTGCTCGGAGTTTTTCTTTTCTGAAAAATATCCACACGAAACGAAAAATGGTAAAAAAAGTAAAAAAAATCTTTTCTTGGTCATTTTTTTACATCAAAAATTTATTACTTATCGGTTGATTTTCGTGTACCCGATGCATTACATCAGCAAAAAGTTCAGCACAACTAAGTACCTTTATTTTAGAACTTTCTTGTTTTAGAGGAATGGAATCAGTAACGATAAGTTCCTCTAATTGCGAAGTTTCAATGCGTTCGTATGCTCCTCCACTTAGTAATGCGTGCGAAGCTATGGCACGAACACTTATAGCTCCTTTTTGCTTCATAAGTTCTGCTGCTTTAACCAAAGTTCCTGCCGTATCGACCATATCATCAACCAAAATGACATTTTTCCCTTCGACCTCTCCAATGAGTTCCATTTTTTCAATTACATTGGCTTTTTTGCGTTGTTTATAGCAAATTACTACATCCGAATTTAAGTATTTTGAAAAAGCATACGCTCGTTTAGAACCACCCATATCAGGCGAAGCGATACACAAATTTTCTAAATTCAAAGACTGAATATAAGGCAGAAAAATAGTTGATGCATACAAATGATCAACAGGTTTTTCAAAAAATCCTTGTATTTGGTCTGCATGCAAATCCATCGTAATAATACGGGTAGCTCCTGCTGTTTCGAGCAAGTTGGCAACCAATTTGGCGGCAATAGGTACACGAGGTTTGTCTTTTCGGTCTTGTCGCGCCCATCCAAAGTAAGGGAGTACAGCTGTAATATGCCGTGCCGAAGCGCGCTTAGCAGCATCAAGCATTAGTAACATTTCCATCAGATGTTCTGTTCCTGGGTGCGTTGAGCCAATAATAAACACTCGATTCCCTCGAATAGACTCTTCAAAAGAAGGTTGAAATTCTCCATCACTAAATCGTGAAAAAATAACGTTTCCTAAGGGCATACCATAGTATTTTGCTATTTTTTCTGCTAAATCTTTGCTTTGTGTGCAAGCAAAAAGTTTTGCCTCAGATACCATACAATCCATACAAGATGTTTTCTAAGTATTAAAAATCTGTTTCGCGGTGCAAAGGTATAAATTAAAAATCATTTAGATAAAATTTTTTGAAAATATTTTTTTTTGTGCCAAAAAAATTATATCTTTGCACCGCATTTTAAAAATAGATGCCTTGGTGGCGGAATTGGTAGACGCGCACGACTCAAACTCGTGTTCTACGGAGTGTGGGTTCGATTCCCACCCAAGGTACAAGATTAAACCTCAATAGTAATTGAGGTTTTTTTGTTTTTAATATCCTAAAAATAAATTTTCAACCACATTTTTCTCCTTGTATTTTCTCCATTGTTTATTGTTTGTAAGAATTAAAATTTGTCATTATTTATAGATTTAATTTTTGATGATTTCATATATTTTTTTAAAATAAAAAGTTAGAAATCAAGATTTTTTGCGGTATATTTGCACCTTAAAACATATTATTTTTATGAAACGTATCACTATATTGATTATCGGATTGGTATTATCTACACCAGTAATAGCGCAAGTACGTAAAGTCCGTGTACAAGAGCTTCCTCCTAAAATGGAAATAGAACCTGTACAGATTGATAAACAAGCACTTAAATACACCTTTCGGCGAATTCAGATACAGAATAAGCACTGGTATTCGTTCAATAGTTTAGGACTGAATATGAGCGAAGTGGCTTTCTCTAACTGGAATGCTGGAGGAGTTAATTCAATTTCTATCTTGACGGACGCTAAGTTTCGTCGCAGATATACACAAACTCGATTTTTTTGGGATAATGAATTATTGCTCAATTATGGAGTGAATATTCAACAAGGAGAACAATTACGGAAAACAGATGACCAGATAGTGCTTAATTCTACATTTGGTTATCGCACCAACTCTTTTTCAGATTGGTACTATTCGGCAAAGGTTAGTTTTCTTTCTCAATTTTCTAATGGATATAATTATCCTAATCGAGAAACGCCTATTTCACAATTTATGGCTCCTGGATATCTGATTATTGGTTTGGGGGCAGAATATGCGCCACAAAAATCAGATTTCAACCTATTTCTCTCTCCTCTTACACTCAAATCGACTTTTGTTCTAAATCAAGATTTGGCAGACAAGGGAGCTTTTGGTGTCAAAGGTGCAGAATACGATGATAGCGGAAATTTGATTCGTCATGGCAAAAAAGTTAATTCCGAAGTAGGTATATTAGTTTCAGGTAATTGGAATACTCAAGTATATGAAAATATTATGATGACCAATCGCTTTTCTTTCTATACACAATATAATAAAAATTTTGGCAATATAGATATTGATTGGGAAATGACTATCAATATGAAGGTAAATGACCACGTGCAGGCTCGTTTGGGTACGCACTTGAAATATGATGACGATGTGAAATTCAAAGAAGCTATTGCTCCCAACGGGCAAAAATATACCTACGGAGCAAGGGTTCAATTCAAGCAAATATTGGGAGTTGGCGTTAGTTATAAATTCTAAAATAAAATCGATTTTTTCAATATTGTAGATGTTTTGTAGACGCTTTTGGGTTGGAACAATTCCCTTTTCTATAACCTGAATTATATAAATGACCGTAAAGACAAAGATTTTCGTGATGTTTTCAAAGACGCTTCAATTCAAATTATAAAAGATGATAAAGTAGAAAACATATTTACTCTTCGCTATGAAGCCTCCATTGAAAATCCGTATTTTGTTGATCAGAAAAATAAGCGTTTTTTGATGTATTTTGATGGTTCGATTTTAAAAAATAATGTAAGAGAGTACAGACATCAAGATGTGAATTTTTGGCATAGTTTTGATAGCGAACGCTACGAAATTTACTTGGAAACTGACCAAAAGATTGATACTCATAAGAAATATACCATTCAAGAATGTGATATTGAAAATGAATTTTTCACACACAAAACTCAAAAAGAAATCACTAAGCATTCTGGCAAAGTGTTGGTCGAGTATAATCCGGTTACCAATATCGAAATTCCGCTTGACAAAATAGAAATGCTCAAAGAAGCCTATTATAAAGTAGCCGATAGGAATTTCGGAATAGGAATTGGTATTATCGAACCCGGATTTCTCAATACGCTCAAAGGGATGTTCAAAAAATAGTTTTTTCTTTCAATTTGTAGAGAAAATTTTTTTTTCAGAAAAAAACCAGACGAAAAAGAATTTTTTCAAATAAAAATTCGTAAATTTGGCACTTGGGAAAATACAATATAAAAATATTTCATAATGAAAACCATTGACAATTTTAATTTTAAGGATAAAAAAGCGTTAATCCGAGTAGATTTTAACGTTCCGGTGAATGAAAATTTTGAAGTAACCGATGCAACGCGTATCGAAGCTGCTAAACCAACGATTGATAAGATATTAAAAGATGGTGGAAGCGTTATTTTAATGTCGCATTTCGGGCGTCCAAAAGGAAAAGAAGACAAGTATTCGCTCAAACATATTGTTGATAAAGTTTCGCAAGTGTTGGGTGTACCAGTGAAATTCGCTTCGGATTGCATTGGTGAAGTTGCAGAAAAAGCATCGGCGGAACTCAAACCAGGTGAAGTTCTTTTGCTTGAAAATGTTCGTTTTTATGAAGAAGAAACCAAAGGAGATGACACATTTGCCAAAAACTTAGCAAAACTTGGCGATATTTACGTAAATGATGCCTTTGGTACAGCACACCGAGCTCACGCATCAACCACAATCGTAGCTAAGTTCTTCCCCAATGCCAAATGCTTCGGATACTTATTGGCAAAAGAAATAGAAAGTATTGAAAAAGTAATGAAAACAGGTGAAAAACCTGTAACCGCTATCTTGGGTGGCTCAAAAGTTTCTTCTAAAATTACAATTATTGAGAATATTCTTCCGAAAGTAAATAATATGATTATTGGCGGAGGAATGGCTTATACCTTTATCAAGGCATTGGGAGGAAAAATTGGAGATTCTATTTGTGAAAATGATAAATTAGATTTGGCTCTTGAAATTCTTGATAAAGCTAAAAAATTGGGAGTAAACATCTACCTCCCTATTGATGTAGTTGCAGGAAAAGAATTTGCCAATGATACGCCTACTCAAATAGTACAGGCTAATAATATACCCGATGGTTGGGAAGGTCTGGATTCAGGACCTACAACTTTGGAACGAAACAAAGAACTTTTACTTCAATCAAGAACTATTCTTTGGAATGGTCCTGTAGGAGTTTTTGAAATGCTTAATTTTGCCAAAGGTACAATAGCTATTGGTAATTTTGTTGCAGAAGCAACCAAAGCAGGCGCTTTTTCTCTTGTTGGCGGAGGTGATTCGGTTGCCGCTGTAAAACAATTCGGTTTTGAAGATAAAGTAAGTTATGTTTCTACCGGAGGTGGCGCAATGCTTGAGAGTCTTGAAGGAAAAATATTACCTGGTATTCAAGCGATTTATGAATAAAGATAGTTTCATAGTATAAATTTTAAAAGCAAAGAGGCTCCCGATACTTTTCGGACAGCCTCTTTGCTTTTTTAGTGATAATAGTTTAGTTAATTACGAATCAAAAATTACGCTTGGTCGTAATTGCTTCGCCAGTCACTTTGTCAAGAACTTGTTCCTTGAATTTAAGTTCTATTTTACAATAATTACAAAATAATTCTTTTTCCCTTTTTGTAGAAGGACAAATTCAATCCCAAAGAGTAAGTTGGCTAATATGTTTATATGCTAAAAAAGAGTTTGGTAGTATGGTATTTTCTAAACTTTTTTGTGAAAACAAATAGCGTCCATCACAAACAAATCCGAGTTCAAACCAATTTACTTTATTTAATTTTATTACCAATTCTTCAATATCAAGCTCTTGATTATGAGGAAATAAAGCTAAAATAGAACCATCGTAATTTTTACAATCGTTTATAAAGAAAGGTTCTTTATTGCGTGTTTTGGTATTGACATAAATCCGTTTTTTGTCTGAAATATGATGTTTTCGTCCCCATTCCCACCAATTATTTTCGCTAAAACTTCTTATTTTTCGATTGATTAAAGCGTTTTTATTCTTTTCTAAATACTCTGTTGGTTGCTCTACAAAAATCATTTTTTGCGTTTTGCCTGTTTTTCGAGTTATTGAAGTTACAAAATCTTGATTTCCATACTCTTCATTCTTGTAAATTTTGTCAAAACCACTAACAGCTCCTACTTTCACACTAAAAATATCTGATAAAGAGACGGAATATTGATTATCTGTAAAATATAATTGTCCGTTATTACAGATAAATTGCTTAGTTATATTTGTTTTTCGCGAAAAATCACCTTTTTCAAATCGAAAAATAATACAATTTAGGTTGTGCATTTTCAAATATTCTGCTGTCTCCCAAGTCAATCAAATCAGTAATTGTTCCTTGATTGTAAATAAAATGGTTTAATTTGATACTTGAAGTTGATTTAAAAAAATCACGAGGTGTGATGAATATCAATTCTCCTCTATTTTTCAATAAAAAATAAATACAAATTGCTTCGCTCATCAAAAAGTGTGTAATCTAATTTTTTTGCGTTTGAACATCTATGCTATTGTGTTTTACATAAGGAGGATTTCCGATAATAGTATCAAATTGATTTTCAATAGGATAATCAAAAAAATCCATATTTAGCATTCCTTTTTGGCAATATTTTTCATCAATTTCAATACCAATACAATTAGATATTTGACTCCAAAAACTACCATTCCCAGCGGAAGGTTCTAATACATTTCCGTTATTTTTTCTAAGAGAAAGCATTTCAGAAACGATGTGCACAGGGGTAAAAACTTGCCCTAAACTTTCTACATTATACATATTCTGAAAAGAGGCGTTTAAAATTAAAATAAATATCTGCACGCAACCTTATACTTTCACCAAATTTGGAAAGAATAAAATCTCTACTTTGTTCAAAAGTTCGTTTTTTAAACTCTTTATTATCATTCCATTTGCATTGAAAAGGAAGGTTGTTTCCGTTTGGTTAAAGAGTTTTAATTCCTTTTAAAGTATTTACAAAAACATCTTCGGGTGCTTCTTTGTTGATAATCAAAAAATAATAATCTTTATCTATTTTTGTACCTAAATTCTCTTTTAATTTTTCAAAATAATTAAGCCAATCTATTCCATTTGAAAAATCGGGAAGTAAGCCTGTAAGTGCATAATAAATTCCTAATTTACAGTTCAAATTATCTGCTGTGTTTGTAGTAGTTACCTTTATATTAACAGGAAAAAAATCTCCTTTTTCTTCAAAACTAAAATCGAACCATTGGCGACTATTAGGCTCATTTATTTTAAATTTTGTTTTGAGAATATTTATAATTTCATCTTCATTAAAAGACGAATTCAGTCGTCCATCTTTTAAAGGAGAGGACAGATGCAAATTGCTTTCAATGAGATAATTTTTTATATTTAATAGTGTTTCAGGAATCATATCTTTTTAAGGTTTAAATACAGAGAAGCAATGTGTTCTTTGCTTCTCTGTAATTATTACATAATTATTTTCACAATAAAATAATTCTTCTTCCCTTTTTGTATAAGAACAAATTTTCCATTGATTAGGTCATTTTCGGAAAGAATAAAATCTTCACCTATTTTTTCTTTATTAAGGGAAATAGAATTGGCTTTCAGTTCCCTAAGAGCTTCACTTTTCGATTTTAAAAAGCCTGATTTTTGCGATAAAATATCTACAATATTCGCTCCGATAATTTCCGTTTTTGCTACTTCTTTCTGCGGAACACCTTCAAAAATTTCTAAAAATGTATTGGTATCAAGTGTTTTCAAATCGTCAGAAGTAGAATTTCCAAACAAAATTTCAGAGGCTTTCACGGCGTTGTCATAATCTTCGCGTGAGTGAACCATCACCGTAATCTCCTCAGCCAGTTTCTTTTGCAAGGCTCTTTGGTGCGGTGCTTCCTGGTGCTGTGTTACCAACGATTTTATCTCCTCTTGCGTCAGCATTGTGAATATTTTGATGTATCTTTCAGCGTCGGCGTCTGATGTGTTGAGCCAGTATTGGTAGAATTTGTACGGCGATGTT
Source organism: Capnocytophaga catalasegens (assembly GCF_026005215.1). Lineage (GTDB taxonomy): Bacteria > Bacteroidota > Bacteroidia > Flavobacteriales > Flavobacteriaceae > Capnocytophaga > Capnocytophaga catalasegens. The sequence continues at coordinate 10,986 of NZ_BPMA01000006.1, read as the reverse complement.
TTTTCAGGGTCAAGCCAAATGTTGCCACCTTCCGATTTTCCGAATTTCGTTCCGTCAGCCTTGGTAATGAGCGGACAAGTCATTGCGTACGCCTTTCCTCCTGCAATTCTTCGGATAAGTTCCGTTCCCGTAGTGATGTTGCCCCACTGGTCAGAGCCTCCCATTTGGAGCGTCAAACCTCTTTCTCGATAGAGGTGCAAAAAGTCGTATCCCTGCAATAATTGGTACGAAAACTCGGTAAACGACATTCCCTCAGTGTTTTCGGTAGGGTCAAAACGCTTTTTCACAGAGTCTTTCGCCATCATATAATTTACGGTAATGTGCTTCCCAATATCACGAATGAAGTTTAAGAACGAATAATCTTTCATCCAGTCGTAGTTATTGACCATTTCGGCTGCATTTTCGGCTTTGCTTTCAAAATCCAAAAATTTGGACAACTGCTTCTTAATTCCAGCAATATATTTAGCCAAAATCTCATCGGTCAAAAGGTTTCTTTCGATAGATTTCCCCGAAGGGTCGCCCACCATTCCTGTGGCACCACCTACCAAAGCGTAAGGTTTGTGTCCGCAGTTTTGGAAGTGTTTAAGTATCATTATCCCTACCAAATGTCCGACGTGTAGCGAATCTGCTGTCGGGTCAAAGCCTATATATGCTGAGCGTACGCCTTCTAATAAATGTTGTTCCGTTTCAGGCATAATATCCTGAATCATTCCTCGCCATCGTAATTCTTGTATGAAGTTTTTCATTTTTTTATTCTTTATTAAAAAATTTGTTATTAAAAGATTGTCGAGAGCCTCGACACATTATTTATTTTGTCAAAGTTATCTTCTTTGCAGTTTATATAAACGAAATTACTCGGACAAAGCCGAGCTATTCGTATTCTTCTATGATATGTTTGAGTGCCATTGTCAAAAATTTCAGCAAAGATACGGATTTTAATAAAAATTCATTAGAGAAAAACGAAAAACTTATTCACCATTGTGCATAAAATCGTGTTTTGCCAATAATTCTTCTTCGGTTTCCTGATAATTATTATCTGGAACGCAACAATCGACAGGGCAAACAGCCGCACACTGAGGCTCTTCGTGAAAACCTTTGCATTCTGTACATTTGTCAGGTACAATAAAATAAAAATCATCACTCAGGGGCTTTTGTACTTGGTCAGCGTTAACATTGGCTCCACTGGGTAAAATAATATTCCCTTTCAGTTTAGTTCCGTCGCTGTAACGCCAATCATCAGCTCCTTCATAAATAGCATTGTTAGGGCATTCAGGTTCACAAGCTCCACAATTGATACAGTCATCGGTTATTATAATTGCCATTTTGATATATTTTAGTTAATAAAAAAGTCCGTAAATTATTTACAATAAAATTTGTTTTGTATTTTTGTGCAAAATTATTTTAAATAAAGGACAAAACAAAATCTATGTCAATAAGTAATCGAATACAAACATTTGTCAAATTAGGCAATTTTTTGAAAGAAATAACTGATAATCAATTAGATAATGAAATTGTTTTTTCAGAAAAAAAATCTTCTGAACAAGAAGAATTTAGAACTATTATACAAAAAGCATATCAGCAAAATGCTTGGTTTACTCCCGAAAATATTGATTTTGCTTTCAGACAATGGGCTAAAGTACTCACGTACGACCATTTAAATAGATGGTTATCAGAATATATTTTTGAAAATAAGAAATCAAGAAAAATAGCACTTATTTTAGCAGGAAATATTCCATTAGTAGGTTTTCATGATGTTGTATCAGTTCTTTTGGCGGGACACACAGCGCTTATCAAATGTTCATCTAACGATACATTGTTGATTCCTTTTCTGATGAAAAAATTGATTGAAATAAATCCATCTATGGCTGAAAATATTATTTTTACCGACCATAAGATAACGGATTATGATGCGGTTATTGCCACAGGAAGTAATAATACAGCTCGATATTTTGAATATTATTTTGGAAAAAAACCATATATTATTCGTAAAAATCGGAATTCGGTAGCTGTTTTGACAGGAAATGAAACTCAAAACGAATTATTTGAACTCGGAAAAGATATTTTTACTTATTTCGGGCTTGGATGCAGAAGTGTATCAAAAATTTTTGTCCCTAACGGATATGATTTTAATGCGTTTTTCAGTGCTATTTATCCTTACCATACCATTGTTGAACATACCAAATACGCCAATAATTATGATTATAATAAAGCGGTGTATTTGATGAGTTTATTCGTTATAAAAGAAAATGGTTTTCTGATGATTAAACAAGATACAGCGTATAGTTCGCCAATTGCAACACTTTTTTATGAATATTATTCTGATCTGAATTCTCTTTCTCAGAAGCTAAAAACAGCTCAAAAACAGATACAATGTATTGTTTCCAATGGATTTACATCAGATGAAATCCCTTTTGGACAAACGCAAACCCCAGCTCTTTGGCAATATGCCGATGGTATAGATACGATTGATTTTTTGAATAATTTGTAATTAAAAAAATATAAATTTATATTTTTAATTTTTTAGTATTTTTATTTGATTTTTTCTTTCTGATTGTCCCTGTAATCTTAAAAAAAGCTCGTTTTGCCGTTTTTTCTTCGGCTTTTTTCTTTGAAGTATCTCGTGCTTTTGCAAAAACTTTATCATTAACGATAAGTTTAGACACAAAGTATTTGATATTTGAGGAATATTCATAATCTTGATCTGTTTCAAAAACTATCGTTTTATGTTGTTTTTGACTCCATTCTACAAGCAAACTTTTGTAACTTATTATTTTACCTTCCAATTCCTTTATATTGATATGAGAATTGATAAGTACACGGTAGATAAATTGAGTTGCCTTCTGATAACCTTGATCTAAATATATAGCTCCCACAAGAGCTTCAAAAAGGTTTCCTGTGATGTTACCTCCCAAAAGATTAGGTTTATTCTCATTTTTTAGAAAATCTTTAAGTTTTAATTCTTCACCTATTTGGTTGAGATAGTTTCGCTGAACCATTTTGGCTCTCATTTTTGTCAAATAGCCTTCGTTTTCGTTGGGAGCTTCTGTAAATAAATAATGAGCAATAACAGCACCTAACACAGCATCTCCCAAAAATTCTAATCGTTCATAACTGATATGTGGTGTTCCTTGTGCTTTTTTTACAGCAGGGTGTGTAAAAGCTTCTTCGTAATAACGAAGATTTTTAGGAGCAAAACCCAATAATTTTTCTAATTTTATAAAAAATATCCCGTCTTTTTTACGAAAACGGGAAACTATTTTTTTATAAAAAAGCATACTTAATCTATTTTTTTGAATAAAACACAAGCATTATGTCCGCCAAAGCCAAAAGTATTACTCATAGCTATTTTTATTTCGCGTTTTTGTGCTCTATTGAATGTAAAATTCAGTTTTTGGTCAATATTTTCATCAGGATTTGCAAAATTGATAGTAGGAGGAACCATAGCATTTTTTATTGCCAGAATTGAGGCAATAGCTTCAATAGCCCCAGCAGCCCCCAATAAGTGTCCTGTCATTGATTTAGTAGAATTTAGGTTGATATTATAAGCATTTTCTCCAAAAACATCTATTACAGCCTTGGTTTCAGCAATATCACCAGGAGGAGTAGAAGTTCCGTGTAAGTTAATAGCATCAACCTCTTCAATAGAAACATTTGCATCACGCAAACAATTAAGCATTACATTTTTAGCTCCTAATCCATCTATGTGTGGGGCTGTCATATGATAAGCGTCTGCTGAAAGACCACCTCCTGCTAGCTCACAATATATTTTTGCCCCGCGTGCTTTGGCGTGTTCGTACTCTTCCAAAACAATAGCTCCTGCTCCTTCTCCCAATACAAATCCATCTCGAGTAACATCGAACGGTCGTGAAGCCGTTTGGGCTTGGTCATTACGAGTAGAAAGAGCGTGTAAAGCATTGAATCCACCTATTCCTGCTTCCGTTACAGCTGCTTCTGAACCCCCTGATACAATAATATCCGCATACCCTAAACGAATATAATTTAGCGCATCAATAAGTGCATTGGCTGATGAGGCACAGGCTGAAACAGTTGCAAAATTGGGACCTCGTAGTTCGTGTCGTATCGAAATCATCCCTGGTGCAATATCAGCAATCATTTTCGGAATAAAAAACGGATTAAACCTCGGAGTACCATCGCCTTTACCAAAATCTAACACTTCGTCTTGAAACGTTTCAAGCCCTCCAATACCTGCTCCCCAAATAACACCTATTCTATCTTTATCAAGTTTGTCAAAATTAAGCCCTGCATCTTTTATCGCTTCATCAGAAGCAACAATAGCGTACTGAGTAAATTTATCCATTTTACGAGCTTCTTTTCGGTCGATAAAAGCAGTTACGTCAAAATTTTTTACCTCACAAGCAAATTGAGTTTTAAACTTAGAGGCATCAAAATGCGTGATTTTGTCAGCCCCGCTTTTACCTCTAACTAATCCTTCCCAATATTCTTGTATATTGTTTCCAATAGGTGTTAAAGCACCTAAACCTGTTACAACAACTCTTTTGGTTTGCATAATTATAAGATTTTGATTTTGATACAATTATATACACTAAACGGGGATATAAATAGTCCCCGTAAAGTTTTTTGTTCAAGAGTGAGTTCTCTTTGTGCTATTATTTTGCGTCTTCAATATATTTAATAGCTTGACCTACTGTAGCAATATTTTCAGCTTGGTCATCAGGAATTTGGATATCAAATTCTTTTTCAAATTCCATAATTAACTCAACTGTGTCCAATGAGTCTGCTCCCAAATCGTTTGTAAAACTTGCGTCTGCAACTACTTCGCTTTCATCAACTCCAAGTTTGTCAACGATGATAGCTTTTACTCTTGATGCGATGTCTGACATAATTTTCTAAATTTATGATTTAACGTGTGGCAAAAGTAAGAATTTTTTTTTATATAATGACATTTTCTTTTAGTTAAAAATAATACTTAGTAGTTAAAATACTGGTAATCAATATTTTAAATTAAATATTTAATAATGAAAAAATAATTTTAAATAGGTGATTTTTATTTTTCCGAAGGGAAAATTTTTATTTTTCACCTAAAAAATAATTCCAAATATCAAGAAAATAGATTTTATTCTTACAAAAAGAAATTTTTATATTCAAAAAATCACTAATTTTGCAATCAAAAGATACAATAGTATACAAAAACCTTTTTAATTTATGATACTATTTAACTATGAAACCGATTTTATCCTTTTTGAAAAGGAAATTATTTTTGAAAATTGGGTAGAAAAAATTATTTCTTCTGAAGGGAAAAAAACAGGAGAAATAAATTATATTTTTTGTGATGATTTGTATTTGCATCAAATCAATATGCAATACCTTAACCACGATACACTTACCGATATTATTACATTTGACTATACTGAGGGAGAAATTCTATCGGGAGATATTTATATTTCGACAGAACGTGTAGCAGACAATGCTACAGATTTTCAAGTTAGTTTTTCGTTAGAAATGCTTCGCGTAATGGCACATGGAATCCTTCATCTATGTGGTTACAAAGACAAAACAATTACTGAGAGTCAAAAAATGAGACAAAAAGAAGACGAAAAAATTAAATTATTTCAAGAAAAATATTGATTTAACATTTCTTTAATAATCTAAATAGAAAAAAGGTTGTAATTTTACAGCGATAATATTAAATAAATATAATTATGCCAAACAGTACAGGAAACACACTCGTAGCGCTCGTAGTAGGAGCCATAGTAGGGGCTGGAGTAGGAATACTTTTTGCTCCCGATGAAGGAAAAAAAACACGTAGAAAAATCAAAAAATCATTTGATGATGCTTCTGAAAATCTGAAACATCGGTTTGAAGATTTAAATGCAGACATCAAACACAAAGCCGAAAAATTCAAAGGTACTCTTGAAGAAAATGTAGAATCTTTGCTTTCGCGCTCAAGTTATAAAGCAGAAGAAGTTATTGATGTCTTAGAAAAAAAATTGGAACAACTCAAAAAGGCAAACGCTAAATTTCAAAAATAAATACTCAATGGCACTAAGCGAGTTAAAAAACACATCTAAAAACTTACCCGCAGAAATAGAATCTGCTATAAATTCGCAAATAGAATATTACAAACTATATAGCTTTCGTGTGTTAGCAAAATCTGCGACAGGTTTAGTTAATATTTTTATTATGGGGCTTTTAGCTCTGGCTGTTTTGTTTTTTCTGGCGGTAGCGGGAGCTTTTGCTTTAGGAACTCTTTTACAGAGTACTCCTTTGGGTTTTTTAGCGATGGCATTATTGTTAAGCATACTCGCCATAGCGGTCTATTGGGGAAGAAAAAGGTTTGTTTATAAACCTATTTTACAACGTTTGTCAGAAATTTATTTTAACAAGGACTAATTCATGGAAAAAAAATATTCATCATTTGAAGAAATTGATAATGATTTGAAAATATTAAAATTAAAAAAAGACATAGATATATTGTGTTTAAAAAGCGATTATCAAAGTATTTTGCGCAATTTATCTTTCAAAAACATATTTTCAGATACCATAACTCAAGTACGTGAATCGTTATTCGCAACGAAAAAAAACCTTTTTGTACTTGGTACAGAGTTTTTGTTAAGAAGATTTTTAAGTAAATAGTTTTAAAAGTTTTTTCATTGTTTTAAATATTTAAAATTTATACAAAAAATCGCTACCTAGTAGCGATTTTTGTGTTTTCTGATAGAACTAATCTCGCTATTGAACATTTTTCTGAAACGTTTTAGCAAGTTCTATTGAAAAAACATAGACAAGATAAATCTTCCTTTTGAGAAAAGTTTGTATATTTGTCTGATAATTTTTAATACATTATAAATAATGAGTCATAACATTAAACCCGGAGTAGCAGTAGGCAAACAAGTGCAAGAGATTTTCCAATATGCAAAGCAAAAAGGATTTGCACTACCAGCTGCTAATGTAATCAGTTCTGATAGTATCAATGCTGTTTTGGAAACAGCCGCAACACTCAATGCACCTGTAATTATACAATTTTCTAACGGAGGTGCTTCTTTCCTTGCCGGAAAAGGACTTTCTAACGATGGACAAAAAGCAGCTATATTGGGAGCTATCGCAGGAGCAAAACACGTACATCAGTTAGCAGAAGCATATGGAGCTACTGTAATTCTTCATACAGACCATTGTGCAAAAAAATTATTGCCTTGGATTGACGGACTTTTAGATGCTTCTGAACAACACTTCAAAGAAACAGGCAAGCCTCTTTTTAGCTCACATATGATTGACCTTTCTGAAGAACCTCTCAAAGAAAATATTGAGCTTTGTAAAAAATATTTGGAAAGAATGAGCAAAATGGGAATGACCCTCGAAATAGAATTGGGTATCACAGGAGGTGAAGAAGATGGGGTTGATAATTCCGATGTTGATGAATCAAGACTATACACTCAACCTGAAGAAGTTGCTTATGCCTATGAAGAATTACTTAAAATAAGCCCTCAATTTACTATTGCGGCTTCATTTGGTAATGTACATGGAGTGTATAAACCAGGTAATGTAAAACTTACTCCCAAAATTTTGAAAAATTCGCAAGAATACATTTCTCAAAAATATGGAGTACCTCACAATACGGTTGATTTTGTATTCCACGGAGGCTCAGGTTCTTCTGTTGAAGAAATACGTGAGGCCATTTCGTACGGAGTAGTAAAAATGAATATTGATACTGATTTGCAATATGCTTTTACCGAAGGAATTCGTGATTATATGAAGAATAAAGCAGACTATTTGCAAGGACAAATAGGAAATCCGGAAGGTGCTGACGCCCCTAACAAAAAATACTATGACCCTCGTGTTTGGCTTCGTGAAGGAGAAAAAACTTTTGTCGTTCGTATGAAAAAAGCTTTTGAAGACTTAAATAATGTAAATACTTTATAATTTTATATACAACAATAATTACACAATTTTAAAAAGCACCTTGCTAATCAAGGTGCTTTTTTCAATAATTTTCATTCAAATTTAACCAATCGAATAAGAATATTCTTATTCTATATCAGAATCTTTTTCATTGATATATAAACGGCAAAACCAAATGTAAAGATTTTTAAGGGTATGACTTCCAATTTTTGGCTGGAAGATTGGGGTAAAAATGATAGTTTTTTAAACGGTGTTTAAACGCTGTAAAAAACAGAACAACCACACTAATATTAATGCGGTTGTTCGTGCGAAAATACAAATATAAATATATGAAAGAAAACACTAATTAAATTACTTTCCTGTAACGATTGCCCCGATACCTTTATTTCGGATTGGTAACGCAATGAAACGTTTATCAAAACCTATTATAGTAGCTCGTTGTTTTGGGTCTCTTTCTGTGATATACATCTTCGCTTCGCCATCTGCTTTCATCACTTCATCAGAACTAAACGCAAATGAACAATAAGTATCAGTGCTTTCCGTGATTGCTCCAAATGCTTTCTTCTGCATTGTTGTAGCATTAAAAACAGGGGTTTTTGTGAATTGTAAAATATTGAATCCTGCAAATTTAGAAGGGTTGCCGTCCTTCCATTCTGTTAAGTCTTTAAACGCTTTTAAGTCGTATAAAATCAAATCTTCAAGGTGTGCGGGATGTAACACCAAAACTCGGTTTTCTGTACTTATATCCAACTCATCAAAACGGCGTTTTTAACTTCAATATGTTTTCAGGAACAAGTCTTTTAAATCCTTCGTTTACGTCTCCTGTTGTTGTTACGATTGGAGTGTATAAACTGTCTTTTGTTGGAGTAAAAGCGTGAGCGGCTTTCATTCCTGCCTTTGTTTGTAAGGCTTGTCGGTGTCCGTAAATTACGCTTTCTAATTTGTTGTAGAACAATTCCACCGCTTCAGGTTCTCTGATTAAGGTATTAACCGTTTCGTACAAATCTAATTCAATAGATAACGGTTTATAGGTGCGTTCCAGTACGTCAAATAGGGTATGTGTTATTGTTTATCAATACCTCTGGGTCTACTCCTACCTCTGTCATATTCAGCTTGTCGTTATCTACAAACGCTGAAAAATCAACTGTGAAATTTAAAAATGAAGTTTCAGGGTAAAAGCTGTTCATTAGTTGGTCAAGCCAAATTTCTTTTTGTAATGCCATTTTTAATCAAGTTTTATTTGTTATACTTTTCTTTTATTAGTCGTTGGTATAGTTGCGGATTTTTCTCTAATTCTTTGGGTGCGTATTTTCTGTAATCTTCTAAATCCCAATCGCTTTTGTGTTTTGTTCTTGTTCCGCTCCTTTTTTGTTAATTAAGTCAATAATTGAAAACGGGTTGCGTTTTGGTAGTGTGTTTAAAAGTCGTTTTGTTCCTGCAAAATCTTTTTTAAACATACTCAAAATATGCTGTTCCTGTTCCTGTGCGATACTTCCTGCTCTGATTGCACTCGTGGTTAAGTATCTCGCTTCTCTTTCCTTTTCCTCTGAATTAGTCTGCTCTAATTCTAATAAGGATTTAATTTTTTCTAAAATTTCATCATCTGAAACTTCTTCTGTTAAGCCTAATAATTCAATTATTGACTCTCTTAATTCCATTGCTTGTTCCACTTCTTGAATAATTTTTTGTATCAGAAGTGTCTGCTCGTAAATTAAATTTACTGATTAATTTGTCTCTTAAATACATAACATTATTATTAAATTGTTTATTTTTAAACATTGCATTAAAACGATTAAACGCTTCATTTGTAGGTAGTTTTTGAGGGTTAAAATTCGCTTGAAAATCATATTCAGCTTCAATTATACCCTTTATCAATCCTTCCTGTAATGCTTGTTCTGCATCAAACCAATTATCGCCGTTTAACCATTTTTGTACATATTCAGCGTCTTTACCTGTTTTTTGCTGTAATTTCTTTATAAAATTTGCTTCTATGGAACGAAGTAACTTTGTACTTCTTTCCAGTTCTTGGGCTGTTCCAAAACTTCCACCAGAAGGGACGTGTATCATCAAATAACCATTTTCAACCATATACACCTCTTCTATTGATAAAGATAAGATAGCCCCCATACTTGCCGCCACTCCTACAATATGTATTGTTACCTTTGCACGGCTGTTAGCGATGGTGTTATACATTATGTTTCCATCAAATACAGCGCCTCCGTAGGTGTGTAAGCGTATAATGATTGATTTATGCTTTTGCTCTAATTCTGAAAAAAGAGTTTCAAAAGTTACTGCATCACCTTCGTAAATATTTCCAAAAGCCGTGATAATATTTTCTTTTACTTCAAATTCCAGATTATGCCGTTTAAATAGTGTTTAAACTCTTATTTTTTTAATGCTAAAACTCATTAAATACATTTAAATTGTTGCTAAAAAAAGTACTTATTTTGATTGAAGCTCTCGAAGTTCCTTTTTAGCATTTATCCCTAAGTAGGTATGAAAAGTTCGATAACAGATTTTATATTTTGGTTGTATATGTTCCCAAAAGATATTTTTTAAAAACAAATCACCGTCTTTTCGTTTGAGTTCCAGCACTATATTTTGAATTTCGATTATTTTTTCTAATAAATTTCTATGACTATAAGCCATAAATATTTTTTTTGTTATATATTTGCACTCATAATCATATTGCTTTAAGCGTGCTAAACATTAACAAAGTGTGTTAAACACTTTGTTTTTCGATAAATACAGCGCCCAAAAAGAAAATATCTTACTTCTGTATGCGTTGTGTAACCTTCACTATTCAAGTGGTGTACTATTTGTTTTTCTATTGTTTAAAGAGTTTAAAATTTCGTTTTGTTTATTGATAATTTCTTGACTCTCATCATAAATAACTTTTGTTATTTCAATGATTTTTAAAGCATTTTTAGGGCGCGCTTTGCCTGTTTTGAAAAAATTTACAATGGTCTGCTCTGAAAAACCCAACCGCTTGGCGATTTCTTTTTTTGCTCCATAGGGTAATTTTTTACCCAGTGTTATGATTTTTTCTGCTTCTTTCATTACGCAATTTATTTAATAGTTTCATAACTAATTTTTTAACATATCTAT
>NZ_BPMA01000005.1 GCF_026005215.1 Capnocytophaga catalasegens | reverse complement strand
AGTGATTACGGATATACAATTATATTTTTTATACAATCATTATGCCTTTATGATGTTTTTACATTGATTGATATCTTCGGGTTATAGCCTCATCTACTATATGATATAGATAATAATAAAATACAATAGATAAGATGAATAATAAAAACGTTATAATAGAGATAATAAATATTTTTCTTTTGGAGCGTTTCTTTACTTTTAAGATAATTTGATATATAAAAAAAATAGGGAAAAGCAAGTAAGTTATAACAAAAATACCACCACAAATAAATTCGATAATTTCATTTCTGAAAAGATCCTGATCGAATAAAAATGAAAGAGCTATTATGGGACTTATTATTACACAAAATAAAAATCCATAACTGATATATAGTTGTTTTTTTTGTATCATCTTTTTATTCTAAAATTGTTTCTTTTGTTTTTGAATTATAAAAGACTCTTTTATGCCCTTCATCAAAAAATTCTTCTAAAATATCATTTGGAGTTGTTTTTATAACAACCCAAGGAGATGCAACATTTTCATCTGCTCGAATAACATCTAATGCAAAAGTGCCACAATTATTAGAAAATAAATTATATTCTTTTCGATCTTTGGAATATTCTATGTGTTCTATATTTTCATAATCTTTTGCGTGATGTTTATGAGGTGTTGGGTCATTGATATCATTGGGAACACTTTCTATATGTTTTTGTTCAGCATAAGACAGCATTCTATTTATATAATTTGTCTCTATATAAGCACCAATAATATTTCCATTATCTCCCGATTGTTGAGAAATTTTACTTAAAACTTTATTCAGCTCAGAGATATCTATTAATCCACTTCCATTCCACTTGACATTAGGAACAGTTTTTCTTCTTACATATCCTTTGGTCTTATCCCAAGAATGAGGATATCGACCATATTCATAATACGCAGTATAACCATCGCTTTCTATTAATAAAATTCCTGCGTGACCTGTTTCTATTTTAGGAATTTTAATATTTTTCCCTTTTGGAAGAGGGATGTTTATTTCAGGGTCAGCTTTGTAATCGGGAAAAGCAATATAAATAGCAACACCTTTATGCAAAATTGTAAGTGTGGCTGTTTTTGTTTGAATAATTGTACCATTATCATCTTTTAAATGCACTGTAGCAACTAATTTTTCAGTATTTCGTGTTATGTAGACTTTATAAGAATTATCTTTGTTTTCTTTTCTACTTTTAAATTTCCCATGAATTCTTTTTGGTTAAATAACGTATTTACCTCTTTGGTTTCGCTCCCATAACAAATTTTAATTCGCCTCCTTTTTTGAGGGTTTCATCAGAAATTGTAAATCCTTCAAAAAGCTGTCCGTTGAGCGTTGCCGACTGAATGTACATATTTTCAGCAGAAACATTTTCAGCGATAATGGTAAACGTTTTCCCGTTAGGAAGATTTATTTTCGCTTTCGGAAATAACGGACGCCCTATTTCATACTCACCCGAAGCTGGATTCATCGGGTACAAACCAATGGAACTCCACACGTACCAAGCCGACATCTGTCCGCAGTCCTCATTTCCTGCCAAGCCGTTGGGCGTCGTGTTGTACTGCGTTTTGAGGATTTCATTCACCCAATATTGTGTGCGGTGCGGCATTCCAGCTTTGTTGAACAAATACGCAATATGATGGCTCGGTTCGTTGCCGTGTGCATACTGCCCGATAAGCCCCGTGATGTCCGCCGAAACGTTATCGCCCGTAATCTCAGAGCTTTCGGTAAATAATTTTTCCAAATGAGCTACAAACGGCTCGTTGCCCCCAAAAGCGTTTATCAGTCCGCTCGGATTGTGCGGCACGAACCACGAGTGTTGCCAAGCATTTCCTTCGGTGTAATCGGTGGCTTCGCGGTGGTTGGAATGTTTCGGGTCGAAAGGTTCACGCCATTTTCCACTTGCCGATTTGCCTCGCATAAAGCCCGTAGCAGGGTCGAACAAATGTTTGTATGCCTCACTTCGTTTCATAAAGAACTCGTAATCATCGGTTTTTCCTAAGGCTTTTGCCATTTGTGCCACACACCAATCGTCATACGCATATTCGAGTGTGATAGTTACCGATTCGTCCCATTTATCGTACGGAATGTAGCCGTATTGCTTGTAGAATTTCAGTCCGCGTTCGTCTCCCATCATCGTTTTTTTCATCATTTGGTAGGCTTTTTCGGCATCGAACGAACGAACGCCTTTTAAGTACGCTTCCACAATTACGGGAATGGAATGATAACCCGTCATACAATCGGTTTCGTTGCCGTAGAGCGTCCAAACGGGAAGTTTTTGAATTACATCTGAATAAGCCAACATTGAGTTGATAATATCCGAAGACACTTTGGGTTGAAGCAAAGTAATAAGCGGATTTTCAGCACGGAACGTATCCCACAATGACAAAGTAGAATAGGCTGTAAAATCTTTGGCGGTATAAATTTCATCATTTTGCTGACGAAATTTACCACTTTTATCCGAAAAAGTAACAGGAGCCACCTGAGCGTGGTACAAAGCCGTGTAGAAAATCGTTTTGAGCGAATCTACCGACGTTTCGATTTCTATGGAAGAAAGATGTTTTTCCCAAGTATCGTGAGCTTTTTGACGGATTTCAGCAAAGGAGCGGTTGTCGTTCAAATCCAAATTATCCAAAGCATCATCTTCACTTACAGAAGAAAGAGCTACACGAACTTCCAATTCTTCATTTGTAGTTTCATCAAAAAAGAATTGTCCCGAAGAAATTTGTTTTTCATTTTGATGAAGTTCGATTTTTTTAATTGGCTTAGAAAATTTAATCGCAAAAAACACTTTCTGATTTTTTGCCCAGCCCGTACTGAATCGGTAGCCTGTGATGATGTTTCCTACGTTTTGTCCGTCCAATTTTTGGTCGCTTTGACGAATGCTCATTTCGGTCGGGTTGTCCCAATTGATGGCAAATCCTAAATTGAGAATTACAGATTGCATATCGCCTTTTTGGAACGTATATTTATGTACTCCAACGTATTGGTCGGCAGTAAGTTCCACATTTACTTCCGGGTCTTCCAAGAAAACTTGATAATACCCTGGTTCGGCTTTTTCATTTTGGTGCGAGTAGCGAGATTTGTACGGCACTTGATTGCGAAAATCGAGAGCGGCTTTCGGGTATTGGTCTTCCTTCCCCGTGGAAAGCTGCGACAAATCATATTCTTTATTGACTGGCATCAGCAAAATATCGTTCAAATCGCCGATACCCGTTCCGCTGAGCGACAAATGCCCAAATCCGATGACCAAACTATCGCTGTGATGATAGCCCGAACACCAATCCCAGCCACTAATTCCGTTCACGGGGCTGACTTGTAATTGCCCGAAAGGAACGGCAGCTCCGGGGTACGTATGCCCGTGTCCGCCCGTTCCGATAAACGGATTTACGAAACTCGTGAGTGGTTTTTGCTCTGTTTGTTGCTCAGTTACAGGTTGTTTTACTTCGTTGCACGAAGCTATCATCAGTCCTAAAAACGCCAATGATGTGATGTGTTTTTTTCTCATTATCCTAAAATTTTAGTTTGAATTTTCGCTGTGTTTTAGATTGCTGAATTATCACGCAAATATAGTATTTTTTTTGCATTTGACCTATTTTTCGACATTGTTCTTTATTTTACTTTTTTTGGAAAAATAGATAATTCAAACAAACAAAGAATGTTAGAATTTGTTTGGCAAATCTACAAAAATATTTTTCTTATTCTGAATCAATATTACAAATTTTGAAAAGACTGCAGTGAAAAGAGTGTTTTGCTTTCTGCTAAGTGTTTTCATTGTAGTGAAAAGGCTATTTTGTTTTCTGCTGAATGTTTTCACTATAGTGAAATGCTATTTTGCTTTCCGTTGAGTGTTTTCATTACAGTGAAAAGGCTGTTTTGTTTTCTGTTGAAGATTTTCGTTATAGTGAAAAGGTTATTTTACTTTCCGTTGAAGGTTTTCACTTCAGTGAATGCTTTGTAAATGAGAAAAATATATTCTCGAAGCTGATTGATTGTTTTTCCAAAAATCCTGATGGTGTTGGGTTTAATTTTGAATATTCAAAAAAAATCGCGTATTTTCTTGACAGAAAATAATGTACTTTATTACTTTTGTCCCCATTAAATAGATTTTTTTAATTTAAAATTATTCTTCTAAAAATGGCTAGTACTGAAAATAACATTTACAAGAAAATCATTTTTCTAATGCTCGTTGTTCTTTGTCTTACCCCTTGGATTTCGTCGCCGGTGGCACTGTCGTTGGGGTTTTTCACTTCGTTTCTAATAAGAAATCCGTATCAGGAGAAATCGAACAAATACATTCATTTATTACTAAAAATTGCTATTGTAGGGCTGGGTTTTGGGTTGCACCTCGATGAGGCTTTACAGGCAGGGAAGTCAGGTTTCGGAATCACCGTAATCAGCATTGTTGCAGTGCTGACATTGGGTTGGATTTTAGGAAAATTGCTCAAAATTCCCACGCCACTTTCATATCTTATCTCAACAGGAACCGCAATTTGTGGCGGAAGTGCCATTGCGGCAGTGTCACCCATTGTGAAACCCTCGCCAAAGGATATTTCAGTAGCATTAGCTATTGTGTTTACGCTCAACTCGGTAGCGTTGTTTGTTTTCCCTGCGGTGGGACATTGGCTGGAGCTTTCGCAACACGATTTCGGCTTGTGGTGTGCCATCGGAATTCACGATACGAGTTCGGTAGTGGGTGCGGCAAGTAAGTACGGAAACGAGGCTCTGAAAATAGCAATGACGGTTAAGCTGGCTCGTGCCTTGTGGATTATTCCACTGTCAATAGTTACGCTTTTTATGTTCAAAAATGGCAGTGCTAAAGTGAAAATTCCGTGGTTTATTGGTCTTTTTGTGTTGGCAATTTTGATAAATACTTACTTTCAGGCGGTACAAGAAATATCTCCTATCATAACAGATATTTCCAAAGCAGGATTGCACCTTACACTCTTCTTAATCGGTACAACGCTTTCTGTGGGAAACCTTAAAAACATCGGAATCAAACCCCTTGTTTTAGCTATTGCCTTGTGGATTTTCATAAGTATCGGAAGTCTTTGGGTGGTAACGCATTATGTTTAAAGATTTTGATTGTTAGAAAATTTTTCATTGTAGGGGCGAAACATTTTTCGCCCTTTTATCATTCTGGCAAATAATTATTTGACCCTACAATGCTGAAATTAATTAAAATTGATATCGTATATATGCAATATATTGTGTCTAGATATAATATTAAACTTTTTAAGAATACATAAAATATCAAAAAATTATTCGGACAATCCTTTAAGAACGCTTAAAAGCTCGAAAAGTTTTCAGTTTAGCATTTTAAGTATTCTTAAAAGCTCAAAAAGTTTTCCGTTTAGCATTTTAAGAACTCTTAAAAGGTCAAAATGTTTTCCGTTTAGTGTTTTAAGAACTCTTAAAAGATAAAAAATATATTTTTAATTTAAGAACGCATAAAAGAATTTAATCCCTGACGATTGATATGCGTTATTAATTGATGAGAAACATTAGTAATTTATAATTTATCATTAACCATTGATAATTAACAACTAACCATTATAAATGTTTTGGAATTGCTTTAGAAATAAATACTTTTGCGAAAAACTTCAATATAATGAATAAAGAATTAATCACTTGGGCGGACTTTGAGAAAATAGATATTCGTGTGGGAACGATAGTAAATGCGGAGGTTTTCAAAGAGACACGAAATCCAGCGTATATCATTACGATAGATTTTGGAGAAATCGGAATGCGAAAAACATCGGCACAGGTTACGGTACTTTATTCGCCAGAATAACTCATCGGAAAGCAAGTTACCGCCGTTGTGAATTTTCCCAAAAAGCAAATTGCTATCATTCAGAGCGAGTGTCTGCTTCTTGGAGCTATCGACGGCAAACAAGCTACGATTCTCTCACCCGACAAACCCGTTTTTCGTCTTTATAACTAAATTTCTGAAACTTCGGAGCGATTTTCTCTCGCAATGATAGCAGGTCTGTATCGTATGATTTGTCGGCACTGCCATAGTTTCGGTTCCATTCTGTCTTCATGGTCTGATTTTGTGTCTGTTGATTTGTTTAACAAGCAGTTAGGGCTAACGCAAAAGTTAGCAATAAAAGTTTTTTCATAGGATTTTTTTGGGTAAAGATAGTCTGTTTTTCAAAATAAACAAGCGTAGGGAATCTTATTTTGGGAAATTTCATTTATAGAAAATCTGTCCGAAGACGAGAAAATAAATATTCGCTTGGTAGGAATTGCTCCCAATGAAAATTTCACACCAGAATATATTCAGCATTACAAAGGGAAAATGCTGATTGATATTCCCGAAGTTAGCGAACTTGTAAATGTTATTTTGGCACTATACAAAGATGCCGAAAAAGACAACAATATGTTCGACACGCAAACCGATTTATTATAAGCGAGTTAAGGAATATTTTGCTCCTTTTCGCTCACACCCTGAGGTGGCATTAGTTGAAAAGCATATGCCTTCGCCCAAGCTTCATCCGCAGTTGGGCGTTTATTTATTTTCAAAAGATAGCTACAATTATTTTTATGCACTGAAAATGAATACTTGTGCTTATATTTTTGATAAAGAAGGAAACATAAAAAACAACGGATTTATTCGCGAAATAGCATTGGATTGGCATACATTTGACCCAATGATAGATTTGGCTGTTTTTGAAGATTTTGCTAAAAAGTCAAATTTTAGAAAATCCCACCAAGATAACAAATTATATTATGATAATTTACTAACGGATTATCACAAATTAGTTCCCCTTACAAAAATGAAAAATTGGTTGGAGAACAAATTCGGTTTCGGCTATGATTCTTATCTTATTTATTTTTCACCGCTGAACAAAGGAGCTCAAGCGACCATTCAGCACGAAAATAACAACTTCAAACAAGCCCTTATGTTTGTTGCAAAGGTTTCGGAAGATGAAAAATTGTCCAAAATCAGCAATGAATTGCACGCAAGTTGGGTTGTTTTTACGGAAATCGACCACAATTACGTAAACCCTCTTTCGTTGGAATATGGAATTATCAGCCGAATAAACAAAATTTTCACTTCGGAATGGATTGAAAGAGAAAGCATTACGATGTATGATTCTTCTTACAAAGTTTATAATGAGTATATGACTTTTGCTTTATTCAGCCTGTATATCAGTGACAATTACGAGGCAAAAGACGTTGAGAATTTTATTCCTTATTTGGAAAATATGATGCAGAATTCTCGAGGTTTTGTTCGTTTCAAAGACTTTAATCGTGCTCTTTTGGACAAATACAAACAAAATCCTAACATCCCAATGAAAGAATTATATCATTATATACTTTCGTGGGCAGAAAATATAGCTAAAAAAGCTATCCGATAGGATAGCTTTTTCTTTTTTTATTAAAGAAAATTCAGTAAGTACCTCATCTTACAAACTATCATTATCTTTACTCTTATCCTTTTCAATATTATTTTAAAGGTTAAAAAACTTACTAAATCTTTTTGTGATTTCCATCATTTGCCTAATAAAAAGAACTATTCTTTATTATTTAAAATTAATTCTGATAAATTTCGGCACAAATATTGCTAATTACTTATGTGATTTTTTCTAAAGAAAATCTACAACAAACTTTATAGTAGAATATTAATTTTTTTAGCAAAAAAATCAATAGAAAAAACTTTAAAAGCTATAAATTATCTAAAATCTCATTCTATATGAAACGATTTTTTATACTTATTCTGTTATTTCCTTTCTGTACTTGGGGGCAAAAGAGCGTAGAAATTCCTCAAATTGAATTGATTAGAATTAGTAAATATAATGGAGTATTTTACTACAAATCATGTGGGAGCAATCTCTTTCAACAAATACGTGTTGTTATTTCCGAAGATAATAACCTTAAAAGTATTTCAGTGAGAGAGTATGGAAGATTAGAAACTATTTCTGAAATTCAGCAAAAATCTAAAAAAATATTATTTTTAAAAGATATAAAAGTAACAACTATTCAAGATTTTATCGGTAAAACTTGGACTACTGATTGGGAAAATGAACATCAATACTTCTGCTCATTTCTTAATAAAAACCTGTGTATTGAAGGTTTTCATAGGGTTTATAATTATAAAAAATATCTTGATAATGCAGAAAATAATAAAATTGTAAATGATACTATTGATAGAGTTATTAGTAATTTCTCAAATCCTGTTACATTACTTCTTAGAGATAGTTTAAAAATTTATATAGCAAAGAATTGGCAACTAATCCCTACCTATGAAGGAAATTTTCTAAATATTCCTCCACTAACATTTAGTAAAATTAAACCTACTTCTATTACTAATGTTATAAATGACGAGGATTTTTCCTATAAAGATGTAAAAGGTTCTTTACAAAAGAAAAAGGTAGAAAACAGTGATAAATATCAACTTGTAGATGCTTTTAATAATAAAATTCTTGAAAATTCTTATGAAAATTTAAATTTCAATAATTACTTTATAATAGGGGAAAATGAAAAAAATACAGATATATACACTATTTTTTTAGAAAAATTCCCTATAGAAAACCTAAAAAAAGCCTATTTATACCAAGAAGGAATTGAAGTAATGACCAGCAAAGAAGCTAAGTATTACAGCATTATTTCACCAGAAATTGATAGAATTAGTTGGAGAGAAAAATTTTTATGTGGTGCTGTTAATGTAGAATCATATCAACTAAAAAAAGGAAAAAGCCATTATATTATAAAAAAAACAGGTTATGTTGTACCCGAATTTTCAAAAATTATTTTCTTGAACGGACTTAAGATTTCTGATGAAGTTTCGTTTTTAAATAAAGAAAAAACATGTCTATGGACAGAAAATACTTATATTTCTCAAGGATTTTATTTAAATCCGTCACTACTTAGAGTAAAAAGAAACGGAAAATATGGTTTGATACATTATGATTATCAAGCAGAAAATAAATCAATTTCAGTAGAACAATTGCTACCATTTATCTATGATGAAATTATAATGCAAGAAGATGGTCTTATTTATTTTTATAAAGAAAATAAGATAGGTATTTATCCTAAACATAAAATACCTGAGTATGATTCCATTGAAAAAAAGACAAATTCTTTTTACTTAATAAGTAAAAATGGACAAAAGGGTTGGCTTGATATTCAAACTTTTAAAGAATATTTTGATTAATTTTTTCAATAATGAAAAAAGTATAGAAATATTTTTAACTATTTGCAAATCAGCTTATTATTTGAAAATATTAAGGTAAATTTGAAAAATCTACCTGATAATTTTATAAAATCATCAAGAGTTGTTTTATCTCTATTTAAAAGGTTGTTTTATTTTGAAATTACTTATGAAAATAGTTATTTGTTGAAAATATCTATTGTTTTTTTAATCTATTCTTTTTGTACAATAAAATAAACTTTTATTCATATCTTTACTGAATTCTTGGTATTTCTGATAAATGAAGAATTCATCTAATATTTTCATTGTAGTAAAAAATAATAAATTCGCTTAGTTCTATTGCATTTGGCCATATCCGATAGCCTCACCGATAAGTGTTGTTGATGTACAACTTGTAATTTTCACATTGACAAAATCTCCTTTTCGATAATTTTCTTTTGGAAAAACAACCACAGTATTTTGTGTATTTCGTCCCATCCAATGTTGGTCAGATTTTTTAGAATTTCCTTCGACTAAAACTTCAACAATTTTCCCAATCTGTGCCTGAGTTCGTTCCATACTATGTTGTTGTTGAAGGTCAATGATTTCAGCTAATCGACGTTTTTTTACTTCTTCAGGAATGTCATCTTCTATTTTACGTGCTGCAAGTGTTCCTGGTCGTTCCGAATAAGCAAACATAAACCCAAAATCGTATTTTACGTATTGCATCAGCGAAAGCGTATCTTGATGGTCTTGCTCGGTTTCTGTTGGAAATCCTGCTATCATATCTTGCGAAATACCACATTCGGGAATAATACGACGAATATTATCAATCAACTCAAAATATTCTTCACGCGTATGTAATCGATTCATTGCCTGTAAGATACGATTACTTCCACTCTGTACAGGTAGGTGAATTGATTTACAAATATTATGATATTGTGCCATTGTGTGAATAACATCAAGAGTCATATCTTGCGGATTGGAAGTAGAAAATCGAATACGCATTTTAGGAAATCGGCTGGCAACAAGATCTAATAATTGAGCGAAATTAACCGAAGTTGCTTTCTGAATATCAGAGGCTTTATCAAAATCTTTTTTCAGTCCGCCTCCATACCAAAGATAACTATCTACATTTTGTCCCAAAAGTGTGATTTCTTTAAATCCTCTTTCGTATAAATCATTGATTTCGTTGATAATAGACTGAGGGTCACGACTTCTTTCCCTTCCACGTGTGAAAGGAACTACACAAAAAGTACACATATTATCACACCCTCGAGTGATAGATACAAAAGCTGTTATTCCATTGGAATTCAGTCGAATAGGGGAGATGTCAGCGTATGTTTCTTCTTTGGAAAGAATAACATTGATAGCTTCACGTCCATTATCAATCTCTTCCAACAAATTAGGCAAATCTTTATAGGCATCTGGTCCAACGACCAAATCAACGATATGTTCTTCTTCCAAAAATTTATGTTTTAATCGCTCAGCCATACATCCCAAAACACCTACTTTCATTGCAGGACGATGTCTTTTTACGGCATTGAATTGCTCCAATCGTTTGCGAATGGTTTGTTCAGCTTTCTCGCGAATAGAGCATGTGTTAACCAACACCAAATCAGCTTCTTCCAAGATTTGCGTTGTATTAAATCCTTCTTTTGCCAAAATAGATGCTACGATTTCACTATCCGAAAAGTTCATCTGACAGCCATAACTTTCAATATATAATTTTCGAGCATTCTTTTCGTTTGCCTCTATTACAAGGCTTGTTCCTTGTTTGCTTTCGTCAATTATTTTTTCCATTTATATCTTATTGATAAGGGACAAAGATACAATTTTTTTTGAAGTTATAGCTGTCTGATAAAATTTGCCAGAAAGGAAATATATTTTACAATTCTTTTACATTTTGTTTGAATAAATTACCACGCTCTTCATAATTTTTGAAAAGGTCAAAACTTGCACAAGCAGGCGAAAGCAATACTGTATCCCCTTCATTTGCCAATTTTTTTGCCATAGTTACTGCATCTTCCATGGAATGAGTCTCAGCAATAATTTCTTTTATGCCTTTGAATGTATTTATAATTTTTTGATTATCAATACCTAAACAAATAATAGCTTTTACTTTGTTACGAACAAAAGGAATAAGAGAACCATAATCATTGCCTTTGTCTTGTCCACCCACAATCCAAATAATAGGAGCTACTAGGGTGTCTAATGCATAATAAACAGAATTAACATTAGTCGCTTTAGAATCGTTGATGTAGCGTACACCTTCTACTTCGCGGACAAACTCTAACCGATGAGGTTCTCCTTTGAAAGTTGTCAAACTTTTACGAACAGATTCTTTACGAGTGTTTAGTAATAGTGCAGCAGCAGCTCCTGCCATTGAATTTTTTACATTGTGTTTTCCTTTGATTGCAATTTCTTCTGTTTTCATTGTTAGTATGTTTGTATTTATTGTTAATATGATTTCATTTTTAGAACAAAAAGCTCCTTGTTTTACTTCTTTTTCTATTGAAAATGGCAACTGTTGTGCCTTAATTTTATTGTTTTTTATCCATTCTTTTATTACTGGATCGTCTATATCATATATAAAATAATCATTTTCAGATTGATTTTCTGTTATTCTGAACTTTGATTCGATATATTTTTCAAATTTATACTCATATCTATCCAAATGATCAGGCGTTATATTCAATAATATAGCAATATGTGGTCTAAAACTTGTAATTCCATCAAGTTGGAAGCTACTTATCTCTAATACGTAGTACTCTTTATCATCTTCGGCAACCATTTGCGCAAAACTTTTCCCAATGTTTCCTGCTACGCCAACGTTTAATCCTACATTTTTTAAGATATAATACGTTAGGCTGGTGGTTGTCGTCTTTCCGTTGCTCCCTGTTATTGCAATTATTTTCCCTTTCGTATATCGGAAAGCGAATTCTATCTCTGATATTATCTCTATTCCTTTTTCTTTTGCCTTTTTCACAATTGGGACGCTCTCTGGAATACCTGGGCTTTTGATGATACAATCTGCGATGAGAATTTTCTCTTCCGTGTGTGTATTATCTTCCCAATCGATGTGATATTTATTGAGAATTTCGGCGTATTTTTCAGCTACTTTTCCCTTATCTGAAAGAAAAACTTCCCAACCCTTCTTTTGACCGAGAATTGCTGCTCCTACACCACTTTCTCCTCCTCCTAAGATTACTAATTTCTTCATTTTTGGCTATATTTTTTATCACCTAATACTTTTTTAATCCTTTTCAATATCTATTATGATAATTTTTGATTATTTTTAGATTCAATTTATATCAATTTTTATTGTTATTTTATATATCACAAAAGATTTTATTTCAATTTTGATATTTAAAAATTTTATTTTATAATATCAAAACTTTATTTCAGTCAATTAAAATCAAATTACACTTACTTAAAATGCTATTTCATATCTTTAAATCGAAATTTCACTTCATTTATTATTCATTTTATGTCTTTAAAATCATTTTTCACATCATTAAAATCGAATTTCATATCTTTAAAACTGATTTTTATATTATTGATACTTAATTTTTTATTTAAAATAGTTTATTTCATTTTTTATAAAATATTTTACATGTTCAAATTTATAATTTCTTTTAGAAAATCTTTCATAAAAGGAAAAGTTTTCAGTTGATGGGCAAAAGTCTGCTGATGGGCATTGGCGATCTGCGGATTATCATCTGCATCGCATTGATAAGGCTTATTTTTGATTGTAACTTCTATAAAATCATCTTTAAAGGCTATCAAAACCACCTCAAAACACACGCCATACGGCTCTTCGCCAAATAAAAACAGCTTTTTATCTACCGCTTTGGGTCGATTTACTAAATATTCGCTCTGTAATTCGCCTTTTTCATTGATTTCATAAGTCAAAATCTCTATTCCTGCTCCTTTTTGAAACTCTGGAATAATATATCCCTTGTCATCTTTGTTGATAATACGCAAAGTAGCTATCTTTCCTCGCTTGGTTTCCAATTCAATATCGCAAAAATCGGCTGGAGCTTTGTCAGGAAAGGTCGGAAAAACGCTATTTTGATGTAAATAAGCCAACATTTTTAGCCATACGCCGTCTTGTGGATGCTGAGCAACGAGCTTAATGTTTCGGTAACGCCCCTGCCAAAGCACCTCAAAATGAACGGCTTCTCCCCTACGGAAATTATAAATCGGCAACGAATAAGCATCGCCATACGGATTCTCATTATATTCAAAACGATGGCGGTCGCTGTCGTATAGTAGCGAAATTCCGTTTTGGTCGTCCTCTCCGATGTAAACAGAAAAGTATTCATACCTGAATTCAGACGAATGACGAAGCGAAAACACATTGGTCGCTATAATTTCAGCATCAGGAAGTTCAAAACCGTGTTCAAAGGCCGTCTCGCGAATAAAATCACTCAATTCTTCCGTATAAATATCGTATAAAAATCCGTGTAGATGCTCAGGTTCTTCATCTTCTTGGCTGAAAGTAGCCAGATTTTTACAAATTTCGTAAATCGCCTCAGCATAATCGGACTGTGGAGCGTTATTTTGTTGGTATTTTTGCATTTTTCGGATAAAATTATCCAAATCTTGGCTACATTTCTGAATATTTTCCTCCGAAAAACACCTATTTTCTTCAGAAATTTCTTTCCAATCAGTATAAATGTGTTCTATAATGGCTTCTTTTTTAGAAAAAATATGATTTTCGTTGTTTTTCATAGGATGTATTGCTTTTATTTTATATTGTTTTTATGTGGCAGTAGAGGCGCAATGCATAGCGTATATATGATGTTTTGTGTCTCTACGATTGTTTTTGGCAAATTATGATTTGCCCTACCATTTTGAATCATTCTTGCGTTGCAGTACGTTAGTTTTGTATTTTTGAACATTAGTTTTGTATTGCGGTACGTTAGTTTTGCGTTGCAGTGCGTTATTTTTCCCTTGTGAGGAATTGTAAAGATATAAAAAATTGTTTCTCTACGGAAATATTACTTCATTTTTGAAATCATTTACCCACTTTTTTAGACAAATGGGAATGTAAACACGAAAAATGCCGACTTTCCTCTTCGCTTAAATCTTCATTTTCAAAGTAATAATGCTCAATGGCTGGTAAAAAGATTGCTGCGGTTTGCGAACTATTCAACCAATCATTTATTTGCTGATAAAACTTAGGATTATCGCAAAAAACATTGTTAAAAGTGCTATAATCATCTACCTCATAACGCATCATTTGTGCAAAATGAGCTACCGCAGTGGGATATTTTGTCGCCATTTCTTCCCAAACAGAAAAAAGATGTGTCACATCAATCCCTGATAATGAAAACATTACAATAACTTCTGTCGCACTGGGCAAATGGGTTTGTTTTGGCGGAGTTTTAAGCAAATCTGTAAGGTACTGAGCTGAATATCGGTGTATAAAATCCAATTGTTGCGGCTTCCAATAGGGAGCTTCGAAATGACATTTATCCAAAGTGATTTCGGTAGAATGTCGAATGTGTTTGTGCGATGCCAAAAGTTCTAAAATTCGGGGCAAAAAATGAGCGATTTCGTTGCTACGACAATCGGTATAAGCCGCATCTAAATATTGGTAAATCAGATCTTCCGAAAGTTCTTGCACAGGTGTTTTGATAAGCAATGTTTCGTCTTGTTTGCTTACACAACAATCTGTACAAACATCTGTAAGATGGCTTCCTAACGGACGAATAAACCATTGGTAGGCTTCTTCCACTAGTTTTTTCATCTCGTGGCTCATCTCTGGAAACAAAGGCGGATTGGGACGCGTTTTTATCTTCATTTTTTTATGATTTTTGTTCTTGTGATTGGACAAAACTATGTAATTATTTGCTTTTTTTGCAATTTATCGCCTTGAATGGTTTAAAAATAGAAAAGATTTTAGGCAAATAATGATTTGCCCCTTTATTTATGTTCTTTTTGTGCTATTTTGGATTGTTTTTGTGTTATGGTAGAGACGCAATGCATTGCGTCTCTACATTATGGTATTGCGTTTCTACTTGTGTTGCATCTCTATGATGGGTAACATTTTGGCTTTATTCCCTAAAGTCACAGTCTTCCAAATGGTCGTTTATCATTCCGGTAGCTTGAAGATGGGCGTAAACGACGGTAGAACCGAGGAATTTGAAGCCTTTTTTCTTTAAATCTTTGGCAATTTTGTCGGAAAGTTCGGTGGTAGCGGGAATATCTTGGAGGGTTTTGGGGCGATTGACAATGGGTTTGCCGTCTACAAAGTCCCAAATATATTTGGAAAACGACCCAAATTGCTGTTGCACCTCCATAAATCGTTGGGCGTTATTGATGGTAGCCAAAATTTTGAGCCGATTACGGATAATTCCGTCATTTTGCATCAGTTCGGCGACTTTTTCGTCGGAATATTGGGCGATTTTTTGGTAATCAAAACTGTCGAAAGCCTTGCGGAAATTTTCCCTTTTCTTCAAAATGGTGTGCCAACTCAGCCCCGCCTGAAAACTCTCCAACACGAGAAACTCAAACAGCGTAGCATCATCATAAACGGGTTTTCCCCATTCGTTATCGTGGTAAGAGCGGTATAAATCGTCCTTTTCGCACCAAGGACAGCGAGTCGGTAGTTGTGATGGATTATTATTTTTTTTCATTTGTGGTATAATTTATTGAGATTTACAAAATTCTTATGTTTTATTTTTCTTTGCTAAATTGTCAAAAATACTTCCCATTACCAAAAAAGCGATAAAAAGAGCAAATGTAAGTATTAAACTTCCCAAAGAAAGGGAGGCTTTCATTTCCATCATTGAAATATTTTCATTTTCAAAATCTTGTCGGATAGATTTTTCAAATGTGGTAAAAATTCCAAAGTGAAAACTCCATAAAATACTCAAAAATAATATTTTACATAAATAAATACATTTTTTGCGATACATCAACACAAAAAGAACGACACTCATAACAAGACTATAAATCAGTAATGTTGTAGAATAGCTGAATATGCTTATTTTCCAAGCTAAATGCTGTATAAAAATGCTCAAAATCAAATAAATACAAGCATTTATTTTCCCAAAATGTTTGATAAAAAGGTGTGTCATAATTTATTTCCATTCATTATTGGAGGTTTTCCATTATAAATATCAAAAAGGTTGTTCCAATCTCTAAATAATATTCCTTTTTTTGCAGGAACAATGGAATTTAGCTCTTTTGGAAAAATAGGAGTTGTATTACAAAATTCGTTTGGAAAATATTTCTCTGCCAAAGATTTTTCCATAATTAAAATACTAGAAAACCAGCAAGTTGTGTTAAAATCTTTTCTTAGTTTTAGTTTTTTCTTGCCTTTCTCAAATATTTTCCAAGTGGGTGTTTTCCATTTTTTAAATTCTTTTCCTTCTTTGTCCAATGTATCAATATAATCCGCCTCTGTTTCTTGCAATAGATACAGAAATTCCTTGTAATTTTGTCTGATTAGATATACTTGCATTTTTGTTTGAGGTTAATTTATTAAC
This sequence comes from Capnocytophaga catalasegens, assembly GCF_026005215.1. Classification (GTDB taxonomy): domain Bacteria; phylum Bacteroidota; class Bacteroidia; order Flavobacteriales; family Flavobacteriaceae; genus Capnocytophaga; species Capnocytophaga catalasegens. Next base: position 25,028 of record NZ_BPMA01000005.1, on the reverse strand, counting down.
TTTTCTATTTTCTTTCGGATTTCGTAAAATTTCTCTGTAAGTTCATTATATTTTTCAAGAATGCCTTTCTCGTGAGCATAGCAAGGTGGAGAATCATTCCAAGACCCCATTCCACCAAAAACATATGTTGATTTATAGGCTTTTACAAGTCTTTCCTTTGTGGAAATATTTTCGTTTTCAAGAATTTTATATCCATTTCTGAACATATTCGCAAATCCCAGAAAATCTAACTCTATGGCAAGATTTTCCATCTCTTTTAAACTATTATAAAATTCGTTTTTTAGCGTATTCATTGGATTGATTTTTATTTCTTTAAAAATTTTATTTGTGTATAATTTTGATAACCAAGATTTTCAAAGTTTTTTTCAAAAATGATTTTAGAAATTTTGGTTTGAGTGTCCAATACTTCAATCCCTTTGACCGAAACATAAGTAAGATGTGTTGAATCAAGCCATTCCAAATTGGATACAGGCTGATTAGTTACCTGAACTTGTGTGAAATTTTTCCCATTCGTATCTATCCAAAAAATCTGTTTTTTATTGATTCCCGTTAGTTTTTCTGCTTGGAGAGTTACATTCATAAGTTCTTCTGCATCAATGACTTGCTTCCATTTAGGTTTTCCATTTTCTGTATTAATTGCCACCAAAGCCGATAGCTTGTCATATCCATCATCTGCAACAACATAAAGAGTGTTATTATCCAGTAAGGAATACCACTGACTATAAGGGAAATCTTTATCCGAATATATCCACTTAAATACCGCAGGATTTTTGATAAAAGTATTATTGGGATCAGATATAGAATATTGTGTTTTTACACTGCCATCTTTGTTTAAAGGGAGGCAATAATAATTTCCTTTTTCATCACCTATGTAGAGATTTTCGCCATCGGACTGCATCGGTACATAGATTGGGTTTTCAAATTGGTTGGGTTCAGCATTTGGATATTCATCAGCACCATCAAACATTCCGTAAGAAGTTGATACTCCCATTTTTATATCATATTTTTTTAAAAACACTGCGGAATTTACAAAATAATAATCACGACACTTTACAGGTGCGAAAAAATTATATTTGGTTACTAATTCTTCACTCCATTTTTTCTTACCTTGATTTAAGTCAAAATTATAAAGCCAAGCTCTTTTCTCTGACGAAGTGGAAGCAATAACCACATTGTCATTATCTATGAGTGGTTGGCTCATAAAAAGCGGACTCATTGGATTTTTTTCCAAAGATTCTTCTGTGGTAGAGGATATAATATCATCTATACCATAAATCTGTTGTTGCCAACGAATTTCTCCTGTTTTCACATCAAGATTAACTAATTTTCCGCTCTCAAAAGGCATCAAAAGATGTTGTCCATTTAGTGCAAAGTAATTACGATTTTCAGGTGTATCCCAATCACTCGTATAAGTCCAATTTACTTTATTTTCTTCAAGGTTGTAACTAAAAACACTCCCGCCAGAAGCTATCAAAAGCGTATTGTGTTCTACTTGGGTGGGTTGTACTTGTTGCTGATTATTTTGACAAGACACCAAAAATAGAGTCAAAAAAGCTAAAAAAATTTTCATATTTGTATTTTTTTGAAATTTATAATTTAGGTTTATGTATTTCCGTTATCACTAATAAAAGAGTTAGTAGCTAAATTTTATAAGTCAAAAATAAAGATATACAATTGATAACCAAGTGTTTATATTTTTAATAAATTATCACAGAAAAAATCATTTATTACACTAAACGGACATACAAATTTAGGTTTGTGATACATCAAATTTACAATAAAAATAGAAATCTAAATCTATATAATCAGTTTCTGTTTCTTGTAAAAGATACTGAAAATCATCTAAATTTTGTTTGATTAAAAATTTTAATCTGTATTTTTTATCTATTATCATTATAAATCGTGTTATTTTTATTCATAAAAAGTCGTTTTTCCCTAAAAATAAATAAAAAAATAGCAATTCCTATAATCAAAAATAAATAAGATTCGATTAAAGTAGCTAAAAATTCTTCCATTATAGAAAAAGTACTCCACGAAGAGGCTCTGTCAGAAAAAATACTTACATTATTAAGCAAAACAAGAAAAGTAAACATTACTGAAAGAAAAATGGAACTTAAATTATTATTCTTTGCCTTTCTTTCTAAGAATAAAAAAGTGATAAAGAATAAAGGCAAAAGAAGTAATGAATACAAAGCCACATCTTCTGTATATGAGCAATTCAAACAAGCAGAAGACAGGCTATCCGAATAGTCTATCATTGAAAAATATGTAATTAACCACGCTATTACATAAGAAATGATACTTTTCTTTATAACATTTTTCATTTTTTTTGGATTTTTACAAATCAAGATTTTTGACCGATTACCTAATTTTTAAGGTCACGAAGGACATTATTGCCAGAATGATGCCCACAATTAGGAATCGCATCACAATTTTGCTTTCGTGGTAGCCCTTTTTTTGATAATGATGATGCAAAGGCGACATCAGGAAGATGCGTTTGCCCTCGCCATACTTCTTTTTTGTGTATTTGAAGTAAGAAACTTGCATCATAACCGATAGATTTTCAATCAGGAAGATACCACACAGCAACGGAATGAGCAATTCTTTACGAACTGAAATGGCAATCACAGCAATTACCCCCCCAATGGTCAGGCTACCTGTATCGCCCATAAAAACCTGAGCAGGATAGGTGTTATACCACAAAAATCCGATGAGAGCCCCAGCAAATGCAGCGATGAAGATGGTCATTTCTCCTACATTGGGGATATACATTATGTTAAGGTACTGCGAAAAAATGATGTTCCCAGATACCCAAGCGAAAATCCCGAGTGTTAGCACAATGATTGCCGAACTTCCTGCTGCCAGTCCGTCAATTCCGTCGGTGAGGTTAGCTCCGTTGGAGACTGCCGTCACAATTAAAATAACTATTGGAATAAAAACCACCCAAACCCAATCTTTACTTCCTTCACCTGCCCACGAAATCAGGTCGGCATAGTCAAATTCGTTGTTTTTCATAAACGGAATAGTGGTTTTGGTAGATTTTATTTCTTCCTGCTGAATTTGAACTTCGGTTACTGTACTTGCTTTTGTGCTTTCATTCTTCACGGTTACATTAGGGTTGAAATAAAGCATCGCTCCGACAAAAAGTCCGAGACCTATTTGCCCTAAAACTTTGAATTTGCCCTTAAGTCCGTCCTTGTTCTTTCTAAAAACCTTGATGTAGTCGTCCGCAAACCCGATGATTCCCATCCAAATCATTGAAACTACAAGTAAAATGATGTACACATTTGCGAGTTCAGCAAATAGAAGCACAGGTACAAGCGTTGCCAAGATGATAATCACGCCTCCCATTGTAGGTGTTCCTGCTTTTTCGTTCTGTCCTTGCAGACCTAAATCACGAATGGTTTCCCCCACCTGAAGTGCGTACAGCCTACGGATAATTTTCTTTCCGAAGATTGTAGCAATTAAAAGTGAGAGAATCGCCGCAATCCCCGCACGGAACGAAAGGTATTGAAACAATCCTGCTCCCGCCAAATTGTATTCTTTTTCTAAGTAATCAAATAGATAATATAACATTTTTATTGTCTTTTATTGTTATTGTGGTTGCGTACATACGCTTTTATTATTGTTTTGCCATTAAAGGTTGTGTGTATTACATCATTTTTATATAAAATGCTAAAAATCATCATCAATTGGTAATTCCAGTTGCTGTGCCAGAGATAAAATCCAGTCTTTATATTCTTTATGGCATAGAAAGAAAGTATAAAAGCCCAGCTGATTTTCTACATTTAAAAGGGTATAATCGGTTTGTTTTTCGATTTTATCAGCAATACTTTTGGGGTACAATATATCCTCTTCGGTGATGTGAATTTTTTCTCCCAAACGTTCTTCTATATAATCCGTAAGGGCATCAATCTCAATAGGAAAGTCGTCATTATAAGTTTCGAGATGTTCCTTGAGGAGAAATTCATAATTGATTTGCTGCTGATTGGCATTGCCGTAAAACCCTGCTTTTAATATTTGGTCGATGTATTTTTTAGGGTTTTGTTTTAGCTTTTTCCACTGATTTTTAAAAGTTTTCTGCTTTTTGATATTGGCAATAGCGACAAAATCATTCAATGCATCGTCAAAAGCACTGAGTTCGATATGTTCTGCATTCGCAACGAGGTTTAGTTCCTGTTCTACTATTGCTACAGCTTTTTCAAATATCGCCCAATGTTCTTTATCATTGTCTTCCGAAAGAGGCTCGGCGTATTTCATTTCTTCAACAATTCCGCTAAAACGATTTTTTGACACCAAAATTTGGAATACTTCCTCGCCATTTTCAGTAAAAGGCACGGCAAAAAAAGTTCTCACTTCGGCATTGAATCCTTTTTTCTTTATTTCTTCGGAAGGTTTGACCAAAAAATAAAACAACAGGAAAGAATGATTTTTTCCCTCATTTAATTCCGATTCGGTGAAGGGCGTGATGTTGCACTTTTTCATAAATTCTGCAACAAGCTGATACAGATTCTCGTAACCCTCTTGCTTACATTCGTTTTGATGTTGTTCTAAGTTCTCCTCCAAATCAAACGGATAAGCATAATCATACACCTCGATACTCGATTTGAAAGCCGAATTATGAATCGTAACCTGACGAATATCGGCGATACTTTCTTGTATTTTCGTTAGGCTTTTATATAGTTTTTGTTTCATTTTGCTTGTTTTTTTAATGAATTTGCATACAAACACTACTTTTAATTATTTTCCATTTCTCAAAGTGCAAAATGGGCGTTCAATATATGGACATATATTCAAATGTGCGGATAAAACGCTTTTAAATGTACGGACAGGACACGTCCTGTCCCTACTCCTATATCAATCAACAAATTTGATTTATGCTACATTTCCGATTTTAAAATACTATACACTTCCAAATCTCTAAAAACGCCTTCCGAAACGCGTTCGCCTCGCCGTTCGATGCCCTCGAAAGTAAATCCCAATCGCTTTGGAATGCTTTTGCTTGGCAGATTTCCCACCGCACATCGTAGCTGAACTCGGTTCATTCCCAAATCGTTAAAGGCAAATTTGTACATTCGCTTAGTAGCTTGGGTTACAATACCTTGTTTTTGATAATCTTTTGAAATCCAATAACCGATTTCTGTTTTTTGATTTGCAATATCCGGTTTGATAAAACTAATAAGCCCCACAAGCTTCTCATCTTTTCGGATACAAAAGACATATTCTTTGGTCTGTTCCATCGTTTCCAAAGCTGATTTTATAAAAATTTCCTCATCAGCAACTTCCTTGATATACTGAACAAAAGGCAACCACTCGCCCAAATATTCTCTTTGTGTGTTGATGATATTGAAAATGGTTTCAGCATCAGATAGTTTTACCAATTCGAGATATAATTTTTCGTTTATGATTAGTTTCATATTTTGGTTATTTTAAAAATCGTCTCACTTCCTCCATATCATCAAAATGGGTGTGAACACCTTTTACTTCTTGATAGGTTTCGTGTCCTTTTCTAAAAGATCACATTTTTATTTTCTACAAAATTATTTGTATCTCAACAACTTTAACATTATTGATATAAACCTTATCATATTTGTCATAATTACTGAAAAAAATGCTACATATATTGAGAATAAACCAACTCTAGGATAAATAATAGTTTTTTTAATTACATATTGTTCTATAATTTGATCATTAACAAGTATTATTAAGAAAGAAAAAATTATAATCACTATATTTTGATAAAGTAACAATTTACAAAATCTTAAAAAGATTATGTAGGTTGTATTTTCCTTAAATTTTTCAAATAAATATATGCACCCTATAAATATTCCAAAAAAAATAGAACCAACATCTATAAGCTTATCAATGAAAAGTTCAGTATTTTCATTATATTCAAAACGAAAAAAATATGACGCAAAGAATATAAAGAAGAAAACTCCATAAGGTAGTATTTTTAGAAATTTTTTTTTCTTTTCAGCTTTTGAATTTCCTGTATATCTTTATAATTTATCATCAATAGTTTTCTAATATAGAGAATTCTTTCTCAAAAACGCCTTTGATAGCACGAACTCTCTCAGTGATTTGTAAACTGTTATTTAAACGAGGAATATTTAATTGAAATGAACCACTATAAACATCCCCTACTAAATCTATTGCAACCTGAGAAGAAGCATACTCCGTGTTATAGCCACATATTTCTATTTCCTGTATGTTATCCCTTAGTTGCCCAAACTTTAACATTTGTCCTATTTTTCGTATCATAGGTTCTATTTTATCTTTGTATAGTCCTGCTTTCTTTTTAGCGTACTGAACTGTATATTCAATTTGAGCATACTCGCTATTTAATTTTGCCGCATTTTCGATTTCAGGCATAAAGTCAAAATCTATTTTATCTTCCAAAGAAGAATTGATAGTTTTTAATTCTTTTAATAATTTTTGAGGCTGATAAACTTTCATTTTAAAACCTTTATATTTATCCATATCTAAAGCTCTTCTATACTCGTCTTTACGAAAAATAGTAGAAAAATGAATGTTAAAAGTATATTCTTTATTCATTTTTTTTGAAGAATTAAAACATTTGTATAGAAAAATTCTAAACACATCCAAATAAATACTGTCTCTATTTACTTCATAGAAAAGAACTTTTAATTTTTTTGAATATAAAAATACATTACCATATGCTATACCTTCTTCTTCTGTTAATCCTAATGAAGATATTTTTTTACTTTTTCTATCGATTTTTGGAGGTAAATCTTTATCAATGGTTACTCTTACAAAACCTAATTATATAGGAATCGTTATTTTCAACAATAGAAAAATGTACTAATTTGTTTCTTAGATTAAGTTCCTTATTATTAACTTTATTGTGTGCTAATATTTCATCAAAATCTAATTTATGTGTAGAATTTTTCTTATGTTCTACTGAAACTTTAACTATATCAACTTTACAATTTTTATTACTCATATATTAATTTCACTTTTTAATTTGTTGTCACTAGATATTTCTTAACCTCCTCCATATCATCAAAATGGGTGCGAACGCCTTTTACTTCTTGATAGGTTTCGTGTCCTTTGCCGGCAATGAGGATAATATCGCCTGATTGGGCAAACTGACAAGCGGTTTTTATTGCCTGACGGCGGTCGGTTATGGTAACAAACTTTTTGTAATGCTCTGCCGAAACCCCTGCCTCCATTTCTTCCAAAATCGTTTGTGGGTCTTCGTCTCGCGGATTATCCGAAGTGAAAATCACTCGCGTACTTTCCTTAGTTGAGATGTCCGCCATTATAGGGCGTTTGCTCTTGTCGCGATTTCCTCCACATCCCACTACCGTGATGAGTTGTTCGTTTTTGGTGCGTATGTTGTTGATGGTGTCTAACACATTTTGCAAGGCGTCGGGTGTGTGGGCATAATCCACAATCGCGGTGATTTTGTCTTTTGATACAAAATACTGAAATCGTCCGCCCACCGACTGCAACGTACTCAAAGCGGTTAGGTTCTGCATTTTTTCGATTCCGAGCAAATCGGCAACGGCATAAACCGCCAACAGATTATAGGCGTTGAACTGCCCAATGAGGTTCGTCCAAACTTCCTGTCCGTCTATTTTGAGCACCAAGCCCGAAAACTGATTTTCCAAAATCTGCAAACGATAATCTGCCATTGTTTTCAAAGCGTACAATTTCTTTTGGGCTTTGGTGTTTTGTAGCATCACACTGCCGTTTTTGTCATCAACATTTGTCAGGACAAAAGCCGTTTTGGGCAATTGGTCGAAAAATTTCTTTTTGGCATCGCGATATGCCGCAAACGTTCCGTGATAGTCCAAATGGTCGTGTGTGAGGTTCGTAAATACGCCCCCTGCAAAGTGCAATCCTTCGATGCGTCGTTGCTCCACGCCGTGCGAACTCACTTCCATAAAACAATATTCGCAACCTGCATCGACCATCATTTTCAGATATTTATTCAATGTAAGAATATCAGGCGTGGTGTTTATCGTGTCGAATTTTTCATCATCAACATAAATGGCAATGGTAGAAATCAGTCCGACTTTGTATCCTACTTTTCTGAACAATTGGTACAGCAAACTCGTGGTAGTGGTCTTTCCGTTTGTTCCTGTAATACCTACTAATTTGAGTTTTTCGGAAGGATTTCCGTAGAAATTGGAAGCCATCGTTGCCAAAGCCGAAGAGGTATCCTTTACTTTTATGTAAACGATTTCCGAAATAGTTTCTTGCAGAATTTCCTCGCAAACGATGACTTTCGCTCCCTTTTCGATTGCTTTTTTGATGAATTGATGCCCATCCGATGTGGTGCCTTTTATAGCAATGAATACATCGCCTTGCTGTATTAACCGCGAGTCTTGCACCAAGTTACCTACTTCGGTATTGATTTCCCCCGAAAGGGAGATGATTTCTATGTTTTGTAATATATCTTTTAGGTTCATAGTTTCAGTTGTTTATATATTTTCCTCCGCCATTTCCACTAACTTTGTTAATGTGTTGAAATTGCGTGTAGTAGCAATGATTTTTAGTTTCTTTTCCAAAAAATTGTTATTCAGTTTGGTGCGACTGGCATCTTTGGGCAAATACATATACATCGCTCGGGGTGTGAAATCAAATTTTTCTTCTCCGAAATCTTGCGTTTTGAGTTCGTTTGCCAATGATTGCGAAAGCTCATCGTTAAAAAGGGTAAAGAAAACACGCTTAATATCGTGGTTTTCCGTAAACGGATTTTCGTTCAAGACCTGTTTGATTTCCTCAGCGGTTTTCACCATCACAGGGAGTTCTGCCCCAATGTTTTCCTTGATGAGTTGATGTACTTTCCCACTCACTTCCACAGGGGAAAGCTCCGTTTGTAATACAATATTTCCGCTTTGGATATAGGTTTTTACATTCACAAAACCGCCTTTTTCTAAAATTTCTTTCAGAAAAGTCATACTCGGAATTTTGTTTTTCCCTGTGGGCATCACACCACGCAAAAGGACGATATAGGTGTTCATTGGTTTTATTTCAATTTCAAATTCAATTAACTTCTATCAACAAATGAAGGAGGTTCAATCCCCAACGAACGCAAATATACATAACCTTGTCCGCGGTGATGAATTTCGTTTTCGTAAAAGTATAACAAATCTTTCCAGCCCATAAAATCTAATTTCCCATAAATGTTAATTCTCTGACGAAACATTTCTTGTGGAATTTTTTTCTAATTTTCAGCAATTTGTTCAGTTGCTTTGTCCCAAGAGTTTAATAATTCTGCTTTGGTTTTTCCGAAATCTCGTTTATTTCTATCAAGCGGGAAAGGTTTATTTTCAGCTAATTGTTGTGTTCCCTCCACTGCCAATTGGATAAGCTCACCAACCAACTCAGCAAAAGTTCGCATTCCACCGATGGAATAACTGAATAATTCTTTTTCTGGAAAAGCCTCAATGACTTTTCGAGTCAATCGACGATTTTCTTCCCACTCAACAAACCATTCGTCTGATGTAATAATGAAATTTTGCATTTTTATTTTTTTATAAATTTAAAAATCAGTATTTTATCTCATTGTTTTATTTTCTATCTAATAATTCGCTCATACGCTCGATTTTTTTTTTTACATTTTCTCTAAGAAAACGATATAATCTTTTGCACTTTGAGCAACTCTTTGTAAAGTCTCTGGATTATAACCTTCATTAGAATCAATTCCATAAAAAACAAAAAGAGGCTGATAATCTGCTTTTACATAATCCATTGTCATTTCAAACGGACGCAAGGTTTCTTCTATGGTATATTTTTGTTTCCCACTATGGCTATATCCTTCTTTATCAATTCCCGTAGAAACAGCCAAGGCTATTTTGCGATTGACAAGTGCTTGTGCCTGAGAGCCATAACCCCAGCCATAAGTAAAAACTTCATCAAGCCATTGTTTGAGTAAAGGCGGACAATTAAACCAATACACGGGAAATTGTAAAACTAAATTTCCGTGAGCTTCAACTAGGTTTTGTTCCTTTTGAACATCGATTTTTCCCTCAGGGTACGCCTGATACAATCGGTGAATGGTGTAGTGATTGGGATATTTTTCTAATTCAGTAACCCAACATTTATGCACAGTAGAAGCCTCCATATTGGGATGAGCCACAATGATAAGTGTTTTTTTCATTTTTGTATTTTTAAGAGTTATATAATTTTACTTCACCGAAACAAAAATCTCCACTTCGGACTCACTGCCGTTTTGGGATTTTTCACCATACACTTCAAAATCGTACTGGTAGGCACGATTCAGCACTTCATCTTGTTCCCAAATGGTTTTCCAAGTCTGCATAACGGCATTGGGCATTTCTCCTTTGGCAATGAATTTCTGAAACTTTGTAGCAGGAAATTCTCGCCCAATCATTCCGTTTGGAATTTCGTCTAACGAACTGACTTTCTTCCCGATAATCGCGGTATAAGCTCCTTGATAATCACTTTCATAATCGGTGTAAATGGCGATAATTTCTTCGGAAATGGTATTCGAGATTTTTGAAATGGTGTCGCTCATAAATTGTCCCCAAAGTTTGCCCAAATCTGTTGCGGCTTGTCCGTTGGCATTGGTTGTGCGTACCGCTATGCCTATAATTTTAAATTCGTGTGTCATATTTTTATTTTTTTCCAATTTTTCCCAAATGTGTATTTTTAAAATCATCGCTGTATTTGAGTCCAAAGCCTAAGATTCTATCAAAAGCCGAATGAGCTAGGAGAATACCTCCTGCCAATGTCAATTCATTTATAGATAAGTACTTACCTAATATAAAAACAATAACAGCCGTCCCGAAGTGATGTGCAAAATTATAAAACATTGCCCCAATTTTAGGATTTACCAAATAGCCAACCATAGACAAATCAGGCACGAAGAATAGCACTAAAAACCACCACCATTCGTATTCTGATTGCCCAAACATCACAACGCCCAACAGAAAAAGAGCGATGTATTCTAATTTTAAAAGTGTTTGCATAATTTACCTTTTTATGATGATTTATTTTTATATTTTTTTCTTTCTTCTCACCAAAACCATAATTCCCAATCCGAAAAATGCCAACAGATACAGCACCACAAAAAGGGTTTTTAGCAGACTGAAAAAAGGCAATGCCGATAAAATCGTATCCGAAAGCGACGGAAAACGATAGAGCGATATGCCAAAACCGATATTTTCCAAATAATCAAACACTGCCGCTACAATGGGTAAAAAGACCACCCATCTTACCCTTTTGAAGTCCAATTTATCAATGAAATGCTTTAATATCCGTCTGTAAGTAAAGGCATAAAGTAGCGGGTATATCATATCCACAGGTAATTGCTTGTACAGATAGTAATGTCTGCCCTCACTTTCTAAATATTCCAAAAGACGCACCACATATTCGCCATCGTAAAAGGGAAGGACATCAATGATTTCCAATCCGTTGGCAAGGCGATTCAGTGTGGGGATAGTAATAAAAACCATCAGTAAGTACACCGACATTGTGATGATAAAATACAGCCAAAGTTTTGTGGTTTTATTCATTTTTTAAGTATTTAGCTTTTTCTTTTGATGATAAATCCGTTTTCTATTTTCTTAAAACCAATTTTCGGACAAAAGCTAAATTTTTAAGGGTTTGTAAGATAATCCGTAAAACCCATTACATTGCCTGATGGGTCTAAAAACTCTACCGCCCAACCTGTTTTTATCTGAAAAGGAGGTGTCAAAAATGTAATGCCTTTTGTTTTTAAATCTTCGTACACTTCCGTTACATTATCTACTTCCAGCCAAATGGTAGGTTTCACATTCGGAAATTTTTTCTTGTCTTTTAAGATAATAGCAGCCTCTTCATTGCCCACTTTAAAGGCAATCATTCCCATTTGGGAGAAATCAAATTTGATTTCCAAACCCAAAACATCAGCAAAAAAATATTTGCTTTTCTCAAAATCTTCCGCAGGAAGAAAAAAATTGTCGTAATTCATAATTTATTTTTTTTAATTAAAATCTATTTTTAAATGTATTAAACTGATTATTAAATAATTAACTCTTTCTTTTGATAATAAATCCGTTTTCTATTTTATTAAAACCAATTTTTGGATAATATTCCATTGCATTGGGAGCAGAAAGCAATAAAAGTGAGATTTCTGATGTGGTGCCAATTACTTTTTTTACTTCTTCAATTAGTTGTTTTCCAATGCCTTGCCCTTGGTACTCTTTTCGTACAGCAAGGTCGGAAAGGTAACAACAGATAGCGAAATCCGTCAATGCACGAGCCACACCTATCAGCTGGTTGTCGTGCCACGCCGTAATTATCACATTGGAGTTGGCATACATTCGCTCTATCCGCTTTTTATCTGCGGTGGGTCGCACGATACCCGAACTTTTGTAGACCGCAATAATTTGTTCTACATCAGGGATTTCAGTTGTTTTGTAAATAATTGGTTTCATATCCTTACTTTTTAAAAATTTAAACCTTACTTTCCTTCATAAAAAAAACACCGCAGGTTTTGAGTGAAACCAAGCGTGGTTTTGGGTGAAACCACGCTTGGTTTTTTGGGATACTACCGCAGGTTTTTCTGAAAACTATTTTTTCTTTTCAAAACCTGCCTCTTTCATTGCCGCTATGATGCGGGTTCCGGGGCGATAATTTACCCCCACGGATTTAATCTGATGTGTGGTAAAATCTTTTTCGGTTTCCACACCATTACTGCTGAGTGTAGGGTAAAGACTGCCCAATTTTTCCAAACGAATGATTTTGCTATCGGCTAATCCTTGCTGAATTACATTTTCCAAAGCGATAATCACCCCGCGAATGTCCGCCTCACTAAGAGCGGAAAACTTTTCGATTTGCTTTACCAAATCATCTACCGATAGCTCTCCTTCGGTTACTACATTGGCATAAAACTTTTTGGTTCCGCCTCCGGCAACGCCCGGTTGCCCTTTCTCAATAACTTTGTACTTGATGCTCATAATTGAAAATATTTAGAGATTATACATTCATTAAGGAATACCTTGTATATCCTATGGCTAACAAAGATAGTATTTTTAAGCATTATACAGCATTGATTTTCATTTTTATAAAGGTTTATTTCCTTTTTTGCCATTGCATCTTAATATCTTTCCAAGCATCAGAGATAATAACAACAAGCCATATCATAATGCCGAGCATCATTAGCGTTTCCCAGTTGATAGGGCTGTGTCTTCGCAATCCTTTTTCTACAATAAAAATATAGATGATATATACACACGCCACTATTTTGAGCAAAGAGGGTAATATTTTAAGTAAAAATTGCATTATAATCAGCCAGATTTATTGTTCTTTGAAACTTTTTAGCATTGGGATAAGATAGCTTAATGCCTTATCTTTATTGATTGCATTGGTGCTTCTTGCGGTATGTTTGAGGGTAATTTTCACAAAATGGCGAGGTGTTTCTACCATAAAGAAATAGCCCTCAAAGTATTTGGGTAAAAGAATACTGCGGTCTTTTCCGTTTCCAAAAAAAGCCATTATAGGGTAGCTGTTGTCGTTATTAACAGGCACTTCAATGCGTTCAAAGGTCATAAAGGACGAGTTTCTATATTTGCGTTTAGGGTCGCTACGGAATTCCTCAAACTGATTTTTCCACGCCTGATTAGACTTGAATGCGGCATCTATTTCAATACGATACTTACCATTGTCGAAAAAGTTAAGGTCTTCGGGCTTGTGTTTTTTAAAGTGGTTGCTCAGTTCAAAAGTAAATTGCTCGTCATAGGTTTTAAAGGTAGTGAGTTTTTCCTCCGAACACGCCATCAAACCCAATGCTGAAAAGCCTATAATGATATTTTTTATTATTTTATTCATAAGTGATTGTATTTAATTTCTGTTGTCTTCCGTAAGAAAGAGATATTTGCTCTATTTAATGATTGTACAGATAGGACACTTCCTGTCCTTGCGAAAGAATTTTACATAATGACTCTTTCCTCAGTGATAAACTAAGGAACAGATATATCCGTTCCTTAATCAATTACCTGTATATGTGTAAAAAATAAAACCAGCCCGAAAACGATTTTTGATAAACTGGCAACTACCATTTTTTTACATCATTATTTTTTTATCAACTTATTATATGCCTGATATGCTTGATGCAGAAAAAATACCCCACCAGCTATCATAAGTGAAACAACACCCCAAATACCTGCCACATCGTATATTATTGCAAAAATACGAGGCATCGGACGAGTGCCACCCTCTTGCTCCCAAAGGGTCAAATCGTTATAAGTTTTAAACGCATACCATAGAAACCCCACCCCGATAAGAATTAGTACTAAAACACCTAATTTTGGATCCTTTTTGAGTAAACCTCCATACTCATTTGTCTCTTTTTCTGTCATAACTAATAAATGTTAAATTAAGATGGCAAAAATAGAAAAAAATGAAGGTTTTCACAAATTGTACGGACAGAATATATTCAAATTACTATACGGATAGGACTTGTCCTGTTCCTACAATGTTACGAATCAATTTCCATTTTCCACCATTTCCACCAACTTACTCAATGTATTGAAATTGCGTGTAGTAGCAATGATTTTTAGTTTCTTTTCCAAAAAATTGTTATTCAGTTTGGTGCGACTGGCATCTTTGGGCAAATACATATACATCGCTCGGGATGTGAAATCGAATTTTTCTTCTCCGAAATCTTGCGTTTTGAGTTCGTTTGCCAATGATTGCGATAGCTCATCGTTAAAAAGGGTAAAGAAAACACGCTTAATATCGTGGTTTTCCGTAAACGGATTTTCGCTCAAGACCTGTTTAATTTCCTCAGCGGTTTTCACCATCACAGGGAGTTCTGCCCCAATGTTTTCCTTGATGAGTTGATGTACTTTCCCACTCACTTCCACAGGGGAAAGCTCCGTTTGTAATACAATATTTCCGCTTTGGATATAGGTTTTTACATTCACAAAACCGCCTTTTTCTAAAATTTCTTTCAGAAAAGTCATACTCGGAATTTTGTTTTTTCCTGTGGGCGTTACGCCTCTGAGCAATACGATATATGATTTCATTTTTTTTGTTTAAATTACTTCTGAAATTGAACTTAAAAAGTTAATTCTTTCCCCTTTATTGCTTTCAAAAATGAAATCTTTCAAACTTTTACTTTCGTACTTTGAAAAATCACCAATAATAATTAAAGACATTCTGTATTGTACGAATTTTTGCAAAATATCACCTGCTATTTTGGTTTTCAAGTCGAAGAAATTTGGTGTGATATTCTTCTCGTATATAATTACTTTATCAAATCCTTGATACGAAAAATTACCAATGAGATTCAAAGCATCTTCTACCGAACTTAAAAAAATATCTTCCGAGATTATCTCTGCTATTTTTATATTTTCGATTGTATGTGTTTTTACTTGCATTCTTTATAAGTATTTAAAAATTAAACATTATACTGAGAAACACTTTGCTTCTCTCGACACTAACAAAGGTAATATTTTTTCTTTTAATAATACTTTTCTATTTGTTCAATGCAATTACTCAAATAAAAATTCTTCGGTGGTTATCACTTTGGCATAAAAATAATTCAGAGCGGAAAGAAAAGCCTTTTGTACTTCGTGAGCAGCCACTTTTTCGCCATTATGTACAAGGTCGCGGGTAGCACAAGCATCGCCCACTACGATATTTTCAAAGCCAAAATCCTTCGCAGCTCGGGTGGTGGCATCAATGCACATATGGGTCATCATTCCACATATAACCAGCTTTTCTATCTTTTGAGATTTCAGATATTCCAAAAGTTCCGTATTTCTGAAACTATTAGGGAAATGCTTGGTAATGACCTTTTCTCCTTTTTGTGGAGCAACATCTAAATGGATTTCTGCTCCTTTGGTATTGGGCAAAAAGAAAGTAGCGTCGGCACGGGTGGCAATGTGCTGAATGTGGATAATGGGCATTTTTTTACTTCTAAAATCTTGTAACAATTTTTTAGCGTTGGCACTTGTTTGTTCGGGATTATTCAGAGGCATTGCTCCTTCCTTAAAATAATCATTTTGAATGTCGATAATTACTAATGCTGTATTCATTTTATTTACTTTTTTTGTCCGTAAGCACTTATTACAGAAAGTGTAAATGCAAAAATAATGTATTTGATATGTTTCATTTTTTCGTTGTTTAAGATGTTATTTCTTTTTCGCTACAAATCGAATCACAGAGCCTTTGCCGTTGTGAAAAAGTCCTTCGCTGAGTTCAATTTCGCGTTCTTCCAAATAGAGAAACTCAAAATCGGAGAAATCTGCTTTTAGTTCTTCGATAGAAAACAACGAGGCTTCGTCGGCAGGGCCTCCCACTTTGGGATTTTTCTCGCGGTAGGGCAAATGTTTTTTGCTGAATGCCTCAAAAATCACGATGCCATTTTCGGATACTAATCGAGCCAATCGCTGGTGATAGTCCGATTTTATTTCGGCAGGAAAATGGGCATAAATCAATGCTAAGACTTCAAACTTTTGGTCGGAGAAATCCAAATTGAGCAATTCTCCCACCTGATAATCAATGCTTACCGCAGCTTCGTTTGCCAGTTGGAAAGCCTTTTTGCGTCCTTCCTCGCTGATGTCAAAAGCGGTAACTTGCCAACCTTTTTGAGCGGCATACACGGCATTTCGTCCCTCGCCTTCTGCGGCAAAAAGAATGTTTTGGGCAGGGAGCAAGTCGAGTTGTTCCTTCAAAAACACATTGGGCAACTTGCCATATACATATTCTTTGTTTTGGAAATTGTGATTCCACTTGTCAATCCAGTTTTTTTGATTCATAGGTTTGGGGATTATTGGTTTTTGATGTTTTCTTCAAAAATTGGTGTTGAATTTGCCTCGGCTGGTATCTTTTGGCAAATACATAATACATTATATTGGGATATATGAGCGAACTTTTCTTCGGTAAATAACTATTTTTCAATATATTGTACCGAAGAAAAATCCAACTCATTATTAAAAGCGTAAAAACTACGCATTTTGTACAAAGTTATCGAAAAAGGGACTTAGCTAAATCCGCTTCATCGCATCGGCTTTTTTTATTGTTACAGACAAATTTGCTCCGATATTTTTCTCAATATGTCAATGAACTTTTAAACGAATTTCCTCCACTGAAAAAATTGCTTTTTAGCACGAAATTTCCGTTTTGGATATAAGTCAGTATAATGATAGTTTTCAATGTCAGACTTCATTCAGTCTGACAAAGGGCACTTTTCATTACATCATTTTCATTTTTTTAACCTGATATTTTCCAATTCTTTTTGTAAATCTTTCAGTATTTCAGGATTATCAGTTGCTATGTTTTTTGTTTCGCCAATATCTTCTTTAAGATTGTAAAGTTGTGGCTCTAGTGAAAATCCCGTTTCAATGCCTGTTTGCCAAGCCGTTTTCATTGTACTTTCTGTCGGTTCGATATATTTGAAATCTTCTTGAATTATCGAAAGTACGTGTCTTATGGCTTCTTGCACTACTACTTTTCGCCCTTTGGAATCGTTACCCATCCAAGCATTCCATTGACTTTCAGAATCTAACGCTTGTTTTTCGTCAAACGGAATTCTTAAAAATTCACTTATCGAACCGATAAAATCCACCTGACTTACCAATGCCACAGAGGTTTGTTTTTTAATTTTTCCTTTCCACGAAACAATCATCGGTACGCGTGTTCCTGCTTCATATACGCTATATTTTCCACCTCGAAATCCTCCAAACGGATTGTGATTTCCTGCCTTTTCAACCGCTTCATCTGCATATCCATCATCAAGAACAGCTCCGTTATCACTTGAAAATATAATGATAGTATTTTCTGTAATCTTCAAACTATCAAGTGTTTGGACGATATTTCCCACTATTTCGTCTAACTCCAAAATGGCATCTCCTCGCAATCCTTGTGCTGATTTGCCTTGAAAACGCGGGTGGGGCATTCGCGGAACGTGTATATTATTGGTTGCCAGATACAAAAAGAAAGGATTTTGACGATTTTTGATAATAAATTTCTTCGATTCACGAACAAAATCATCAGCGATGTCTTCATCTTTCCACAAAGCACTCGCTCCGCCTGACTGATACCCTATGCGACTGATACCGTTGACAATAGTCATATCGTGTCCGTGTGAATAATTCATTTTCAACAAATTAGGATTCTCTTTTCCTGTAGGAAAATTCCCGATTTTGTGATTATAATTCACTGAAATAGGGTCATTTGCATCTAAATTCAGCACTTTTCGATTCTGAACATATACACAAGGTACTCTGTCAGAAGTAGCTGGCATTATGAAACTTTCGTCAAAACCAATATCTTCAGGTGCGTTGAAAATAGTTGTATTCCAATCAATTCCATTTTCATCTCCCAATCCCAAATGCCATTTGCCCACAGCAGCCGTTGCGTAACCTGCCTTTTTGAATAGACTCGCTACGGTTTGTTTTCCTGCTGGAATCAATGCCACCGCATCACCATCTACCACGCCACGCCCTTTCTTTCGCCACGCATATTCGCCTGTAAGTAAGGTATATCGAGATGGCGTACAAGTGGAAGCGGCGGCATAAGCGTTGGTATGTCGCACACCGTAATCCGCTAATCGGTCAATATGTGGCGTGGAAACCGCTCCCCCGTAAGAACTTATGTCGCCATAACCTAAATCATCGGTGTAAATCAAAATCACGTTGGGCGACATTGCCTTCTTTTCTATATTTCCTGTTGATTTACAACTGAAAAAGAAAAGAAACAAACAACAAATTGCTATTTTTGCCCAATGATTTTTCATTTTTTTATATCTTTTGAACGTTTGTTTATAGAAACCTTAACTTCCCAAAGTTAAAACGACACTTTCTCCTTTTCGTACTTTTTGACCACTTGGTAGGGATTGATTTATCACTTTGCCTTTACCCAAAATGCTTACTCGAAGCCCTAAATTTTCTGAAATAGAAATGGCATCCATAGCACTCATTCCCTGTAAATTGGGCATTATAGTTTTGTATCGATTAGAGATGTCATAATATTTATTATAATCTTTGTCAGTATTAGCAGATGATTTTTCTACATCATCAATAGTGTCAATCAAAAGTGAATTAGTATAGATTTTCTGTGCAATACTTTTGAAAACAGGACCTGAAACATCGGCTCCATAATATCCAATAGATTTGTCGGGGTTATGAATCACAACAATACACGAGTACTTGGGAATATCGGCAGGGAAAAAGCCAGCAAAAGAAGAGATATATCCAAGTTTTGATTTATCATCGTAATTTTTCTGTGCCGTTCCTGTTTTGCCAGCCATAGAAAAATTGGGTGAATACAAACTTTTTCCGGTTCCGTTTTTTACGACATTTTCCAAAATCTTTTTCATTTTTGATACAGTTTCTTCAGAACAAATTTTATTATTTGTTATTTCAACATCAAATTTTTCAATGGTTTTATTCCATTCTTTTACTTCTTTAATCATTCGAGGTTTTACCATTACACCATTGTTGGCAATAGCATTGTAGAAAGTAAGAATTTGTAAAGGAGTCATTTCTAATCCGTAACCAAAAGCCATCCATTCTAAAGCAATTCCGCTCCATTCCTTACTATTTGGTTGCGGGATTTTTGGTTTTCCTTCACCGATAATAGGCAATCCTAAGGGTTTGTTCAGATGCATTTGATTGAGTTTATTGACAAATTTTTTTGGATTTTTGTGAAACAAATCGTGTATTACTTGAACAATAGCTGTGTTAGATGATATTTCAATGGCTTTGGAAAGAGAAATTTTCCCATATCCTTTTCCGTTAGAATCTTTTACGTCTTTTCCATAAAAAGAAATTTTTCCATTTTGAGTATCAACAACGTAGCTTGTATCAATAGTAGCTTCTTCCAAGGCGGCAACTAAGGCAGCGACTTTAAAAACTGATCCAGGTTCGTGTGTTTCGCCAATGGCATAATTCAATCGTTCATAATACATACCTCTGGAATTTCTACCTAAATTAGAAATGGCTTTTATTTCACCTGTATTTACTTCCATCACTACCGCACATCCGTGGTCAGCTTTATAGGTTTCGAGTTGTTTTAAAAGAGCGTGATGAGCAATATCTTGAATATTAATGTTTATAGTTGAAACAACATCATATCCATCTTTTGGGTCAATTTCATTATTATCATTGATGGGTTTCCATTGACCTTTGGCAATTTTTTGTTTGAGGCGTCTGCCTTCTATTCCTGCCAAATATTTATCAAAAGCCCCTTCTAATCCTACACGTGTATAATTTCCTTCTTCATCTTGTCGAACATATCCAACACTTCGATGAGCGATACCTCCTAACGGATATTCGCGTGTAGTTCGTTGTTCTACAATTAACCCTCCTTTGTATGCCCCCAGATTTAGTAACGGAAATCGTTTAATACGTATGTAATCACTATATCCTAAGTCACGTGCAAGTAACAAATATCGATTGTTTGTCTTGCGAGCTTTACGAAGCAAATTTTTATAATATGAAACAGATTCAGGAAGCACTTTTGCCAGCGAATCACTTAACGGATTTATCAGTTTTTCAAAATTTTTGTTCGAAGGAGTTTTTGCATCAAAACGAATGTCAAAACGCGTAACCGAAGTAGCCAAAAGGCTTCCATCATCGGAATACAAATTTCCTCGATTGGGTTCTATTTTGAACTCTTGTATGGTACTTTCTTTTGCCAATTGAGCATATTGGTCGCCATTGGCAAATACATTGATGAGTTTTACCCCAATAGCAATAGCAAAAGCCAAGAACAAAATAGCAATAAAAAATGTTCGTCCGCTAATACCTTTATCTTTTTGTATTTCCATACAATATTATTTTCTGAATCTTTTAGATTTTTCTATTTTTTTATGATGACTTTTATTTTGTGTGGAGGTGTCTCTGATTGTTTCAACCCACTTTCTTTTAATGATTCTAACACCTTGGATTCTAATCGAATACGTTGAAGTTTTGAACGTACATCAACAAATTCACTTTGTAATTCTTTTACTTCATTGTTGAGTTTAGCAATCGTATGAACTTTTTGTTCGATTAGGTGCGAACTGAAAATCATTACAATGGCTAACAAAACTCCAAAGAGAATCATAGTCCAGTTTTTTAGTGCAGATTCTCCTACCAAGAAATCAACTTTCAATATTTTTATAAGCTCTTCTCGTATACGTTTCATTTGGATATAAATATTGTTTTAAATTTACAATCGCTCACCAATTCGTAATTTGGCACTTCGCGCACGATTATTTTCTTTTATTTCAATTTCGGAAGGAGTGATTAAATTTCCTACTTTTTTAAAAGGGACATTGATATGTCCGTAAAAATCTTTCTCTGGCACACCTTCGAATTGTCCATCACGAATAAAACGTTTTACTAGTCTATCTTCTAACGAATGATAGCTGATAAAACTTATTCGTCCGCCTTGTTTTACTACTTCGGGGAGTTGTAACAAAAACTCTTCTAAAACACGTATCTCGTCATTTACTTCAATACGAATGGCTTGATATATTTGAGCTAAAACTTTGAATTCCTTATGTTTAGGTAAAAATTTTTGTAAAATTTCTTGTAGTTGAAGTGTTGTTTTTATTTCTTTTTCACTGCGTTTTGAAACAATTTGATGTGCGATGGCACGAGCATTTTTCAGTTCGCCATATTTGAAAAAAAGATCAGTGAGTGCCTCTTGGTCATAATTATTTAATATGGTATGAGCCGAGGTGGTTTCGTCTTGGTTCATACGCATATCAAGTTCTCCATCAAAACGGGTTGAAAAACCCCGAGTTGGCTCATCAAACTGATAAGAAGACACTCCAAAATCGCCTAATACACCATCAACTTGTTTAAATCCATAAAAACGTAAATATCTTTTTAAGTATCTGAAATTCTGATGAATAAGTATAAATCGAGAATCATCAAAAGCATTGTTGAATGCGTCTTTATCTTGGTCAAAAGCGATGAGTCTCCCTTTTTCATTTAAGCGATTTAAAATTTCTCGGGAATGACCACCTCCACCGAAAGTAACATCAACATATACACCATCAGGTTGAATATTCAACCCATCGACACTCTCTTGAAGCAATACCGATTTATGATAATTCGTCTGCATGGTTACCCATTATTTCTTCGGTTAAACGCATAAATTCTGTCTCATCAAGACTGTTAATGTCTTGTTCATAAAGGTTTTTATCCCAAATTTCGATAAAAGTAATCGTCGAAGCCAGCACTACATCTTTGTCTAATTGAGCAAAATCAAACAAATGTTTTGGAATAAGAAAACGCCCAGCATTATCCACATCTACAACTTTGACATCAGCTGTAAAACGGCGGATAAAATCTAGATTTTTTCGATTGAATTGACTCAATTTGCTCATTTTTTCTAAAATCATTTTCCATTCGCTCATTGGGTAAAGTTCAATGCAAGGTTTAAACACTGAGCGTTTTAAAACTAAACCTTCGGCAAGTACGTCATTAAGAATATTTTTCAACCCCGAAGGCAAGGAAATACGCCCTTTTGCATCAGCTTTACATTGATATGTTTCAAAAAAAGTAATCATTTCTTTATAAATTACGCCCCAAAGATATGATATTTATTCCACTTTTTCCCACTTTTTTCCACTTTGTTGAAAAGTTTTTGTTTTTTGTTAAAAAGTAAAATAAAATTTAGCGTAAAACTCTATAAAACAAAACCAACCAGACTTATTATGATAAAATCTAGCTTAATAATTTGAAAGAAAAAAAATTTAATTTTTTTCTGGAATTTTTCTAATAAGAAAATAGATTTTCGTGTATATTTTCAGTTAGAATATTTCAAAATACACAAAAAAGTAGCAGAAAAATGTAGATTTTGTTTATTTTGTATGCAAAAGACGTGTTAATTTGATGGATAAATCTGTAAGAATGACCTTACCATTACCATTGCGCTCAATATGATAAATGGCAGTTTCTATTTCGTTTTGAATAGCTTCAATATTGTTATGATGGATAAAAGGAGCAAATTTCTCAAGTTGAAAACTCGTATCTTGAAACTGCGAATAAATCAACTCATTAGCTCCATAATTGAGCAAAAGTGCTTGTCTGAAAATTTCTAAGCAATAATCTAAAAATTGTTTTTGCATTTCTCTTCCTCTGGAAGAAATTTCCTCGCTCCATTGCAAAAGCCCTAAAATAGAGGCTTTATTGCCTTTGGCTCTGAAAGCTGTACGAACCCAACGAATAAACCATTCTTCAAAAATTGTTTCGTCAGACTGATTTTCAAGAAGATTTAAAGCTCTTTTGTAATTACCTTGTGCTCGAAGAGCAATTGCTGTAGCTTGCTTGGTCGATATTCCTCTCTGCATAAGTCCTTCTTTGATAGTGGCATCGCCCAGTTTAGAAAATCGAGTAATTTGGCATCGAGAAAGTATCGTAGTTAAGATTTGATGTTCATTCTGTGAAACCAAAATGAAGATTGTTTTTGCTGGGGGTTCTTCCAAAAGTTTAAGTAGCTTGTTGGCACATTCGGTATTCATTAGTTCTGCCATCCAAATAACCATTACTTTGTAACCTCCTTCAAATGATTTAAGCGCAAGTTTATCGGTTATCTCTTTGGCTTCGGCAACACCCATATTGCCTTGTTTGTTTTCAATGCCAATATGTTGATACCAGTCAAAAATAGTTCCATACGGATTTTCAGAAACAAATCCACGCCATTCTTCCATAAAAAGAGAGCTAACAGGGTCTTTTTTTACTTTGGAATTGGTAGCGGTAGGGAAAGCAAAATGCAAATCGGGGTGGGAGAGGTTTTCGCACTTGCGTAGCGTGTTTTCATCACCTTCCAAACAAATAATTTGTGTAGCGTAAGCAATCGCCATAGGCAATACACCAATGCCTTCTTCGCCTATAAAAAGTTGCGCATGTGCTATTCGTCCATTTTCGATGTTTTCTTGTAGATATTTTTTGACGGATTGATGTCCCAGTATTTTTTCAAAAGTCATTATCAAAATGATTGATTACAAAGGCAAAGATACGAAATAAAATCAGTCGAAAATCTATTTTGGATAGAGTTTTTTACCACTTCGAGCCGAAAAAATAATACAAATAATAAGTCCTAATAACGCCATTGACGCTCCAACTAATGAAGGATAATTCGCTGAATATCCGTTATCAAGCGGAATTCCTCCCAGAAAAGCACCTAACGCATTGGCAATATTAAAAGCCGCCTGCATAAAAGCTGCCCCCATCATTTCAGACTGTGGCGCTGAACGAAACATAATCATATTCAGTGGCGAACCAAGAGACATTGCCATTATTCCGCACAAAAAGGTAGAAACCCATGCCATAATAGGATTGTGAGTCGTGAAGAAAACTATCAAAAGAGTACTAATAAGTAATGTCAAAATAATAATTGATGCTTTTATAGGACGTATTTTATCAGCAAGCCAACCTCCAAATAAGTTACCAACCACCATTCCCGTTCCAGCCAACGTCATTATAGTAGGCATTTGACTGATACGTAGTTGTGCCACTTCAAGCATCAGAGGTTGAATATAACTGAGCCAAGCGAAAAGACCTCCACAGCCTAATGAAGTAATCACTAATACTGTCAAAGATCTACGATTGAAAAAATATCGTATTTCGTCTTTTATTCCAATTTCTTTTTGTATTTGTACATCAGGCAAGAAAAAATATATAGAAAGAAAAGTAGCTATTCCCAAAAAAGCAACTCCACTCATAGCCAATCGCCAACCCCATTCATTACCAATATAAGTGAGCAAAGGTACCATCAGTACATTGGCAAGTGTAAGTCCTGCAAACATAATCGAAATAGCCATAGCTTCTTTTCCTTTAGTTGCTAATGATTTTGCTGTAATTGCTCCCACACCAAAAAAAGCTCCGTGAGGCAATCCTGAGAAAAAACGTGCCAACAAAAATGTAGTGTAATTGGGCATAAGACAAGAAATACCATTGAATAAGGTAAATAAGAGCATCAACACTAATAAGACTTTCTTTGGAGCATATTTGGACGAAAGAGCCACCAAAACAGGAGCTCCTACAACAACTCCGGTAGCATATGCCGAGATGAAATGCCCTGTTTGATTAAATAGCAAAACCAAA
>NZ_BPMA01000004.1 GCF_026005215.1 Capnocytophaga catalasegens | reverse complement strand
TTACGGATATACAAAAAAAATAATACTCCACATTACATATAAAATAATACCTATAACAATATTAAGTTTGGAAACAGAATATCCTCCTGCTCTTGTTGTTAAAAGGTTGTTATCTAAACTCCAAGGTAAACATTTTGATGTTTTCATCTTATAATCATCTCCAATACATAACTCTTCCTCTTTTTCTATATCTGAAATTCTTCTTTCATAAACTTCATACCAAGATTTGGAACCTTTTGCCATCATAATCCAAATGATAGAAAATATAACGGCTAATAACGCTAATCCACAGCAAACTTCGTTTATGACTAAATTTTTAGTGAAAAATAAATCCTTCTGTTCAATATCAAGTAATTTAGAAACTAAATATCCATATCCAGAAAAAAAATAAAACTAATAGTGCTGATAAAAAAATAGACCTCTGCCATAAATTAGATATTTCAAAACTTCGTAATTCATAAAATTGCGTTCTAATTTCTTTAAGGGTTACCTTTGTGTTTTCTTTATGCTCTTCCATATTTCATACAATATATTTACTAAACAAAACCCCACCCAATTACTCAGGTGGGGCTTATTATTGTCCGTCCGTGTTACGGACTATTTCACTTCTTCGAAATCTACATCTTGCACATTGTCGCCGCTTTGTTGTTGGCTGGCGTTTTGTTGCGGTTCAGAAGCTCCTTGCTGTTGAGCTTTGTAAATGTCTTCTGAGGCTTGTTTCCACACTTCGTTGATGCCGTCCAAAGCAGGTTGTATTTGTCCTAAATCTTGGCTTTGGTGTGCTTTTTTGAGCGTTTCAAGTGCCGTTTCGAGGCTTGCCTTTTTGTCGGCTGGGATTTTATCGCCAAACTCTTTAAGTTGTTTTTCGGTTTGGAAAATCATTGAGTCTGCTTCGTTGATTTTGTCGGCTTTCTCTTTGGCTTTTTTGTCCGCTTCGGCATTGGCTTCGGCTTCGCGTTTCATTTTTTCGATTTCTTCTTGCGAAAGTCCTGATGAAGCCTCTATACGAATGTTTTGTTCTTTGTTAGTGCCTTTATCTTTGGCAGTTACATTGATGATTCCGTTGGCGTCGATATCGAAAGTTACTTCGATTTGTGGCACGCCACGTGGTGCAGGTGGAATTCCGTCCAAGTGGAAGCGTCCTATGGTTTTGTTATCGTTTGCCATTGGTCTTTCACCTTGCAATACGTGAATTTCTACACTCGGTTGATTGTCAGCAGCGGTCGAAAACACCTGCGATTTTTTAGTCGGAATGGTTGTGTTAGCATCAATCAATTTGGTCATCACACCGCCCATTGTTTCGATACCCAATGAAAGCGGAGTAACATCAAGTAGCAACACATCTTTCACATCTCCTGTCAGAACGCCTCCTTGAATGGCTGCACCTACGGCAACTACCTCGTCTGGGTTTACGCTCTTGTTTGGTTTCTTACCGAAGAATTTCTCAACGGCTTCTTGTACCGCAGGAATACGGGTTGAACCTCCTACTAAGATGATTTCATCAATATCACTTGGTTTTAGCCCTGCATTTTCCAATGCTTTTTTACAAGGTTCGATTGTTCTTTTTACCAAATCGTCAATCAATTGCTCGAATTTTGCACGAGTAAGGGTACGCACCAAATGTTTTGGACCTGTTGCCGTAGCCGTGATGTATGGCAAGTTGATTTCAGTTTGTGTAGAAGAAGAAAGCTCGATTTTGGCTTTCTCGGCAGCTTCTTTGAGTCGTTGCAACGCCATTGGGTCTTTACGCAAATCCATTTGCTCTTCTGCCTGAAACTCTTCGGCAAGCCAATTGATGATTTTTTCATCAACGTCATCACCTCCAAGGTGCGTATCTCCGTCGGTAGAAAGTACCTCGAATACGCCGTCGCCCAATTCCAAGATAGATACATCGTGCGTACCTCCTCCGAAGTCGAACACTACGATTTTGTGGTCGCTGTGCTTTTTGTCCAATCCGTATGCCAACGCAGCCGCAGTAGGCTCATTGATGATACGACGCACTTTCAAACCTGCGATTTCGCCCGCCTCTTTGGTAGCTTGACGTTGTGCATCGTTAAAGTATGCAGGAACAGTGATAACAGCTTCGGTTACAGTTTGTCCTAAGAAATCTTCGGCAGTTTTTTTCATTTTTTGAAGAATCATTGCTGAAATTTCTTGTGGAGTGTACAATCTTCCGTCGATATCTACGCGAGGCGTATCGTTGTCGCCTTTTACCACTTTGTAAGGTACGCGAGCCACTTCTTTCTCTGATTCAGAGAATTTATTTCCCATAAAACGCTTAATCGAATAAACGGTTTTCTTAGGATTGGTTACTGCCTGACGCTTAGCAGCATCTCCTACTTTAATTTCTCCGCCGTCCACAAAAGCTACTACCGATGGAGTGGTTCTTTTGCCTTCGGCATTGGTAATTACCACAGGGTCATTACCTTCCATAACAGAAACACACGAGTTGGTTGTTCCTAAATCTATTCCAATAATCTTACTCATAATCTTAACTTATTTATT
The DNA here is from genome assembly GCF_026005215.1 of Capnocytophaga catalasegens. Taxonomy (GTDB): domain Bacteria; phylum Bacteroidota; class Bacteroidia; order Flavobacteriales; family Flavobacteriaceae; genus Capnocytophaga; species Capnocytophaga catalasegens. Next base: position 25,333 of record NZ_BPMA01000004.1, on the reverse strand, counting down.
TTTTTAATACTTTTTTTATCGTTTAACGCTCACTATAAGTCAATGATTATGCCAAAAGAAGAAATATGACAAAATGGCAGGTTTGTAATATAAATTAGGCAGATAAAGTAGGTGAGAACTGATTTTATATTGTAGGGCAACACATTTTTTGTTCTTTTCAAGTGATAGAAAAAATCTTAACTACTTGAAATTTGGCACTTGGACTATGAACTTATCACTTGCATTTTGTACAATTCCTATTGTCTTTCAAATATAAGTAGAATCCCATTCCAAAACTTAACAACACCAATGAAACAATGCTAATATTGCACAACCTACTACAAAAAGAATGTCATTACCAATAATAAATTGAGGCACAATAACAAGTGCTAAAATCCATACCCAAAAAAGATACGGAAACCAATTATTGAATTTGGTTTTCGTTTCTTTTGATAAGTGATGGTCTTTCAAAAAGAAAAAGGATAAAATTGAAGATTTCATGTGTAAATTTCAGATACAAAGTTATGTAGTGCTTTGAGAAAGAATAATCTATGACAAAATAGCAGAAAAAAACTTATATTTAATCAAAAGTTTAAAAATTGTCAGTTATATTGTCATTTTTATTAAAAAATTGATAAATACCTACGTCTTTATATTCTCCTTTCGAATAAATCCAATCTTTTTTTGTTCCAACATAAGAAAAACCTACTTTTTTAAACAACTGAATACTTGGTAAATTATCCTGAGAAATTTCAGCAAAAAGTTGATGCAAATCCAAATAATGAAATGCGTATCGAATCAGTAAAATTAAGGCTTCGCTTGCCAATCCTTTTTTTCGATATTCAGGTAGAAGTACAATTCCGATACCTGCTCGCTTATTTTTGGGATCGAATTCGTACAAATCAACACAACCCACAAGCGCCATTTCCATTTTACTGACTATTGCTAATCGTAATTGTTGAGATTGGTAGATACTTTGCGTTGCATTTTGTAGATATTCTTGTAGAATGGCGCGAGAAAAAGGTTTCTGCGTCTGACTGATTTCCCAAAGTGTTTCATCATTTTCTAAATCGTACAAAAAATCAATATCCGAAGGCTCTAAAGCACGCAAATAACATTTTTCTCCTTCTAAAAATCGCATTGTATATTACCTTGAAAAACAAATTGAACACCCCCCGAAAGCCATATATTTTCGTATTCTTTTTTCAAGCCCAAGAGTTTCTTTTTGATTTCAAAAGAAACCTCTAACACACCGCCCCGTGTTTGTAACACTACGTTTTCAGCTGTGTTTTTCCCTATTTTGTGCATAGCAATAGCTACTGCTACAGCACCTGTACCACACGAATATGTTTCATCTTCTACACCACGTTCATAAGTTCGAACTTTAAATTGCCCATTATCCATTTGTTCAACAAAATTCACGTTAATTCCTTCAATACTATGACCATAACGAATTTTGGCTCCTTCTTTTTTCACATCAATAGCTTCTACGTCTTTTCGAATTTCTACGTGATGTGGCGAACCTGTATTGAGTCGTACATATTTACGTGTTTTTTCTACTTTTTCAACATCATTCATTTTCAAACGAATAATTCCATTGTCAGAAATATTTGCCTGATGAAGCCCATCAATAGCAACAAATTGAGTTGATACATCAACAATTCCTAACTTATGTGCAAAAGCTACTGCACAACGACCTCCATTGCCGCACATACTTTGGCTAGCATCAGGATTGAAAAATACCATTCTGAAATCGTTCTCAGGGTCATTTTCAATCAAAATAAGTCCGTCTGAACCTATACCGAAATGCCTATTACACAAATGTGAAATGAATTTGTTATCTTGTTTTGGAAAAAAATCAGAACGATTATCAATCAGTATAAAATCATTACCTGTGGCTTGATATTTGCAAAAATGTATATCTTTCATATTATTATTTTTAATTTGAAAGCAAAAGTATAAAATTTTTTTAATTAAAAAAAAACAGCTTTAGTTTTTATAAATCTATTTGTATAAAAATATTGTAAAATAAAAATTCTTTTGAGACACTTAATAGTTTTGGCATTATTTTTGATAGTATCAATGTGTAATTTTTTTAGTTTAATCGTTAAAAGAATATACTTAATTGAATAATTTAATAAATTTATTATGAAAAAACATTTTACAACGTTAATTTCAGCTTTTGCAGGAGCTTTTATCGCTCTGGGAACTTTTCAGTTATTTATCAATAAAAAAAGTTCTGAAACCAATACGGACAATTCATCTTTGGGAGTTCCTCATGTTGTAAATACGAACTTTCAGCGAGTTGCCAATTTTAATTTTGATGAAAATAGTTTTATCAATGCATCTGATAAAACGGTAAATAGTGTTGTACACGTCAAGAATATGACTATTGCACCGAATATTACATCTATTTTTGACCTTTTTTATGGTACACCACAACAAGAACAAGGTAAAGAAAGGCTTGCAGGAACTGGTTCAGGAGTTATTATATCTCCTGATGGATATATCGTAACTAATAATCATGTTATAGATAAAGCCTCTTCTATTCAAGTTACTTTGAATAATAATAAAACGTATAAAGCAGAACTTGTTGGAACTGACCCTTCGACAGATATTGCTTTGTTGAAAATAAAATCAGATGAAAAACTTCCTTATCTTACTTTTGCGGACTCTGACAATACAAAAGTAGGAGAATGGGTACTTGCTGTGGGAAATCCTTTTAATTTAACATCGACTGTTACAGCTGGAATTATCAGTGCTAAAGCTCGAAATTTGGGTGGAGAACTTAACGGACGAGTAGATTCATTTATACAAACAGATGCAGCTGTTAATTCAGGAAATAGTGGCGGTGCGCTTGTTAATCTTAATGGTGATTTAATTGGTATCAATACTGCGATAGCTTCTTCTCAAACAGGAACATTTGTCGGATATTCTTTTGCTGTTCCGAGTAATATTGCAAAGAAAGTTGTTGAAGACTTAATAGAGTTTGGTAATGTTCAAAAAGGTGTTTTGGGAGTTCGTGGAACGGCTCTTAATTCTGAAAATGCTGAAAAACTTAATATAAAACAAACCGAAGGATTTTATATAGAAAGTATTGAAGATGGTTCAGGAGCTGAAAAAGCTGGACTTAAAAAAGGAGACATCATTATTGATATGGATAATATCAAAATACGAACTTTCTCTGACCTAAGTGGGCATATCAATGCCAAACGTCCTAATGATAAAGTCAATATAAATATTCTTCGTGATGGAAAACAAAAAAATGTAGTTGTTACCCTTCAAAAGAACACCACTTTGCGTATTAGTAATCTTGGATTAGAAGTAAAAGACCTCAATGAGCAAGACAAAAAGCTATATAAAGTTCAAAATGGAGTAAAAATATCTGCTGCGTCTGATTTTTACAAACAAAATGGCTTTGAAATGACTGGAAAGGTACTGATAAATATAAATGGAGAAGACGTAAAAGATATAGAACACCTCAAAACAATACTAAATAAACTAAATAATAACAATCGTAATGTACTGGTTATTGTAAATAAGAAAGGAGAAAAAGAACGTATCTTCTTCTAAAAAAATATACTATATAATATGTTATAATTGAAGCACTAAAAATAGTCTCTTGTACTACTTTGCAAGAGACTATTCTTTTGTATTTAATAATTGATTAGCTGTTTTATATTTTTTGAACTAAAACAAAAACAAACACAGATACGTCAATTACTTTTTGACATAAAATTAGTTTTAACCTGCGATATTCATTTTTATAATCATATCATTTAATTAAATTTTTACATACAATGCAAATAGAAGTATTAAAATCAAAAATTCATCGAGTTAAGGTAACAGGTGCAGAACTTGATTATATAGGAAGTATAACTATTGATGAAGCACTTTTAGAAGCCTCAAATATGATTGAAGGCGAAAAAGTTTCTGTCGTAAATATAAATAATGGCGAACGATTTGAAACATACATTATCCGAGGTCAAAGAAACTCAGGAGAAATAACACTAAATGGTGCAGCAGCTCGAAAAGTACATAAAGGAGATATTATCATTATTATATCATATGCGTTAATGGATTTTGAAGAAGCAAAAAACTTCAAACCATCTGTTATTTTCCCTGATGAACAAACAAATTTATTACCATAAGCTGTGAAAAAATTACTGAAATACACAAAAATAATACTCCCACTTGCGTTGGGAGTTTTTCTATGTTGGTATGCTTACAATCAGTTTACCCCTGAGCAATTATCACAAATGAAAACTTATTTTCAAAATGTAGATTACAAATATATGTGGTTATCTGTTTTTTTAGGATTTGCAAGTCATGTATCAAGAGGTTTAAGATGGCAATATACACTTGCTCCGATAGGATATTCACCTAAAAAATTAAATATGATAATGGCAGTATTTATTGGATATTTATTAAATCTTACTATTCCACGTTCGGGAGAAGTTTCTCGTGCTTTACTAATTACGCGTTATGATGATGTACCTTTTGACAAATCATTCGGAACGATTATTTCAGAACGAATAATTGATTTACTAATTCTTTCACTTTTTATTACAACTGCACTTATTGTTCAATTTGATTTAATACAAAGTTTTCTATTAGAAAAAATACCTTTGGAACGTCTGATATGGATATTTTCAGTTGGAGGAAGTTTATTTTTAGGTTTTATTTGGTGGATTATTAAGTCAAAACATCCTTTTGCATATCGGATAAATAAATTATTTTCTGGACTAAAAGAAGGTGTACTTTCTATTTTGAAATTGAAAAACAAATGGTCTTTTATTGGTCATACTATTTTTATTTGGCTTATGTACTTTCTTATGTTTTATGTTGTTTTCTTTTCTCTTGCTGAAACTTCTTCTATTCAGATATCAGATGTAATTACTTCCTTTGTAGTAGGAAGTTTTGCTGTTGCATTCACTAACGGAGGGTTTGGAGCATATCCTTTATTTATAGCAGAAGTTTTATTTATATTTGGAATATCTTTTACAATAGGAACAACATTAGGCTGGGTTATGTGGATTGCTCAGTTTTTGATGATACTAATTTTTGGTTTGTTGTCATTTATTCTTCTTCCCATAGTAAATAAAAAGTAAATTATGTCATTTATATTTATTTTCAGATAGAGATAATTATTTTATAAATTCAAATAGGAATTACTAATATGTAATTCCTATTTTTTTATATCTAAAATTATATTTTCAATCATATAAATCTATTTTTAATAATAAAAAATTATTTTTAATAGATTGAATTTTTAAAAAATGATATAAAAAATTAAAATATATAGATTATATTTTTCAAAAACTATTTTAATTTTAAAAATAATAAGTATTTATTCATATAAATATATCAATTATATAAAATTTAGATAGACTAAAAGCTACTAATTATTAGTATTTTATTTATTTTAATTTTATGAAAATAAAAAATATTAAAAAAAAATATTTATTTTATTTTTTTATTTGAAAAAATAATGTACCTTTGCACCATATTTAAGTCAAATAAAGTATTAACTATTAAATAAATATATCATGGCAAAACAATCCTTTGCAGAAAATGTTCACTTAGTTGAACTTGTAGTTAGTGGTCTTAAATCTCATAAAGACAAGCTAAGCGGTCTAGGTATTGACGAAGATTTTATTACCAAATTGGAAGCAATACGAACAGAAGCAATACAGCTTAATAATGAACAAGAAAAATTGAAAGCTGAACTAAAAACAAAAACAGATGCATATACAATTAAAAGTAAAGAAATGCTAAAATTATATGCTAATGTAAAAAAGAGAATTAAAGTAGATATTCCTTTTACATTATGGAGAGAGTTTGGTATTACTGATAAACGATAATTTTATAGATATATCAATATAAAATAAGTTATTTTTATTTTTGTATATCGACAAACATTTAACTTTTCTATATATTAACCTAAATTTATACGATAATAGTATTGTTATGGAACTTACTTTCCAAGAACTTCATAACTTAGCTATGAATATTGTGGGTAAAGCATTACAAAACGAACTAAAATGGGAGTTTTTATTAGTGAATAGTAATCCTAAGAAAAACCCCCAGTTCGTTTGCATTGATAAAAATAAGCAAAAACATTTCATTATAGTAAGAGCTATCCTTCAGGGAGATAATCCTGATATATATGATCCTATTTTTATGCAAACAGTTCGCTCACATGCTGATAAAAATAATGCAAAAACCTACTGGGCGGGTGTTGGTCTTACCAATATAAAAGATATTTTACTTCCTTTGATAAAAAATGAACCTTATCAAGTTACTTTTAATGGTCTTTTAGAAATAAAATAACTATGAAATATTATTTTTATTTAATAGTATCTTTTTTTATTATTATATCTTGTCAAAGTAATAAAGAAACTATATATATTATACATGGAGAAGCACAAGGAAGTACTTATGCTATAACTTATATAGATACAAAAGAAACTATCGTAAAAAGAGAAGTTGATTCTATACTTGAAGTTATTGATTTATCAATGTCAACATATCGTGATGACTCTATTATTAGTAAAATAAATGCTAATGATTCTATTATTGCTGATAATCATTTCAGAAAAGTATTAGAAACTTCTCAAAATATATATAAAGAAAGTAATGGTTACTTTGACCCATCTATTGGTATACTTATAGATGCTTGGGGTTTTGGTAGAAAAGAAAAACATCAAGTTCCAACACAACAAGTTATAGACTCACTTCTATTATATATAGGTATGGATAAGGTATATATAGATAATAATAACTTTGTACATAAAAAAACACCTTATCTTCATCTTAACTTTAATGCTATTGCACAAGGATATACCTGTGATGTTATTGCTAATTACTTTAAACAAAAGGGAATTATCAATTTTATAGTTGAAGTAGGAGGTGAAATGGTTATCTCAGGAAGAAATACAATAAAAAATAAAAAATGGACAATAGGAATTGATAATCCATTACAAGAAACTAATAATAAACGTGAAATAATTGAAACTATTGAACTTGAAAATGTTGCATTAGCAACCTCAGGAAATTATCGTAAAGTATGGACAGATTCTATTTCAGGTAAAAAATATGTTCATACACTTAATCCTAAAACAGGTTATCCTGAACAAAGTAATTTATTAAGTGTAACAGTTATTGCACCAACTGCTATACAATCTGACGGATATGCAACTACTTTTATGGCTCTTGGATTAGAAAAATCCAAAGAATTATTAAATTCAAAACCAGAACTAAAAGTATTATTTATGTATCAAAATTCATCAAATAAAGATAAAATAATTACCGAACGATATAACTTTAATAACTAACTATTTAGTATATTTTATTTATATTATTATTATTATAAAAAAGTATATAAATATGAAATATTATTTATATACTTTTTCTATTTTCAGAATGTATCAGATAGTGTATTTCATCTACAGAAACAATTACAGATGAATTCTTTTTCAAAAAAAATCATTTACACTCCTTATTATTCATAAAAAATTGTATTTTTGCCCCCTTAAAAATCATTTCGATGAATTCTATAAAAAACATAGCTATTATTGCCCACGTTGACCACGGAAAAACAACTTTGGTAGATAAAATATTGCATCATTGTGCGCTTTTTCGTGAAAATCAAGAAACAGGCGAACTTATTTTAGATAATAATGACATTGAACGCGAACGAGGTATTACCATCCTTTCCAAAAATGTTTCTGTAACATACAAAGGAGTGAAAATCAATATTATTGACACTCCTGGACACGCCGATTTTGGTGGCGAAGTTGAACGCGTACTCAATATGGCAGATGGGGTTCTCCTCTTAGTTGATGCCTTCGAAGGACCAATGCCACAAACACGATTCGTCCTTCAAAAAGCAATCGAAATGAAGCTCAAACCGATTGTTGTTGTCAATAAAGTAGATAAAGAAAATTGCACTCCCGACGAAGTTCACGAAGCCGTTTTCGATTTGATGTTCGAACTCGGAGCTGAAGAGTGGCAATTAGATTTCCCCACCGTATATGGTTCTGCCAAAAACAACTGGATGTCTTACGATTGGAAACAACCCACTGAAAGTATTGCTCCACTTTTAGATATGGTCATTGAACATATTCCTTCACCTAAAATAGAAGAAGGGACAACCCAAATGCTTATCACTTCACTTGATTATTCTACTTTTACAGGTCGAATTGCCATTGGACGACTTCACAGAGGTGTACTCAAAAGTGGCATGAATATTTCTCTTGTAAAACGAGATGGTTCCATTAGCAAGTCAAAAATAAAAGAACTTCACACATTTGAAGGTTTATCTAGAAAAAAAATAGACGAAGTACAAGCTGGTGATATCTGTGCTATTGCAGGTTTGGAAAAATTTGACATCGGAGATACCATTGCCGATTTTGAAAATCCAGAAGCTATGCCCACTATTGCCATTGATGAACCCACAATGAGTATGCTTTTCACTATCAATGATTCACCTTTCTTTGGGAAAGATGGCAAATTTGTAACTTCACGCCATCTTAAAGAACGCTTAGAACGAGAATTAGAAAAAAATTTGGCACTTCGAGTAGAACCAACCGATAGCTCTGACAAATTTATGGTCTATGGACGAGGCGTGTTGCACTTATCCGTTTTAATTGAAACGATGCGAAGAGAAGGTTACGAATTGCAAATAGGCCAGCCTCAAGTTATTATAAAAGAAATTGATGGTATAAAATGTGAACCGATTGAAGAACTAACCATTGACCTACCTGAAAATGTTTCGGGCAAAGCGGTAGAGTTTGTAACTATTCGCAAAGGAGAAATGCTAAGTATGGAACCCAAAGGAGAACGAATGATTATTAAATTTCTTATTCCTTCACGAGGAATTATTGGACTTCGTAATCAGATACTTACAGCCACAGCTGGTGAAGCGGTTATGAATCATCGTTTTTTGGAATATCAACCTTTCAAAGGGGAAATTCCTGGACGGATAAACGGCTCTTTGATTTCAATGGAAAAAGGAACAGCAATTCCATATTCACTTGATAAACTGCAAGATAGAGGACGTTTTTTTATTTTCCCAAATGAAGAAGTCTATACTGGGCAAGTGATTGGTGAAAATACTCGTAGCGATGATATGGTTGTAAATGTAACTAAAACTAAAAAATTGACCAATGTACGAGCTGCTGGTGCTGATGATAAAGTCAAATTGGCTCCACCTATTCGATTTTCATTGGAAGAAGCCCTCGAATATATCCAAAAAGATGAATACGTAGAAGTTACACCTAAAACTATGCGCCTTCGCAAAATTTATTTAGATGAAAATGAACGCAAACGCCACGAGAAAGGGTAAAGTATCATAATTATGATATCGAAAAGTCTGAATAGATTTGCATTTGTTGTACTTTTGCCCCAATGGAAAAAAAAGATATTAGAGCGTTAAGCAAAGAGGATTTACGTTTATTTTTTGAACAAAATGGAGATAAAGCCTTCCGTGGCAATCAAGTATATGAATGGCTATGGAATAAAGGTGTACATTCGTTTGACCAAATGACCAATATTTCCAAAGAAATGCGCGAAAGGCTGAACAAACACTTTGTTATCAATCATATAAAGGTTGATACAATGCAAAAAAGTACAGATGGAACTATCAAAAATGCCGTAAAACTCCATGACGGATTCTTTGTAGAATCGGTGCTAATACCTACAGAAACACGTGTAACAGCCTGTGTGTCAAGTCAAGTAGGTTGCAGTTTAGATTGTAAATTCTGTGCAACAGCTCGTTTAAAACGCATGAGAAATCTCAATCCTGACGAAATTTTTGACCAAGTTCTTACTATTGATGCTCAAAGTCGTTTATTTTTTGGTAAACCTTTGCGCAATGTTGTTTTTATGGGAATGGGCGAACCTCTTATGAATTATAATAATCTTCTCAAAGCTATTGAGAAAATTATCAACTCTGATAGTTTAGCTATAACTCCAAAACGTATTACTGTATCTACTTCGGGGATTCCTAAAATGATTCGCAAAATGGCTGATGACCAAGTAAAATTCAAATTGGCCGTTTCTCTTCACTCGGCTATTGCCGAAGTGAGAACAAAAATAATGCCTTTCAACGAGCATTTTCCTCTTGAAGAACTTCGTCAGTCGCTCCAATATTGGTATAATAAAACTAAAAGTCGTATCACTTATGAATACGTTGTTTGGAAAGGGGTCAATGACCAAAAAAAAGATGTTGAAGCACTTATTCAATTCTGTAAATTTGCTCCTTCCAAAGTCAATCTAATTGAGTATAATCCTATTGATGAAGGACTCTTTCAACAGGCTGATTATTCAGCACTTACAATGTATCAAACAATGTTAAAAAATGCTGGAATTACTGTAACTATTCGGCATTCACGAGGTAAAGATATTGATGCTGCTTGTGGGCAATTAGCTAACAAAATTTGATCTCGACTTATTCGTATTTATCTTTGATATTTTAACACAGAAAATAAAATTTCAAAAAAAGTCATTTATATTTTTTTTTATGAAAAAATAGTCTTAACTTAGCAACCTGAAAACTTTATTCTTCTCATCAATACAAGTTTTTGATTTATTCGCTATATAGTTTTATATAAAGTAATACTTTATTAAGGTATTGCTGTGATAATTTTTGGTATATTTTACTCAAATATTTTGACTTACCTAAAACTTGTATTTTATTCGAATTCAATTTTTTATTACTAAAAAATACTAAACGAATTTTTGTGTTTTTTACAGAATACTATTTAGAATTTTAACTAATTGTAGAAAAACAATGGAAAAAAGAAATTTAAGTTTTTGGGAAATATGGAATATTAATTTTGGTTTTCTGGGAGTTCAAATTGCGTATGCGTTGCAGAACACGAATAACAGCCGTATTTTCGCTACTTTGGGTGCTGACCCGCATAATTTGAGTTACTTCTGGATTCTTCCTCCGCTGTTAGGACTCATCGTGCAACCTATCGTTGGGGTTGCCAGCGATCGCACTTGGACACGCTTTGGGCGTAGGATTCCTTATTTGTTCATCGGAGCAATCGTTTCGGTAATCGTGATGGCACTTCTGCCCAATGCGGGAAGTTTTAATCTGAGTGTTGCCAACGCAATGATTTTCGGGCTGATAGCTTTGATAATCCTCGATACAGCCGTGAATATGGCAATGCAACCCTTCAAAATGATGGTGGGGGATATGGTCAATGAAAAACAGAAAAAATTGGCTTATTCCGTACAAAGTTTTGTTTCCAATGCGGGAAATTTCATCGGTTTTTTATTTCCTATTTTCTTTACGTGGATAGGCATTCAGAATACGGCTCCCGATGGCGTAGTGCCCGATTCGGTAATTTATTCGTTCTATGTAGGGGCGGCGATTCTCATTCTGTGTGTACTTTACACTATTTTCAATGTAAAGGAAATGCCTCCTGAGGAATACGCGAAATTCCACGGAATACAGGAAAACACGGAAAAACCTTCAATAGATTATACTAAACTGCTCAAAAATGTTCCCGATATACTTTTTTTAGATGGCTTAGTGAAATTGGCAGTTAGTATTTATGTAAGCTTTTTCGGTTTGCTCAAAAAAGCTCCCAAAGTGTTTTGGACAGTGGGCTTGGTGCAGTTCTTCTGCTGGGCGGCGTTCGTCTATATGTGGACATACACCACCTCGGGCATCGCTGAAACGGTATGGAACACTACCGATGCGAAATCAGCTGAATATCAAAATGCTGGAAACTGGGTAGGAGTGCTTTTCGCAGTACAATCTGTTGGGTCTATCATTTGGGCTATCGTGTTGCCTTTCTTCAAAACAAACAAATCAGCGTATTTTGTCAGCCTAATTTTGGGAGGAATTGGTTTTATCGCTACTTTTTTTGTTCACGACAAGTATTTACTTTTCATACCTTTCTTGCTTATCGGTTGTGCGTGGGCGGCTATTTTGGCATTGCCTTTTACGATTCTGACCAACGCCCTCAAAGGAAGCAATATGGGAGCGTATTTGGGGCTTTTCAACGGAACTATTTGTGTTCCTCAGATTATTGCCGCTACGCTCGGTGGTGTGTTACTCACTTCGCTTGGCGGTCGCCCGATAGTAATGCTTCTTTTGGCAGGTATCCTCTTGATAATAGGAGCGTTCAGTATCTTTATGATTAAAGAGAATGAAAAGAAATAATCCGTAAGATAAATGTAAAAGCAAGATGTATCTTGTTGATATAAAACATCGCAAAGTTTTTTCTATGCAACAAAAAAATGATTTAATTGATTTAAAATATGAAAATCTATAAATCAAAAATTGATAGTTGGTTTTGGATGTTGATGCCCATAACTTTGTTTATAACTATTTTTCCTGCATTTTTATTAAATGCACCTGTAGAAGTTTGGATATGCTATGGTATTACAGCCTTGCTTATCATTGGTTTATTTATTTTAATGCTAAGGCTTCGGTATGTGATTGACAGCCGTTTTTTGACCATAAAAATGTCGTTTTGGACAAAAAAAATCGACATTAAAACCATCCGGAAAATAGAAAAAAACCGAACTTTATTGAGTTCACCAGCACTTTCTATTGATAAAATTGAGATTTTCTATAACAAATACGATAGTATATTGATTTCACCCAAAGAAAAAACAAAATTCATAGCCAATTTATTGGAAATTAATCCAGAAATAGAAGTAACAAAAGTATAAATCATTCCCTTCTGAAAAAAAACCTTTGGGAGAGGAAAAAAATAAATTAAAAATGAAAGGATATATATTTGATTTGGACGGCGTTATCGTCGATACAGCAAAATTCCACTTTGTGGCGTGGAAAAAAATAGGAGAAGAATTTGGTTTCAGCCTAACGCACGAACTTAACGAACAGCTCAAAGGCGTAAGTCGTGTTGATTCGCTCCAAAAAATACTCCATTGGGCGGGGGTTTCCGTTTCTGACGAAAAGTTTAACGAACTGGCAACTCGCAAAAACGAAGATTATTTGAGTTACGTAGCTCAGATGAACGAAAACGATATATTGCCAGGGGTAAAAACCTTTTTGCAAAAGCTCAGAAGCGAAGGCAAGAAAATCGCATTGGGTTCGGCGAGTAAAAATGCACGATTGATTTTGGAAAAAACAGGCATTATTTCGCTTTTTGATGCCATTGTTGACGGAAATGACGTTACCAAAGCCAAACCTGACCCAGAGGTGTTCATCATTGCGGCACAGAAAATAGGAGTCAAAAATGAGGAATGCGTTGTTTTTGAAGATTCGGAAGCAGGAGTTCAAGCAGCTAAAACTGCGGGAATGAAAGCCATAGGCATTGGAAGTGCAGATGTGTTACACCAAGCCGATGAAGTGTTTGCTGATTTTGAGCAAGTTATCCAAAAAGGAACATTGTGATTTATCCAACAAACGAAATTACATCATTATACATAAAAATAAAATATCACATCAAACGGATATTATGTTTGCTCTCTTCGAGGCAATAATATTAGTTATTTTAGAATTTTAATATATATTATTCTGATAATATATTCAAAAAATATTTTTATTTACCTTGTATCAACTTTTATAACAAATATATTTTATAAATCAAAGATTTTTATGAGATTTTTTATAAGTTTATTTTTAGTCCTACTAACAGGAAATGTTTTAGCTCAAAAACAACAAACACCGAATATTATTTTCATTTTGGTAGATGATTTGGGAGCTGGTGATATAGAGCCTTATGGGCAACAAATCATTAAAACACCTAATTTGAGCAAACTTGCTAACGAGGGATTGAAGTTTACTCAGTTTTATACAGGCGCTCCTGTGTGCGCTCCTTCGCGTGCTTGTATTATTACAGGTCAAATAACAGGAGAGACTCATATTCGAGGAAATAAAGAAGTGTCTGAACCTATTGACGGACAAGCTCCTATACTTGCCTCGTCACCTTCCATTGGAAAAATTTTCAAATCAGCAGGATATAATACTGGAATTTTTGGAAAATGGGGGCTTGGTACAGTTGATTCTGAAGGAAATCCTTTACTACATGGGTTTGATACTTTTTTTGGATACAATTCACAATTTAGGGCACATCGGCAATATCCAGCCTTTCTGTGGCAAAATAACCAAAAAGTAGAGATTTTAGAAAATGGATACTACAAACATCAAAACATATATGCCAATGATTTAATACATCAACAAGCGCTGACTTATATCAATAATCAAACCAATAATGTACCTTTCTTTGCTTATCTAACTTATACATTACCTCATGCCGAATTAGCTGTTCCAAAAGATAGTATTTTTGAATCGTATAGATATCTTTCTGATAAACCTTACAAGGGTCGTGATTATGATCAAATCACAGCAGGTTTTCCAAATTTTAGCGGATATATGTCGCAACCTTACACTCATGCTACTTACGCTGCAATGGTTACTCGATTAGATGTTTATTTAGGTGATATCCGTGCCACTTTAAAAGCAAAAGGTTTTGAAGATAATACCATTATCATATTTGCAAGTGATAATGGAGCTCATCTTGAAGGAGGAGCTGATCCCGAATTTTTTAATTCATCGGCAGGATTAAGAGGTTTTAAAAGAGACGTATATGAAGGAGGTATCCGAACTCCTTTTATTGTATATTGGAAAGGAAAAATAAAAGCAGGAAGTATTAGTCATCATGTTGGAGCTTTTTGGGATTTATTCCCAACTTTTGCCGAAATTACTCATGTTAAACACAAACCTACCAAACATCAGGTCTCTTTTCTTCGAACATTATTAGGTAAAAAACAAAAAAAACACAAATACCTTTATTGGGAATTTCACGAGATGGGTGGAAAACAAGCCGTACGATACAAACACTGGAAAGGCGTGCGATTAAATGCTAGTAAAGATAAAAATGCTCCAATCGAACTGTACGATTTGAACAAAGATCCTTCTGAAACAACTAATATTGCTGAAAAGCATTCAAAAATCGTAAAAAAAATAACCAAAATAATGGGTAAAGCTCATACAAAATCTGATTTATTCCCTTTTGAATGGGAAAAATAAACTTTTATAAATATAAATTTGAACATATCACAAATATAAAATTAAGATTATATAAATTTCAATACATAAAAATTAAAAAAAATATGAATCAAGATTATATCGTACCAGATAATTGGTGCATCATCGAGGAGGGATTTGAGAAAGACCGCGTAATGCAGTCAGAAAGTTTATTCAGCTTGGGTAACGGAGCTATGGGACAGCGAACGACCTTTGAGGAGCAGTACAGCGGAAAAACGTTCCAAGGAAGTTACATCGGGGGAGTGTATTATCCCGACAAAACCAAAGTAGGCTGGTGGAAGAACGGCTATCCGGAGTATTTTGCCAAAGTTTTGAACGCCCCGAGCTGGATTGGTATCAACGTAACCATCAACGGAGAGGCTCTGGACTTGAATACGTGCCGTGCGGTGCGAGATTTCAAACGTGTGCTGAATATGAAAGAGGGCGTTTATACACGTTCGTTCGTAGCAACTTTGCCAAATGGCGTTGAAGTGCAAGTGAAAGCCACTCGATTTTTGTCATTGCAATACGATGAAGTGGGCGTAATTCGTTATGAGGTTACTCCTCTTAGTGAAAAAGCTACTATTACGTTTGAGTCGTATCTGGATAGCTCTATCGAAAACCACGACACGAACTGGGAAGAGAAATTTTGGAATACGCTCGAAGTGAAACACAATCAAAAACAAGGTTTTATCGTAGCGGAAACCAAAAAAACAGCCTTCCGTGTGTGTACCTTTATGGAAAACCGATTGGACGTAAATGGTACGATTTCCGGCATCCAAAAGGTAAACCAAAAAGACAACTACATCGGTTTCGTATATGAATCTTCCGTAGGAAAAAACCAAACGGCACGTTTTGAAAAATATGCGGGATACGTAACTTCGTTCAATCACCCGAAAGAAAAACTAATTGCCGAAACGGAACAAGTACTTGCCAAAGTTGTTGATTTAGGGTTTGACCAATTGCTTAAAAAACAGCAGGAAGATTGGGCATCGGTTTGGGAAATGGCAGACATCACCATCGAAGGGGACGTAAAAGCACAACAAGCGATTCGATTTAACATCTTCCAACTCAATCAGACCTATTCGGGCAAAGACCCGCGTCTGAATATTGGGCCTAAGGGCTTTACGGGCGAAAAATATGGAGGAAGTACGTACTGGGATACCGAAGCATATTGCCTTCCGTTCTATATGGCAACCAAAAATGCCGAAGTAGCTCGTAATCTGTTAAAATACAGATACAATCAGCTGGGCAAAGCCATCGAAAATGCCGAAAAATTAGGCTTCAAAAACGGTGCAGCCCTCTACCCGATGGTAACAATGAACGGGGAGGAATGCCATAACGAATGGGAAATAACGTTTGAGGAAATCCATCGTAATGGAGCGATTGCCTTTGCCATCTTCAATTACGAGCGTTACACGGGCGATTTCTCATATATCCCTGAAATGGGCTTGGAGGTGCTTATCGGAATTGCACGTTTCTGGCAGCAACGAGCTACGTTCTCCAAAGAGAAAAACAAATACGTCATTCTCGGCGTAACAGGGCCTAACGAATATGAAAATAACGTCAATAATAACTTCTATACCAATTACATTGCCCAATGGTGTATCAAATATGCCAAAGAATGTTTGGACAAAGTGAAAGCTACCCACGGCAATGATTTTGAGCGAGTTTGGAAGAAAACAAATCTTTCCGAAAACGAAATAGAACAATGGTTGGCAGTTGCCGAAAATATGTATTATCCCTATTCGGAAGCCTTAGGGATTTATCTGCAACAAGACGGATTTTTAGATAAAGAGTTGAAAGCCGTAGCGGAATTGGACAAAAAAGAACGTCCTATCAATCAGCATTGGTCTTGGGACAGAATTTTGCGTTCGCCATACATCAAACAAGCCGATACACTGCAAGGATTCTATTTCTTTGAAGATCATTTCACTGCGGAAGAATTGGAGAAACACTTTGACTTCTATGAGCCTTATACGGTTCACGAATCGTCATTATCGCCTTGCGTACACAGCATTCTGGCGGCTTCATTAGGACGAATGGAACAGGCTTATACGTTCTATTTGCGTACTTCTCGCCTCGATTTGGACGATTATAACAAAGAAGTTCACGAAGGATTACACATTACCTCAATGGCAGGAACGTGGATGAGTATTGTTGAAGGATTTGGCGGATTACGAGTGAAAGATGACACGTTACACTTCACCCCTCGCCTACCCAAACAGTGGCGTACCTTCTCGTTTAAAATCAATTTCCGTGGGCAGATACTCAAAGTGTTGGTTTCTCAAACCGAAATAGTGCTTTCATTGCGCGACACATCGCTAAAAGTAAACATAAACGGAAAAGACGTGGTAGTCGAAGCCGGCAAAGAAACAAAAGTAACTATTTAAGTCAGGACGGATTGTAATTTGCCCTTATGAAGGACCTGTATAGACTTTTGCAATAAATCTCATTATAATAAAATATAATATTTATATGATATTTTTACTATAAAAAAGAATAGCATAAATATAAATAAATCTATACAAATACAAAAGATTTGCATAAAAAAATAAATAGTTTGGGGAAATATTAAATATTTTCTGTATAATAGTATTAGAATAATAATTTTGGTATTGTTAATTTAGTATATATTTGATATACTTTTTTGAAATTTTAGATGCTCAATTATTTGAAAATAAGTAATATATATTTTAATAATTTCACTAAATATATCTTTGCTTAACAATGCTATAATTTTATATAATCTATGATATAATTTTGAACAATAATCTTCTTAAAGAAAATAATAATGAAAAACATTTTAACAACTATTGGAGTAGCTTTAACATTATTCGTAGCTACTAACTTACAAGCACAAGATGCATCAAAAGCACTAAAACAAGGCGAAAAAGCAAAGGATTTTACTTTAAAAAATGCCAAAGGTGAGTCTATACGTTTATACAATTTATTAGAAAAAGGTGCTGTAGTGCTTACTTGGTATCGAGGTGGGTGGTGTCCATATTGTAATGTTGCTTTACAAAAATTACAAGATGAATTACCACAAATAAAGAAACAAGGAGCTACTTTGGTGGCTTTAACACCTGAATTTCCTGATTATAGTCTTACTACAAAAGAAAAAAATAAACTACAATTTGAGGTACTTACTGATGTTAATAACAATGTAGCACGTAGTTATGGAGTGGTTTTTACTCTTGATAGTAAAACTACCAAAAGATATGAAGAAGATTTGCAATTATCTTTGCATAATGGTACCAATTCGTCTGAATTACCTATTCCTGCTACTTACATAATTGATAAAAATGGAATTATACGTTACGCATATGTAAATCCTGACTATAAACAACGTGCTGATGCTAAAGTAGTAGTACAAGAATTAAAAAAATTGAGTAATTAAATTAACAAAAAAACGCCTATAATTAGGCGTTTTTAATATTTTTGTAATAGGCAAAACTATTTTTCAGGAGCTTGATTTATATCTTTTATTACAACAGGCCAAACTCCTACTTGGGGAACAGAAATACCCTTAGTAGCTCCTTGTTTTTTACCATCTTGTCCAAAGTAATATAATGGCCAGCCTTTATAAGTAAGTTGTTTTTTACCATAAACATCAATAGTACCAAATAAACTCTTATCCAAAGTTGAAGGAACAATAATATCTTTTTGTTCATAAATAGGCCAAATAGCATTATTACTAAAATCAGATTTTGTGAAACTATTCATATTTTTTTTATCTTGCACAAAAGTATATAATGTTAGACCATAGGCATCTGTAAAATATTGAGTGATACCTTTGTCCTCTTTATACTTTCTATCTTTATCAATGATATATCCTTTCCCATCGGCTCCAATCAATTGAGTATTGGATAGTAATATAGTGTAATCAGGTTTTGCGACAAACCAAACATCTCTAGCTCCTTCTCCTTTAGTCTCGCCTGGTTTTTCAATTTTCATACCATCAGGAGCAAAATAATATAGAGGATGCCCTTTATAAGTAGTTTGTTTTTTACCAGAAGTCAATTGAATACTTCCAAAATCTTTTACATCTAATCCCATTCCAATGGTTTTAGATGTTATATTGTCGGCGAAAAAAATAGGCCAAATTTTCTCGCAATCTCCGCTACAATGATTTTTTCCATCAGCATCTAGAGTGAAAACATACAGAGTACGTCCAGAAGCATCAGTTAAAATTTTTCCTAATTTGTCATCCTTTTTTACTTGAACAACTTTTTCTTTCATTTGTAATTTAGGCATTTTGTCAGGTGTCATTTCACTCTTTTGACAACTTGTAACCATTGCTAAAATACTAATAGTAAATACATTTAACTTTAAATTCATAATTAAAAAAATATAAAATGTTAATAAATTAAATTATGTGAATATATTCGAGGGCAAATCTATAAATTTTTATTTTAAAAAAAAAAGATTTAAGAAAAAAATAACATAAACCGTTTTTTTTTGCTTCACTAAGATAAAAAAATTAATTGTATATCCGGTTAGTGTAATAAATAATTTTCATTGTGGTAATTTACCAAAAACATAAAATATAATTATCTTATTTTCAATGGTATTTTTTATTTTTGAATTCTATTTTTTGGCAAATAGATTTTTTTATTAGTGATTACGGAGATACATAAATAAGGAATAATTATTAGGTTTTTTTTATCGTTTCTAGTTTTTGTTGTAAAATTCCTTTTTCAGTATTTGTCGAGTATTACTTTCATAAATGAGAAATAGTAACAAGATTGTAACACCAACAGAAAGTAGATATTTATATCCAAACACTACCTAAGGATAGTATCCCAAAAGCATAACTAATAATATAATGTAAGATATTATTGGTTATTTAAATTACAAATTGTTTCATTTTGTTTAGAATTTGTTGTTTTCTTTTTATTCATTCTCACACTTATACTAAAATAGACAAAGTATTTTTAATTTGTAAAAAACTAAAAATATCCGTTCTTTTTTCTGTCTTCCATTGCGGCTTCGGATATTTTATCGTCGATACGTGTTTCTCCGCGTTCGCTGGTACGGGTAGTGGTTATCTCGTTGATAATATCGTCGATGTGATAGGCTTCAGACTCCACGGCGGCGGTACAAGTCATATCCCCTACGGTTCGATAGCGTATCTTTTTCTTTAGAATCACATCGTTTGCATCTACCTGAATGTAAGGCGACACGGCAATAAGCTGCCCGTTATGGTCGATAACCTCCCTTTCGTGCGAAAAGTACACACTTGGAAGCTCGATGTTCTCCCTGCGAATATAATTCCACACGTCTAGCTCTGTCCAGTTACTGATAGGGAATATACGCATGTTCTCCCCTTTGTGAATCTTGCCGTTGTACGTATGCCACAGCTCGGGGCGTTGTAACTTCGGGTCCCAACCTCCGAAATCATCACGAACGGAGAAAATTCGCTCCTTGGCACGAGCTTTTTCCTCGTCTCTTCTGGCTCCTCCGATACAGGCATCGAACTCAAACTCGGCGATGGTGTCCAGCAAGGTGAAGGATTGCAAGGCATTGCGACTGGCGAACTTCCCCTTAGGCTCGGTCAAGCCTTTGGCCTTAATGGTGTCCTCTACCTTACGCACGATGAGCCTTTCGCCCAGCTTACTTACCAGATTATCGCGGAAGTCCAACGCTTCTTGGAAGTTATGCCCCGTGTCGATATGCACGAGCGGAAAAGGAAACTTGCAGGGGCGAAACGCCTTGAGTGCCAGATGCACCAAAATGATAGAATCTTTGCCTCCACTGAACAAAAGTGCAGGTTTTTCAAACTGCCCGCCCACTTCACGGAATATATGTATAGCTTCCGCCTCCAATTGATCTAAATAATCCATATCTATTGTGTTATTATTTTCTTAACTTTAATTATATCTGTTATTTCTGATGTTTTGCTTAAAATTGTTTTTTATTTTTTGCTTATCAAAAAACACGTTTCAAAGATACAAAGTTTTTTGATTCATCAATCCAAAAAGATAAAAAATATGCCCAAAAAGGTTAATTATCAAGATTTATGCCTTAATCTTCAGCCTTAACTATGGATAGTTCTTGAGCGAAACGCTATCCATATCCCAATACATCCCGATAAGCACGATGATAGCGTACATCGCATTGTCCTTGCTCCAAAACACATAAGGTTCTTTCGTTTTCATATTGATTGCCCAATGCTCGAAATAGAAAAATGCACCATCTCGGTTTTTTGAGATTTCATCGGTTTGTCCTTTCTACTGAAAGAATTGGCAACTGCTCAAAGCAAGAATGCTTACCAAAAGAATGTGTTTTTGCATAGGTTAATACTTTTTATGCAATCTTTAAAGTTGAATGTTATTTTCTTGCAGAAAATCCTCTAAATCGGAAAAAACTTCTATCGGATAAGCAGCAAGTTTTCTATTCTCTTGTAATTTATTAACGATATTATGAACTCGTTCTATACTATGAATATAATCTCCATATAGAATTTCTCTATTGAAACGTAAAAATAGCACTTGATTCTCTTTCAGCAAATTAGTTAATTTATTATCATTAATTATCTGATTTTGAAATTCTATTTGCTTGTTTGGAAGAAAATACACAACAGCATATTTATTCTCTTCTAATATTTTTTTCACTTCTTCTACATTTTGAGAATACATCCCTAAACGAAGTTGTAAATACCAAGGCATCGGAGGAGGAGGAGAAAAAGAAAAGTCAAGCTCTTCGTCAGCATCCTCAGTCACATCTTGTCCTTCCATATGAGAGGAAGAAAAACCTTTTTTGTTAATTTCTTCATTAAACTTTTCATCAGCTATATCCTGTTCAAGAGTAGAAATTTCGTCCCTATCTTTTACATACGAAGTACTTATAATGAGACATAGACTTCCCTTTTCTCCTTTGGATAACTGCGTCATATAATCTACTTTCATTCCCCAAACCGAAGCAAATTGCTTAGTAACTTTTTGAATAAAACTAAAACGAGTGTTTTTATCTGCAAAAATTCGCGGTAATAGGATATCGTGCGGTGCTTTTTGTTTATTCAAGTAATAATTAGAAATATCATCAAAATAAACAAACTGCCTTCCTGCATCATCAAAAACACCTTGTTCTTTTGTAATATAAACATCTACTGGTATTAGATGTTCAATCCCTTCATATACCCTCCCTCCTGCGGGTAATTCTATGCCATATTTTGACTGAGCAAACACCATCAATGGGGATAAAAACAATCCCAACTCAAAAATCTTTTTTTTCATATACAAAAAACATTAAAATCTAAACCAATAAACGTAATTCTTTTCACAATAAAAACCAATTTACATCTGGCAAAGATACATTTATTACGAATAGAAATTTATCTCCAATTTATATTTATCTATACAATACAAAAACTTTTTTAATGTTTTTTACTCCAAATATTTCATTATCTTTGCCCCTAACTTTCATATAAAAAAGTATGTCTGATAAAAAATTGGTAATTATCCCTACTTATGACGAAAAAGAGAATATTCGTACCATTATCGAAGCTATATTGGCATTAGATGTCATATTCGATATTCTAGTGGTTGATGACAATTCTCCCGATGGTACAATAGAGCAAGTTCGTTTGTTACAAAAAGAATATCCTAATCGTATTTTTTTAGAAATACGTAAAAGTAAAATGGGATTAGGAACAGCCTATATACACGGATTTCGCTGGGCGTTAGAACGGGATTATCAGTATATTTTTGAAATGGATGCCGATTTTTCTCACAATCCTAAAGATTTACCACGTCTTTATTATGAATGTTCCAAAAATGATAGTGATGTTGCTATCGGCTCTCGATATATCAAAGGGGTTAACGTTATCAATTGGCCTTTCTATCGGATATTACTTTCGTATGGAGCTTCATTCTATGTACGGATAATAACTGGAATGACACTAAAAGACCCAACAGCTGGTTTTATATGTTATCGAAGAAAAGTTCTGGAAGCTATTGATTTTGACAAAATACGATTTGTCGGTTATGCTTTTCAAGTTGAAATGAAGTACAAAGCCTTCATACGAAAATTCAAAATAACTGAAATTTCTATCATCTTCACTGACCGACTACAAGGAAAATCAAAAATGAATGGAAGCATTATAAAAGAAGCCGTTTGGGGCGTTTTTACTATGCGATTACGACACCTTTTTAATAAAGAATAATTTTCTCTAATAGACACAAAACAATAAAAAAACTATCCCAAAAATACATCTTGAAGATAGTTAAAAAAACGAAAATTACTTATTATCAAGCTCTTTATCTGATTTTTTTTCGTCTTTTTCTTCGCTTCGTGTCGCGTCTTTGAATTCTTTTATTCCACTACCAAGCCCTCTCATTAGTTCAGGAATTTTTTTTCCTCCAAACAATAACAATATCAAAATTACAATAACTGCTATTTGCCAAGGGCCTACAATTCCTAAAAAAATACTATTTGTTATCATAAATTATTATTTTTATGGGTGCAAATATACGAGTTATTTTTTATCTATCATCAGAAAATAACATATCTTTTTAGTATTAAGTTTCATAATAAAAAGTTAAATTATTTTTGAAGGATTTATTTTTCAAAAAAATAATTATATCTTTGGAAAATATTTTTAATTAAAAAATCATACAATGAAAAAAATTGTCTTATTCTTAACTATTTTTGGTTTAATTGCTTGTAAAAACACAAATAACTCTTCTGCAAAAGATAGCAGAAAAGCTATTGTTACACTTCAAGCAAAAAGTAATTCGAACGTTTCAGGAATGGTAACTTTCACACAAGAAAACGGAATAGTTACAATGGTTCTCGAAGCAAAGGGTCTTACCCCAGGAATACACGCTATTCACATTCACGAAAATGCAGATTGTTCTTCTGCTGATGGTTCTTCTGCTGGTGGGCATTGGAATCCAACACACCAACCTCACGGAAAATGGGGATCTCCTGAAGGATATCACAAAGGAGATATAGGAAATCTTATTGCAGATGCCAATGGGCACGCTTCTATGACTTTCAAAACAGACCAATGGTGTTTAGGTTGTGATGACACAGCCAGTAATCTGATTGGGCATTCAGTTATTATTCACGTAGCAGAAGATGACTTTGTTTCACAACCTACCGGAAATGCTGGGGGACGCATTAGTTGTGGTGGAATTATTGAGTTAATCAAATAATATCTTCACTTACCTTTACCAATTCTAAAATGAAATTTATACTTTTCAACCTGAAAGAATAAAAAGAATTGGTAAAGGTTTTTTCTTTTCAAAATATTTTTTTCATAAATAATAATTGACACGAAAACTATGAAAGCTCTTATTTTAATTGATATCCAACAAGATTTTATGCCTAATGGAGCACTTGCCGTTGAGCAAGGAGACCAAATTGTTCCCATTGTCAATACGCTTATGGACAAATATAATTACGTTATTGCAACACAAGATTGGCACCCTGAGAATCATCTAAGTTTTGCTTCAAATCATATTGACAAAAAACCTTTTGATACAATAGAACTTAACGAAAAATTACAAACGCTCTGGCCTACACACTGTATTGCCGGAAGCGAAGGTGCTAATTTTCATAAAGGGCTGAAAACAAGCAAAATTACTGCCATTTTCCGCAAAGGAACGGACTCTCAAATAGATAGTTATAGTGGATTTTATGACAATAATCATTTAAAATCAACTGGACTTACAGGTTATCTTAAAGAGTTAAAAATCACCGAATTACACTTCACAGGATTGGCAGCTGACTATTGTGTTTATTATTCTATAAAAGATGCTCTCGAAGCGGGTTTCAAAGTAAAATTGTATGAAAAAGCTACCCGAGCTATTTCTGTAAAAAATTTTGAAAAACAAAAAAAAGAATTACTAAAAAATGACGATTTTGAGTTAATAACAACATTATAATTCTTTTTTATAATATTAAAAAGCTGTCTTTCTTTATGAAAAGACAGCTTTTAATATTACAACTTTAATTTTTATTTACTAACATACACCCAAGTTTCAACGCCTTTGCTATTAAGTTCTTGTTTATAAGCATTAGCATCGGATTGAGTATTAAAACTTTTGTAAGCCACCAAGAACAATCCGCGTGCATTTTTTCCTACTATTGAAGCATTGGCATAACCACTATCTTGCAATTGTTTAACTCGTGTATTAGCATTTTGTTCGGTACTAAAAGCGCCTGCTATTAGGTGATATCCCGAAGTGTTTTTGACCGATTGTACTGTCTGAGTAGTGGAAGTTGTAGATTCTTTACGCGTTTCAACAACTTGAGGTTGTTGTGTAACTTGCGTTGTTGTTTGCTGTTTTTCTAGAGCCTTTTCCTGTGCTTGTTTTTTTCTGATAA
>NZ_BPMA01000003.1 GCF_026005215.1 Capnocytophaga catalasegens | reverse complement strand
TTGAAATGGGTGCATATTGTTATCAGTAATGCCAAGCGGAATTTATTATGTAACTATCACAAAATCAAACGGAAGTATTTACAATTATACTTAGACGAATTTGTTTACAAGCTCAATCGTCGTTACTTTGCAGAGCATTTATTTGACAGATTGGTTTTAGCCAATATTACAGCTTATGAGTGATTACGGATATACAATTAAAAAATATTCCATTTTTGGATTTTAAAAAAAAGTTGTACTTTTACGCCCTGAAATGTGGTAAAACAATCAACATGATACGAAAAATAATTTTTGCACTATTGATAAGTACTAGCAGTGTTATCTGGGCACAGCAGCACAATAGTTATGTAGTGAAAGAAAACGATACTTTGGAATCTATTGCTAAAATTTTCCGTGTATCGCCTAATGATATAAAAAATCTAAATCCTGCTTTGGAAACAGGACTCAAAAAGGGAATGATGCTTGTAATTCCTAATAGTAAAGTAGTGTATTATAGTACTAAACAACCTTCGGGATTCAAATATCATACAGCGAAAGAAAAAGAAACACTGTACGGAATAGCTCAAGCATATCAGATAAGCCAAGATGATTTGCGAAGATATAATATTGTGTTGTATTCCAAAGAATTACAAATAGGACAGGAGCTTACAATTCCTGTATATAACGGACAAAATGAACCGACTGGGGTAACCAAAGGAAAAGAAGGACTTACCAAATATGTGGTAAAACCCAAGGAAGGAAAGTGGCGAATTGCTCAAAATCACGGAATTAGCCAAGAGGAGTTGGAAAAACTAAATTCCAATTTACCCGAAGTATTAAAAGAAGGAATGGAAATATGGGTGCCTTCAGGGAAATCAAATCTTTTACAAAATACAACAACTTCTGAGAGAACTTTGGTGCTTTATCAGGTTGAAAAAGGAGAAGGTTTTATGAGTTTAGAACGCAAGTTCAATCTTTCAGAAAAAGAATTGATTGCACTCAATCCAGAACTAAAAGATGGTATAAAGTTAGAAGCTCAAATCTGGATTCCCAAAGATAATTTTATGGAATATAGCGCTACTTTGGGCGGACTTACTCAGAGTGCTGTATGCGATTCTAATGAGTATTTGCGAACAAATATGCGTCCGACTCAGGTTAAAAATATTTCATTTGTATTACCTTTCAAATTAGGTAATATTTCTTCGGGAAGTATTTCAGATATGAAAAATAAACTACAAAAAGACAAAATAACAGGTATAACAACTGATTTCTATTCAGGAGCATTGATGGCAATTGATTCATTGCAAAAACTTGGTTTTTCTCTCAATGTAAATGTATATGATAGTCAGGGAACTGTACAAGGAGTCAATGCACTTGCCAGTAGTGAATCCCTAAAACAATCACAGGTAATTATAGGTCCTTTCTTAGCTCCTGAGTTTAATAAATTATCTGAAATTATCCAGAGTTCTAATGTTGCTCTACTTGCTCCAATTACCAATCGAAATATAGAGCTAAGACCCAATGTTTTTCAAACGGTTCCTACTATTGAAAACCAGCAACAGAAAATGATTCAATTCATCAATCAAAAGTACCCCGATGCTAATATTGTTTTACTTGCTGATGGAAAGAACAAAGACCTTAATGAAAAGTTAGCTTCTTCATTTTCTGATGCTAAAGTAGTTGATAATATCAATGCTATTAGAAATGCTTTTGTAAAAGAACGTACCAACATCGTTTTTGTTTCGTCAGATGATGTGGTTTTTCTCTCTGATGTTATTCGTATTTTGTATAATACTTCTGGAATAGGTCAAAAAACACCTACTTTTAACGTAATTATGGCTACACTTAGTAAAGGAGAGGCTTATGACCATGATAGTATTTCCAATACACAACTTTCAGCATTAAAATTTACTTATCCTTCTATTAATAAATATGCGGGAGAAACCAATGCTTTTATTCGTAAATATTATGATACATACAAAATTTCTCCGAGCAGATATGCTTTTCGTGGTTTTGATTTAACGATGGATGCTGTTTTACGAGCAAGTATTTCAGGAGATTTCATTGGAGCAACCTCATCTATTAGTGAAACTTCGTATCAAGAAAATAAGTTTCGGTATATTAAAAATTCTTTCAAAGGAGGAGGTTATGAAAATCAAGGTGTATATATTGTACGTTATGATGATTTGGAAGTAAAAGAAATTTATTAAAAAAAGAAGAATTATTTTTATATATTTTAGAAATTTCAAGACTTAGCCAAAGTATCTAACTTTGGCTAAGTTAGTTAAAGGTCTATTTTTAAAATTAGTATGAACTTGTATTTATACAAAATAAAAATCAATGAAAAAAGTAGTAGTAGGGCTTTCTGGTGGTGTGGATAGTAGTGTTGCTGCATATTTACTACAACAGCAAGGATACGAAGTTATAGGGTTGTTTATGAAGAATTGGCATGACGATTCGGTAACTATTTCCAACGAATGTCCGTGGCTTGAAGATAGTAATGATGCTCTTTTGGTTGCCGAAAAATTAGGTATTCCTTTTCAGACTATTGATATGAGCGAACCATACAAACAACGTATTGTCGATTATATGTTTAGTGAATATGAAAACGGTCGTACACCTAATCCTGACGTATTGTGTAACAGAGAAATAAAGTTCGATGTCTTTATGAAATTAGCACTTAGTTTAGGAGCTGATTTTGTAGCCACGGGGCATTATTGCCGAAAAGAAGAAATTCTTGTAAAGGGAAAATCTGTCTATCGGCTTCTTTCAGGCAAAGATACAAACAAAGATCAATCTTATTTTTTGTGTCAATTATCACAAGAACAACTCAGTAAAGCTCTTTTTCCAATAGGAGATTTGCAAAAATCGCAAGTGAGAGCTATTGCCAAAGAACAAGATTTGATTACTGCCGAAAAGAAAGATTCGCAAGGACTTTGTTTTGTTGGAAAAGTGCGTCTGCCCGAATTTTTACAACAAAAATTACTTCCCAAAGAAGGTGATATTGTTCAAATACCTTCCTCTTGGGAAGGGTATATACAGAAAGACAAACAGATGTCTTTTGAATGTTATGAGAATGAATTAGCATTTCGTTCGCAACGATTTTTATATAAGAGAACAGACGGAAAAGTAGTTGGAAAGCATCAAGGAGCTCATTATTTTACTAAAGGACAGCGCAAGGGACTACATGTAGGAGGTACTCCTGAACCTTTGTTTGTTATTGAAACCGATGTAAAAGAAAATATCATCTATGTAGGTGAGGGACATCAGCATCGTGGATTATTTCGCTCTGCATTATTTATAAAAGAAGCCGATGTACACTGGGTACGCCCTGATTTAGTTTTGAAAAATGGAGAAAATCGGTCTGTTTTGGTTCGTATCCGATATCGACAACCTTTGCAAAAAGCAACTTTGTTCAAGGTTGAGAATGGATTGTATATTCATTTTGAAGAACCACAAAGTGCCATTACTGAGGGACAATTCGCTGTTTGGTATCAAAATGATGAGCTTATAGGAAGTGGAGTTATTTGTTAAAAAAATAACAAATTTAATTTTATGGTTTGTTGTTAAAATAGAAATTTGTAAGTTTGCCCTGTCTAATAATTAAAATAACAATTTTATGAGCGAAAAATTGAATCAAACTTCCAAAAAAGGAGGAGGACTATTAAGCGTTTTATTACTGCTTGTATTGGCAGGATTAGGATTCTTTACTTTTACATTGTATCAGAAGAATCAAAAGAATGAATCACAATTTGCAGAGCAAAAAAATCAAATTATTGATGAATTGAATTTGCTCAAAAAAGATTATGATGAAGCAATTGAAACCTCAGGACGAAACGCAGAAGAATTAGAACAAGCAAAGCAACGTATATCAGCTTATATTGACTCTTTGAAGTCTGCAAAAGCCGATGTGGCGGCTCTTTGGAAATATCGTCAGCAGGTACAAGTGCTTAAAGATGAGCGTACTAAATTGTTAGCTATCAACGATTCATTGCGCAGATCTAATGTTTTGATTACACAAGAGCGTGATAGTACAGCCAATGTGTTGAATGTAAGAACTTCAATGCTTGATTCGGTTTCTCAAAGAAATACCGAAATGTCAAAAACCATTGAAGAAGGTTCTGTTTTAGTATTGAGAAAATTTGAAGTAGAAGGAGTTAAAGAGCGATCAGGAGGTCGTTATGTATCAACAGAGCGTTCCAGAGCTTCGGATAAAATACGAATTTGCTATACAGTAGCAGTAAATCGTATTGCACCTGAGGGAGACCGCTTTTTTTACGTACAAGTACTTAGTCCTTCTGGGGTTACGCTTGGTAAAAATGAAACAGTTTCTGTAGGAGATAAAACAGTTAATTATACAACTACGTCACGTTTCGTTTATGAGAAAAAACCAGTTGATGTTTGTGAATATATTTCTAAACCGAACAAAGATACTCGTTTTGAAGGAGGTCTTTATACAGTTAAAGTATTTGATGAACAACTTCGTGAAATTGGAACAACTGAGTTTCAATTAAAGTAAGAATAAACTATTTTGAAAATAGTGTGTTTAATAAAAAAAATTCGTAAAACGAAAGTTTTACGAATTTTTTTATCGTCTGGGGTGAAACTGATTCACGATTTTGCGAAGATATGTTTTGTCAGCATGCATATATACTTCGGTTGTGGTGATACTTTCATGTCCAAGCATCATCTGTATTGCTCGCAGGTTTGCTCCATTTTCTAACAAATGTGTAGCAAATGAATGTCGAAATGTATGTGGGCTGATGACTTTTTGTAAATTAATTTTTTCTGCAAGTTGGCGAATAATGGTAAAAATCATAGCACGTGTTAGTTGTTTGCCTCGTCTGTTGAGAAATACAAAATTTTCATGTCCTTTTTGAATATTGAGTTTCTTCCGTTGATTGCTTGTATAGAGTAAAATTTGTTGTTGGGTATATTCGCTTATAGGTACAAGGCGTTGTTTGTTTCCTTTTCCTGTAATTTGCACAAAACCTTCTTCAAAAAACAAATCGGACAAGCGAAGAGAAACAAGTTCAGATACGCGAAGCCCACAACCATACAAGACTTCGATAATAGCTCTATTTCGATGTCCTTCTTCACTTGAAACATCAATAGCAGCAATTAAAGTATCTATTTCTTCCAGCGAAAGTGTATCAGGAAGTTTCATTCCTATTTTGGGAGCATCAATAAGTTCCATTGGGTAATCTTCTCGATAATTTTCGAAGATAATATATTTGAAAAAACTTTTTAAAGAAGAAATCAGTCGAGCTTGTGAGCGTGTATTGAGCAGTTTTGCATTGTGATAGATAAATTCTCGTAAGGTATCTTGTGAAATATTAGAAGGAGTTTCAATTATTTGAAAATCAGACAAATAAGAAATTAGTTTTTCAATATCTAATGAATATGATACGATAGAATTTTCAGACATTCCTCGTTCAATTTTCAAATAATATCGAAAATCTTTTAAAATTGTTTCCCATTTCATAGAGCAAAAATAACAATTTGAAAATAAAAAATAAAATTTTATTTTGTAAAATTTTATTTTTTCTCTAAAAATACGTATTTTTACACTTTCAAAAAAAATGTATGAAACTAATAATTATCAATGGAGTAAATTTGAATTTACTTGGAAAAAGAGAACCAAAAGTATATGGAAATCAATCTTTTGAAGCGTATTTTGACCAACTCAAAAAAAAATTTCCATCAATAGAACTTTTTTATTTTCAAAGTAATATTGAAGGCGAATTAGTCAACAAAATACAAGAAATAGGTTTTTCTTTTGATGGTATTATTCTCAATGCCGGAGCTTATACTCATACATCTATCGCCTTGCACGATGCTATAAAAAGTATCACAACTCCTGTGGTAGAAGTGCATATCTCTAATACATTTGCTCGCGAGCAATTTCGACATAAATCATATATTTCTTCGGTAGCCAAAGGGATTATTATTGGTTTTGGGCTGAAAAGTTATGAACTTGCTATTGAGAGTTTTTTGAATTAAATTCAGCAAAAAAAAAGTAAAAATAGATGATCTATTTTCCGTAAAAAGTATTTGTATTTGAAGTGAAAAATAGTAAAAAGACTTCCTTTAACAGGAAAATGTACCTTTAACCTCTGAAAAAAGATTAAAATTTATTTAATATGAAAATAACATTAGCCATTTTAGCTGCGGGGCTTGGTTCTCGCTTTGGTTCAGACAAGCAAATTGAGAATATTCATGGCAATAATATCTTGCTTGATTATTCTATTTATGATGCCTTGGAGGCAGGTTTTGATGATGTAGTTTTGATTATTCGTTCCGAAATTGAAACATTAGTAAAAAAACATTTTGAAGGAAAATTCCCTAACGTAAAAATTTCATACGTTTTTCAAGATCAGCAAGCTCCCAAAGGAATTGAACGAAAAAAACCTTGGGGTACAGGACATGCTCTGTTGTGCCTAAGAGGTGTAGTAAATAATCCGTTTTTGATTATCAATGCCGATGATTACTACGGAAAAGATGCTTTTGTACATATGGCAAAGGCACTTCGTAGTGGAAAAGACAAAACATTCTTTTCAGCAGGATATAAACTTCGTAATACGCTTAGTGCCAACGGGACCGTCTCGCGAGGCATCTGTTTAGTTGATGCAAATCATTATTTGCAATCCATCGAAGAAATTACCAAATTTCGTAAATTAGACGAAAATACAGCTTTGGATGAAGAAACAAATCAAAAATTTGATATAAATAGCTATGTGTCAATGAATTTTTGGGGGTTTTCGCACGATGTTTTCGATATAACAATTCCACTTTTTGCTGAATTTGTCGAAAAAAATAAAGAAAATCCAAAATCTGAATTTTATATTCCAATTATTGTTCAACATGCTCATGATTTAGGCTACAAAATAGAAGTATTACCCAATAATGATGCGTGGTTTGGAATGACTTATCGAGAAGATTTGGTCTTAGTACAAGACGAAATAAAACGTCTGGTATCACAAGGGAAATATCCTTCAAAAATATAATTAACCAATTTAAAAACAATAAAATGAATACAAATGTAAGAAAAATTGCTGAAAAATTTTGCTTAAAAGGAAATGTTGTGTCGGTAGAACCTTTCGGAAATGGACACATCAATCAGACATATCTTGTCAAAACAGACCAAGATTCATATGTTTTACAAGGAATTAACGTTCAGGTATTTAAAACAGCACCTGATATAATTGATAATATTCTCTTGCTTTGGGAAACACAACCGAAAAATGATATTATTCTGAAAATGATGCCAACTACCGATGGTGGATATAGCATAGATGAAGCAGGTGCTTTGTGGCGAACAGTTCCGTTTGCAGCTGATTATGAGTCGTTTGAGCTGGTTGATGAGGCTTGGAAAGCTGAAAAAGCAGCACAGGCTTTCGCTACTTTTGGAAAAGTTTTTGCCAATGTTGATGTGTCAAAACTCAAAGATACAATTCCTAATTTTCATAATGGAATGATGCGTTTTGCTCATTTGGAACAAGCCTACAAAGGAGCAAAACCTGAGAGGATACAAAAAGCTACCGAGCTATATCAGTATGCCTTAGACCATAAAGTGATTTTTGAAAATGTACAAAAAGGATTAGAAGAAGGGTCTATTCCTTATAGAGTTACTCACAATGATACCAAGATAAACAATGTGCTTATTGGTAAATCTGACCGAAATATAGCTAAGGTTATAGACCTTGATACCGTAATGCAAGGAACTTTGTTATTTGATTTTGGCGATTTGGTACGAACTTCGGTAAGTCCAACTCCTGAAAATGAACCTGATGATTCCAAAATTCAGTTCAATACAGAATTTTTTGAAGCTATTTGCAAAGGATTTTCAGTGATGAAAGATGTAATGACAGCAAAAGAAAAAGAAATGATAGTTGATGGAGCGCGATATATGATTTTTATAATAGGTGTGCGCTTTTTGACCGATTATTTCAATAACGATGTGTATTTCAAAATATCGTATCCCGAAGAGAATTTCATCAGAGCTCGCAATCAGTTTGTTCTATTGCAACGTTTGGAAGAAATAGAACCACAATTAAGAGCAATTGCTAAAAAATATTTTGGATAAAACCCAATTTAAAACAAAACTAAATAACAAAAACTCCTTTTTTTCGATAAGAAGAGGAGTTTTTGTTCGCTAGAAAAAAATCTGTAAAATTTGATTGTTTAAAGAAAATAAATCAGGTTATTTTGGGTAAACGAAACAATTATTTATATAAAATATTTTTACGAAACAATATTTGGGATTAAAAATATTATCTAGACAACGAAAATAAGAAATTGTACTCTTAATCTGAGAGAAATTTTTATACATTTTCTGTGTTAAAAATTTGGAATTCATCAAAAAGAGCCGTACTTTTGCACCGCCTTTTGAGAGATGAGGTAAGGACAAAAGGCTTTATAGAATATAAAAAAATAACAACTTCTGTGGTTTATCGATATTCTTACCAAACACACAGAATACAAATTTGATCAGCAAAATGGCTGAAATTACAAAAGAACAACAAGAATTCTTAAATGAATTCAATTGGAACAAGTACGAACAAGGAATTGACGAAGTAAAAGAAGACAAACTTAAAGAGTTTGAAGACCTTGTTGATAAAAATTTTATTGAAACCAAAGCCGATGAATTGGTAGAGGGAGTAGTAACACACTTAACTGATCGTGAGGCTATTATTGATATTAATGCCAAATCAGAAGGAGTTATCTCTTTGAACGAATTTCGCTATAATCCGAATCTCAAAGTAGGTGATAAAGTTGAAGTTTTGGTTGATATTCGCGAAGATAAAGCCGGACAACTAATTCTGTCGCATCGTAAAGCACGTGCTATTAAAGCTTGGGATAGAGTGAATGCAGCTCATGATAGTGGAGAGATAGTAAATGGTTTTGTTAAAGCAAGAACTAAAGGAGGTATGATTGTTGATGTCTTCGGAATAGAAGCATTTTTGCCTGGTTCTCAAATTGATGTAAAACCCATTCGTGATTACGACCAATTTGTTAATAAAACAATGGAGTTTAAGATTGTGAAAATCAATCACGAATTCAAAAATGTTGTAGTTTCTCATAAAGCACTTATTGAAGCAGATATAGAAGAGCAGAAAAAAGAAATTATTGGGCAACTTGAAAAAGGTCAAGTACTTGAAGGAGTGGTTAAAAATATTACTTCATATGGCGTATTTATTGACCTTGGAGGTGTTGATGGACTTATTCACATTACAGACCTTTCATGGTCTCGCATCAATCATCCAACAGAAGTGTTAGAATTAGACCAAAAACTAAACGTAGTTATCCTTGATTTTGATGATAATAAATCGCGTATTCAATTAGGTCTTAAACAATTACAAAAACATCCTTGGGAAGCGCTTCCAGCAGATTTGAAGGTAGGAGATAAAGTAAAAGGGAAAGTAGTTGTTATTGCTGATTATGGTGCATTTGTTGAAGTTGCAGATGGTGTAGAAGGTCTTATCCACGTTTCAGAAATGTCGTGGAGTACCCACTTACGATCTGCACAAGATTTTGTTAATATTGGTGATGAGGTAGAAGCAGTTGTTCTTACTTTGGATAAAGATGAACGCAAAATGTCATTGGGTATTAAACAATTAACCCCAGATCCTTGGGCTGGTATTACGGCTAAATATCCTGTGGGTTCAAAGCACATAGGTATTGTTCGTAATTTTACAAACTTTGGTGTATTTGTTGAATTAGAGGAAGGAATAGATGGACTAATTTATATCTCTGACCTTTCTTGGACTAAGAAAATAAAACATCCATCAGAATTTGTAAATGTAGGAGACAAATTGGAAGTTGTCGTTCTTGAATTAGATGTTGAAACACGTAAACTTTCGTTAGGTCATAAACAAATTGAACCCAATCCTTGGGACAAATATGAACAAGAATTTGGAGTAGGAACTATTCACAAAGGTACTATTTCCAAACTTGTTGATAAAGGAGCTACTGTTGAATTTAATAAAGATATCGTAGCCTTTATTCCTACACGTCATTTAGAAACCGAAGATGGTAAGAAGTTAGGAAAAGGGGATACAGCTGATTTCAAAATTATTGAATTCAATAAAGAGTTCAAACGAGTAGTTGGTTCTCATACAGCTATTTTCCGCGAAGAAGAAGAAAAGGTAGCCAAAGAAGCTGCTTCGAATATAGCCAATAACGTAGAGAAATCAACCTTAGGAGATCTAGATATTCTTCAAGAATTGAAAGATAAAATGGAGAAAGGAAAGTAGTTTAGTTTTTTTTCATAATTTTTTGTTTTGGGAGCTGTCTTAGCAATAAGACAGCTTCATTTTTTTGAACGATTTATTTGGAAATCCCCTCTTTCTTTTTATTTAATTTTGATATAATAAAATTATTATGAATAATACATCTAACCCAAAAGTAACTATTGAAATTCCTAAACTATATATAAAAATCGGAAAGTTTTTACAACTTATTTCTAATAAATTGTCTTCAAAATATGCTATCTGGCTTTTTTTTAAACCTCTTAAATTTCCGATGCCAAAGCGAGAATATCCGATGGATAAAAATAGCCAACAATATTTTTTATATATTCCTTCTATAAAAAAAGAAATCAATATATATAAATATGGAAAAGGACAAAAACGAATTTTACTTGTACATGGATGGAGTGGGCGAGGAACACAATTATTCTCTTTGGCAGATTTTTTAGTTTCAAAAGGATATGAAATCATCAGTTTTGATGCACCTTGTCACGGAAAATCTCCAGGAAATAAAACCTATATGAAAGAATTTGTACTAAGTATTCTTGAAATAGGAAAACACTATACTTTTGATGGAATAATAGGGCATTCATTAGGAGCAATGTCTTCAATCAATGCAACACGTTTGGGCTTTAAAACTCCTTGGGTTATTGCTATTAGCGGAGGAGATTTAGTAACAGATATTATTGATGATTTTGTCAAAAAAATGCAGATGAATCAAGAGGTATGGCAGAGTATTCATAATTATTTAGATAAAAAATTGGAAGAGTCAATTAACGAATATTCAATATCTGTAGCTGTTAAAAATATCAAGCAACCTTTATTAATTATTCATGACCAAGATGATATTGATGTCCCTGTAAAATGTGCGTATAACATTCATAAAAATAAACCTGATAGTGAACTTTTCATAACACAAGGCTTAGGACATAGACGTATTTTGGCTGACAAGACAGTCATTGAAATTATTTATAATTTTATCAAAAAACAAGCATAAAATCTGTATTTTATAGTGGTTATAATTTGTAGTAAAAATATAGAAATATCCGAAATCGATAAATCTTACAATGCTGGAATTTTACAGATTATGTATATTCCGCAAAATGAAATGTACCAATTTTCAAAATGAAATGTACATTTTTTGAGGATTTTGTTATCGTATGGCAAATATACAATAAAACTCTAAAACACGGCTTCAAAACTGTGTTTTTTTTATTCAATTTCGTTGATAAACTTAATAAGCCGTTCTTTGATGAGCTTGCGGTCTCGTTGCCATTTAATGGGTGTAATCCCTTTGTTGTAGGCAGGGTAAGATTGCTGTGCTTTGTTATACCTAAACCGCTTGCACAACGGAAAAATGTATCGATAAGTATCTACTTGAAAAACCTCCAAATCACCTAACAAATATGCCAAATTATTACGCAGGTAGATACTTTTGCTATCCATGCGGGTGAAGTTCATTTCGTGGTTGATTTCGCCTGTACGCTTGTTTTTAACGAAAGTTGTTTTATGACCCCCGAAGTACTTAAAATTTGCTGCTTTATATATCGTTCCACAACCTAAACGCCCATCAGCAAAAGACTGAACCGCAACACAATTCAGACAATCCTCTCGTAATAGTTTGAGCGAACGACTGATAAGTATCGTTTCGGCATTTTTACCCAACTCATCGCTTATCCACATACGATTGAGTTCTAACATCATTGCCATAGGATTTGGGTGCGTAAAATAATGTGCCTTGGGGTGCATCATATATCCATAAACTGCTACTCTTAAACACTCATTATCAGCTTCGTAATGTTCTCTAAATATCCCATAATTAAACAAACCAAAACTTGCATTGTTCCACTTGTGGGAGTAATGATTTTCAATAATCATTTGTTTTGCTTTCTCTTTGGAAACTCGCTTTATCACTAAGTTTCCCATTGTATTACTTTGTACGATAAATCGTTTTATTTCATTCATTTATAAAAATATTTTTCCATTGGTTATACACTTCATTTATTAAATTAGCTATCATTACGGGTGGAACGCTCATTCCCAGCACATATTGCACAAACGAATACGTTTTTGTACCAAAATCATAATCTAATGGGAACGATTGACATTTAATCAGTTCCGTGTGGTTCATTTTTCGAGGTTCGCTAAAAAGTGTCATTTTAGAGCCACTCGAAGCTACTATGGTTGAAGGTACTTTATCATCATATACAAACCGAGCATTGAAATTACTATCTCGGTTTTCAATACGTTTTAAAACATCGGAATAGGAACGGTCGCCTTGTTTTCGGTTGTCCCAAATGCGGCGGTCGTGGTCGGTAAAACTTGTCGTATTTTCATTAGTTTTTATCGCTTTGAATGGTATTGGCAAAAGGTCAAAATTCAACACTAAATCCGTTACTTTATGAGCTAAATCCTTGCGAACAGCTACAAAAAACACTCTTTCTCTACGCTGTGGAACTCCCATTTTTGAAGCGTCTAATAGGTAGCGATTTACCTTGTACCCTGCTTTGTCAAATTCGGACAAAATGCGATATAGATAGTCTTTTGCCTTACCAATGGTTAATCCTTTGACATTTTCGGCAATCACGATTTTTAGGTTGTAATTTTTCTGCCAAAGCAATAAAATCAAAGAAAAGTGTATCAAGCACTTGTTTGGCTTGTCCTTCACAGAATTGCTTTTCTTTACCCCAGTCTTGTTCTCGTTTGCCTGCAACGCTGAACGAGCTACACGGTGGAGAACCGTCCAAAATATCCAAATGATAGAGTTCTTCAGGGTATTCGTCCCATTTCACAAAATCTTGTATAGCTTCCACAAATTGATACTTTGGTTGATGATTTTTGATGTATAAATTTGCCATTCGAGGGTCTATTTCATTAAAGCCAATCACGTCAAAACCAACCAATTTATACCCCATTGTCGAGCCTCCACCACAGGCAAAACAACTAAAAACCTTACCTTTTTCTTTGGTAAAATTTGTTTCTGATAATTTCCAAGTATAGTTATATTTCATAATTCTAATTTTTTTGTAATTTTGCAACTCTGACCACTTATAACAAATATATGGACATCAAAAAGATTTATTCAAAAATCATACTCTCATACTATTCTTGGAAAGGAATATAAAAAAAGTTACGAACCTTTAAAAACAGATTATTCTCCCAAAGAATTAGGTGTTTTTCTAACAGAAGTAGAATATAATAAATACAAGCACTTATGGCAAGGAAAGTAATGTATTGTATATTGTCTATTTTTATAGCTTGGTTATCGGCTATTTTACTACACAATTTAGGAGTTGATTTTTATAAAAAAAACTATCTTTTTAAAAGAGACTTGTCGTGGGGCATATTAATTCATTTTATATTCAATTATTTATACCCTATAAGTTTAATTTTCACTACGATTTTGTTTTCGTGGAAAAAGAAAGTTGCAATCATACCTTGTATAGTATTAATTTTATATATTGGGATTGAGGGTTGGGGATATAGACCTCTCCGTACGGTCCTTATATTAGTTTCAATAAGCTTAGGATATTTTTTACTATTTTTAATTTTAAGAAAGAAAAACTTATACTCACCATCAAAGAAGAATGGCACGGAGAGAAAGGAAATGAAGTAGGGGAATATGAATATGTTGAAATACAAGAAGATACTTTAGTTAGGGGAATAGAATGTTTGATAGAATTAAATGAAAATGATTCTTTAGATCAATTTACTAAAAATTTAGTGATGAGACAACTTCCTAAAATAGGAGTTAATTTATCTGCTAATTTTGATATTGATGAAGTAGAAATCAATGATACAGAATTAATCCATCAAGGGGTATTTTTAAATAATTCTATTTTAAATAGTTCTAAATATTTATCCATAGTAGAAAATCAATATATTGAAAATAAACGTTTTTCACCAGAAGATTTAAAAAAGTATATATTTATTTTTATCAGTCCTATTGATGATAGTATAAAACAAAAAGCTGCCTATGTAATTCGTGAAGATATTTATCTATTTTCAGCTATGATTTTTAGTTTTTCTATAGAGGCTGTTTTTCATGAAATAGCACATGAATTAGGTTTAAAACATACTTTTGTAGATGATGATAAGACTCTAAGTATAAATAATGAAAATTTAGCCAATTTAAAAGAACATAATAATAAACTTATTAGAAAGGTAGAAGACTGGGAAAAGATATATTTAAAAAATGAATCTTTTAACTATGAAAACAAAAAAATTAATAAAAAGGAATTTAGGCATATCATTGATGAAAAAAAAGAAGAGATAAAAAAAAAATTGTATGTCCGTTTAGTGTAATAAATGATTTTTTCTGAGATAATTTATTGAAAATATAAAATATAAACACTTGGTTATCAATTGTATATTTTTATTTTTGACTTATAAAATTTAGCTACTAACTCTTTTATTAGTGATAACGGAGATACATAATCTTTTGAAAAAGAAATTAAAAAACAAAGAATAACACCTATTATTACGCCATTTGATATAGATGACGATACAGAAATGATACGTACTTTAATGGAAGCGAACGGCAACAAGCCTTTAATGTCTCAACGAGAGAGTATGCAACGCTTTGGAATAACGAATCCCGAAGATCAAATACAACAGCTTCAACAAGAAGATACAAAAGACCTAAATGTAAGTTTTTTGTAAATATTGAAAAATTTTTATCAAAAAACTTGCACAATTAAAAAAGTTGTTACATATTTGCAACTGAAATTTAGTTACAACCAATGAGCAGAAAAGAAAAACTATTACAACGAATAAAAGATTTACCAAAAGACTTTACTTTTGATGAATTAGAAACGCTTTTATCTCATTTGGGATTTGTAAAAAGTAATAAAGGGAAAACATCAGGCTCACGAGTTAAATTTTATCACGCTGAAAAGAAAATACAATATTTAGCCCACAAACCGCACCCTGCTAATATTATCAAAGAAAAAGCACTTAAAGATATTGTTAATTATCTAACAGAAAATGAATTTTTAAACCAACAAGAAAATGGAAACACTCAAACATAAAGGATTTATTGGGAGCATCGAAATAGAACATCAAGATAATACATTATATGGTAAGGTTCTGGGACTGAATAAAGGCACTTTAATCACTTACGAAGGAACTACCATAGGGGAATTAAAAGAAGATTTTATCAATGCAGTGGAAGACTATATCGAACATTGTAAAGAAAATAATTTGCCTCTGCATAAATCATACAGCGGAAGTTTTAATGTACGACTTACTCCTGAGCTACACGCCAAAGTAGTAGAAAAAGCTACTAATATAGGCGTATCTCTCAATGCTTTTGTTAGAGAAACCTTGCAAAAAGCAGTATTATAACTCTAAAAAGGGTATTTATGTTAAATCATCTTTTACAGATGTTTTTTTGAAAATCAATTACTTACAAAATATTTTATTTTTTTGCAAAACATTTGATAAATTAAAAATAATTCGTATCTTTGCCCTGGCTTGAATTAACAAGCTAAACAACTCGTAAGAGGGGTTTAGGGTGAAGCCCACCGAGCGTAATAGCGGTACTTTTATCCCGAAGCTCACTAAAAAGGCTGTTGTGAAAACAGCCTTTTTGGTTTTATAAAAATCCTTTTACCAATGCCTTATATTTACCTTCTTGAATTTCTTTTCTTGATATTTCTAAAACTTTATTATACTTATTGATCAAAATAAAATCTTTTGGTTTTACTTTTTTGCGTTCAATTTGCTCTATAATCTTTCTAAAAGTTCCTGAATTTCCTTTATCCATTTTTAGCACAATGCAATCCGATTGTTTAAACCCTTTAATAAGTTCTTCGGCAATAGTGTTATAGTTATCTGTTGATGAATATTTAAAATCAGCAATAACATATCTGTTTCTAAACATAGTAATAACATCAGCACTTGAAATATTATCATATTCGGACAAAAAAGCTACATTTTTTTATTTTTGCTTAAAGCCTTTGCCATTTGCAAGGTGTTTTGCCAACTATCTTTTTTAACTCCTTTGTGCTTATCAAACAAAACAACTTTATTATTTTCTGTTTCAAAAAGTATTTTAGCTTCGGGTGCATTTACTATTTCAGCTAATAGTTTTTGCTTTTTCTTATTGTTGTTTAGTTCGTTCAATTTGTTTATAATAATAGGAGAAAACGGCTCAAAAGCAATGTAAGTATTCTTTTCTGGTATATCTAAAATACTTTTTATTTTATTTTCCACGCCAAACGGCAAAAAACCTTTATTATTCTCCCACCAATCGGGTTGTGTTTTCCAGTTTTTTATACGTTCTTTGTTTTCAATAGTCCATTTTTTAAAATTTTCAGGAACATCTGAAACATAATTTTTGCTACTTTCAGCAGGTAATTCTAAATCATTTTTCAGTTCTGCAATCAGTTCCGATTGGCTTTTTAAAATGGGTTTTAACTGGCATTTACATTGAATGTGCCAGCCTGCAAACTGAAAATTTTTAGGGTATTTTCCTTTAAGTTCATCGCATACATCATATACCTTGTGCTGTTTTGACAACACTATTTCGTATCCTACAATATCAGGATTTTGTTGTATTCGTAATAGGTCAGCAGTTTTGTAAGCAACATTTATCTCGTTGGAAGCCAGTCGTACCGCATTTTTGTAAGAACTTCGATAAATGCCTCTTCCTGTATGAAGTTCTTGGACTTCTTTACTTAAAACCAAATTTCCGTGTTTATCTTTTACTCTCCTAAAAAGTATATCAGGATTTTTAAGCAAATGACGAATTTCACGGCTCAACTCGCTTGCACTTTTACCTTCTGAAAGAGCCACTTCGAGAGCCATTTCCATTTCTTTTTTGGTTGATTTTGTGATATTCCAAACTCGTTCTGAAATTGTAAAATTCTGTATTTTTCGTTTTTTAAAAAACAGCTAAGGCTTCGAGGTTGCGAGGGTTATTGTTTCTAAACGAATTAAAATCATTCTTTTTATTTGCAAAAATCCATTCGTTATCAATACTTTTTTTTATTTGATTATCTAAATCCTTGTAAAAAATGGAAAGACTTTTGTTTGCTTATTTTTTAATTTTTGAATATTTATCAAAAGCAAAGAAGAAATCTTTTATTTGCACCCGAAGAGCTAAAAGAGTTAAGGTATCAATCAAATCGTAAAACAAACGTTCTATTCCGTTCAGATATAAATTTAGATGCTTTTTATGTTCATTATCGAAATCCATTTATTTTTTTACAAAAATAAAACGAATAAACGTGGCTTTTTTATTAGTTAAAAACTATGTCAATTTTTTGCTAACTTTTTAATTTGCTACAAGTAGAAGAATAAATGCTTGTCATAGAATTTACGTATTTTTTTTGAAAAAAGATAGGTTAGATAAAAAATTTATGTACCTTTGCCCAAACTTTTATGAAATGAAAACAAATGTCTTCCGTTTAACTTTTATTGATGTCATTAGAGCTTTTGCTATTTGTATGATGTTACAAGGGCATTTTATTGATGGATTATTAGGAAACGAATATCGAGATACATCTAATATATTTTTTTCTGTATGGTTGTATTTCAGAGGAATAACAGCACCTGTATTCTTTACTGTATCAGGATTTATTTTTATGTATTTGCTCGCTAAAGAACGAGATCCCTACAAAACAGGTTGGGGACATGTACGTGTTCGTAAAGGTATAAAACGAGGTATAACTCTTATTATTGTAGCTTATTTGCTTAGAACAAATCTTAATAATTTGTTATTTTCAGACTATATTGATATGAATGTAAGAATGGTTGATGTCTTACATTGTATAGGATTTTCTTTATTATTTCTTATAACTATTTATTTGTTTTCATATCAAAAGAAAAAATGGCTTATGCCTACTATTTTACTTGCTACGACACTAATTCTTTTTATTTTTGCTCCTGTTTATAATGAATTGAATTATAGTTATTTACCTATTTTTTTAGCTAATTATTTTACTCAAGCTAATGGTTCTGTTTTTACTATTTTCCCATGGTTTGGGTATGCTTCTTTTGGAGCATTTGTGGGAGTTTTATTCAATTTATTCAAAGATAAAAAGCATATTTATACGTATAGTGTTGGTATCTTGGTTGTCTTAGGAGGGCTTCTTATTTATGGAACGAGTCCTTTGTTTGCTACTATTTACCAAAATACAGAATTACAATTGGCAAAGTTACTTTCAGCTGAAAATTATCTATTTCAACGAT
Organism: Capnocytophaga catalasegens; assembly: GCF_026005215.1. Taxonomy (GTDB): domain Bacteria; phylum Bacteroidota; class Bacteroidia; order Flavobacteriales; family Flavobacteriaceae; genus Capnocytophaga; species Capnocytophaga catalasegens. The sequence goes on along the minus strand of NZ_BPMA01000003.1, from coordinate 16,368 downwards.
TAGGAAATGTACTTTGGGTTTTTACATTTTTTATCTTATTGAGAAATGTAATTACTTCTAAACGAATACAAACGATAGGACAGAATACACTTTCTATTTATATAATTCATTACATTATTTTGTATGGAAGTTTTACAGGAATAGGTCTTTATCGATTTTTTAACCATCAATTAACCCCTATAGAAGCTATAATAGGAGCTCTAATTTTTGTTATAACTACATTAGTATTATCATTTTTATATAATAAGAAAAAACCTTTTATTGATGAAGTTTTGGATATTATTCAGACTAAGGCGAAAATATTATTTATCGAAATATATCATATTTTTGGATTGATAGTACATAAGGTTAGAAATTTTATTTCTATACTTTTTAATAAGGTAAATAATTAATTTTCACTACATTATAGTAAATTAGGCTATTCAGAATTCTGAATAGCCTAAAAATTTTAAATGATAAAATAAAAACTATTTAGAAATAATTTCTTTAACTTTTTCACCTATTTTAGCAGGAGAATCAACTACGTGGATTCCACATTCTCTCATAATACGTTTTTTAGCTTCGGCGGTATCATCAGTACCACCTACAATGGCGCCAGCGTGTCCCATAGTACGTCCTTTGGGGGCAGTTTCTCCTGCAATAAAACCTACAACAGGTTTTTTGTTTCCATTAGCTTTTATCCAGTGAGCTGCATCAGATTCGAGTTGCCCACCTATCTCACCAATCATAACAATAATTTCTGTTTCGGAATCATTCATAAAAAGTTCTATAGCTTCTTTGGTTGTAGTCCCGATAATAGGGTCTCCACCAATTCCTATTGCAGTAGAAATTCCTAATCCTTGTCTGACAACTTGGTCAGCAGCTTCGTAGGTAAGAGTCCCTGATTTGGATACAATGCCTACTTTTCCTTTTTTGAAAACAAATCCAGGCATAATTCCTACTTTGGCTTCTTCTGGAGTAATAACTCCAGGGCAATTAGGACCTATAAGTCGACAATTTTTGTCTTTGACATAAGCGGCAGCTTTGACCATATCAGCAACAGGAATTCCTTCTGTAATGGTAATAATAACTTTAATACCTGCTTCAGCAGCTTCCATTATTGCATCAGCAGCAAAAGCTGGAGGTACGAAGATGATAGAAACATCAGCCCCTGTTTTTGTAACGGCTTCTTTAACTGAATTAAACACTGGTTTCCCTAAGTGTTCTTGCCCTCCTTTGTTAGGAGTAACTCCTCCAACAATGTTAGTACCGTAAGCAATCATCTGCTCAGCGTGGAAAGTTCCTTCACTACCTGTAAATCCTTGTACGAGGATTTTAGAATTTTTATTTACTAATACGCTCATCTTGTTTGATTTTGAATTGAACAAAGATATAAAATATTTTTCAATAAATTATATTTTCTTTCAAAAATCGTTTAAATATTATATAATGATAATTTTATAATGTTAAATTTATATATAATTAAGATTTTATTTTAAAAAATGAGTACCTTTGTATTTTAAATTGAAAAACACAAATGAGATATTTTTTTAACACATTATTTTTTTTAATAATAACAATAGGGCATAGTCAAAAATTACCCAATCGAATTATTTTTTTAGGAGAATATTCTATGAATGAAAAGTGGGTAAAAGTATGGAAGAATAATTCAATTCAATTTGTTGAAAATCACAATTATAAACCCAAAAAACAAATTTATCCATCTCTGTATAAAGAAAGTTATATTTCAACCAAAAAAACAGATATATTTCCAATTCAAGAATATATTTTCAGCCTACCTATTGATGATTTTTTTCCATTTCTTACACAAAATAAATTGTATTTAGTAGGAGGGGGGTATCGACCTGTTTGGAGTTTTTCTCTCAATGGAAAAGAGTTAAATTTTACTAATAGCGAAGGGAAGACACTACATACGCAGATTAAAATTGTAAAACGGAATGATGTGGGACTAGTTTTTTCTTTTCATTCGTTAGATAAATCCATTCACGGAATAGTTGAGATGTTTATGACTCAAAACATAGACGAATGTTGCAGTTTTGACTTAGAACTTAATAAAAAATTTCAAATTTTTCTTACTATAAAAAATGAATTATACATAGGTTGTGCTTCAATAGATAGAAAATACTCTTATATTTTTTAATTATTTTGATTACCAAAGAGAATTATAGAAGTAATTTTTTTGAATTTTTCAATAAAAGTTATTTGAAATCATAAAATATAATACATTGATTATTAGTATTATATGAAAAAAAAATTTTTTTTCTGTCATTTTTTTTTGAACATTTAATTTTTTGAACGAAATTTACACCAAATTTTTCAATATTCAATGCAAAAAACTATCAAGCAATACGATGCTATAATTGCTCAATGTGAACGTTTATTTACTAATAAAATGAAAGATTATGGGAGTGCTTGGCGAGTACTTAGATTGCCTTCACTTACAGACCAAATTTTTATAAAAACTCAACGAATTCGCTCATTACAAGAGAATGAAACACAAAAAATTGAAGAAGATGAAGTGTCAGAATTTATTGGCATTATTAACTATTCGATTATAGCGCTTATTCAAATAGAAAAAGGTATTGCTTCACAACCTGATTTGAATTTAGAGCAAGCTCTTACCCTATACAAAGAGAAAGTAGAAGCCACGAAAAACTTGATGCTCAATAAAAATCATGACTATGCAGAGGCGTGGCGCGAAATGCGTATTACATCTTTAACAGATTTGATATTACAAAAATTATTGAGAATCAAGCAAATAGAAGATAATAAAGGAAAAACTTTGGTTAGTGAAGGAATTGATGCCAATTATCAAGATATGATAAATTATGCTGTTTTTGCTCTTATCTTATTACAGGAACAAAATGCTCAATCAGAAAAATAAATTATGAAATATTTAGTACGGGTTATTCGATTTTTTGTTGGTATTATATTCATTATCAGTGGGTTTGTAAAACTTATAGACCCAATGGGTTTTTCTTTCAAATTGCAAGATTATTTTGCTCCTGATGTTTTGAATATACCCTTTTTTATGCCTTTTTCATACGCTATAGCTCTTTTTATGGTAACTTTTGAAATCGTATTGGGAGTAATGCTTTTGTTGGGATATCAACGAAAGATAACGATATATTTGTTACTTTTACTAACTGTATTTTTTGGTTTTTTAACATTTTATTCAGCGTATTATAATAAAGTTACAGATTGTGGTTGTTTTGGAGATGCTGTAAAATTTACTCCTTGGCAATCTTTTACTAAGGATATGTTTTTACTTGTATTAGTATTGTTTCTTCTTTTTGGACAGAAATTCATTAAGCCAATTTTTAATAATCGGATTTCGATAATTATCACGATATTTTCTATTCTTTTTTGTGGTATTTTTGCTTATTACACCAACAAGCATTTGCCAATAATTGATTTTCGTCCTTATAAAATAGGAAATAATATACAACAGGGAATGATAATTCCTGATAATGCACCCAAAGCTGTTTTTAATTATTATTGGAAATTCAAAATAGGAGATAAGGAAAAAATTATAACCACACAAGGAGCTTATCCAGATGTTGATGGAGAGTTTGTAGATGTTGTTACCGAGTTAATTTCAAAAGGATATCAGCCTCCTATTCACGATTTTACTATTGAGAAAAATGGAGAAGATTATACCAAAGAAATGCTTGATGAATCCAAATTGATGATGATTATTTCGTATGATTTGGATAAAGCCAATTTGGAAGGATTTAAATGTATTAAAACGTTGACAGATAGGGCTTTACGAAAAGGCTATAAAGTAATTGGTATGACTGCTTCAATGTCTAAAACTGCTGAAATAATTAAAGAATATGAACTGAATTTCGATTTTTATTTTACAGATCAAACTACACTCAAAACAATAATTCGCTCCAATCCTGCTGTTATGATAGTTGAAAAAGGAACTATTGTGCAAAAAGCCAATTATCGAGATGCTGATAAAATAGATTTAAAACCTTAAAAATAGATGGAAAAAAATGATGAAATGTCTTTTTTAGACCACTTAGAGGTTTTACGTTGGCACTTAATACGTTCAACGATGGCAGTAATTTTTATAGGTCTATTTGCTTTTATATTCAAAAGCTATATATTTGATTATGTGATATTTGCACCCAAAAAAGGAGATTTTCCTACATATCAGTTTTTCTGTAATATAGGAAAAATATTTGACATAGAGTCTGATTTTTGTAAAGAAACTCTACCTTTTAAGATTCAAAACAGAACGATGGCAGGACAATTTTCAGCATCTATTTGGACAGCTATTTGGGCAGGGATTATCGTTGGTTTTCCTTATTTAATATATGAATTATGGCGATTTATTAGCCCTGGATTGTATAAACATGAGCGAAAAATGGCGAGTCGATTTATCATAATTACTTCTTTTTTGTTCTTTGTAGGAGTAATTTTCGGATATTATATTATTACACCTTTGTCAATAAATTTTTTGGCTAATTATTCTATTAGTCAAGAGGTTGTAAATCAGATAGATATAGATTCGTATATTTCAATCGTTCGTTCGTCTGTTATCTCGTGCGGATTTATATTTGAACTTCCTATTATAATATATTTTTTGACAAAAATGGGATTTATTACTCCTCAATTTCTTAGAAAATATCGAAAACATGCTCTTATTTTAGTGCTAATTTTCTCCGCAATTATTACCCCTCCCGATGTAGTAAGTCAAATTATTGTAGCCATACCTATATTTATTTTGTACGAAGTAAGTATTTATATTTGTAGTTGGGCTCTCAAACATAAAAAAACAACAAAAATCATATAGAATTCAATATTTTATTTAATAATGGACATAAAAAATTTAATCAATCAACTACCTGATAGACAGGTTCTTAAAAAAAATTGTAAAGCACTTGCTGTTTTAGACTGGATTATTTGTGGACAAGAATTTGAAATATACCACCGATTTTTCAAAAGTAATCAAGAAGAATATGAAGGAGAAGAAGCTCAAATTGGTTTTGACTTTGAAGATGAAGAAGGAACATCGTTACACATATATTTTACCGATAAGAGTTGTTTGATTGTGCCAAGTGAAAGTAATTTATCACAAGGTGTTGATAATAAGGCTTTTGAAAAACGTATTCCAAAAGAATTTCACGCATTTTATAAGAAAAATTATGAAAATCAAGATATTCCTTTTGTCGTTTATTCAGTAAATAATGAACCTTGGAAATATGAAGAAAATTTTGAAATAGAGGGAACGGAAGAAGAATATCATAATTTTAATCACTTACAAGCCGATGCAGACTTTTATCATGATTGGGCAATGAATTTTTTTGGAGATGAAACATTTCTGAAGAAAGATGCTGATTTACAAAGCATTACAAATATTTTTGAAGGAAAAACGCTTACAGAAAATATTGTTCTTTCGATAGTTGAAAAAGTAGCAGATTGGACAGATTTAGAAAAAGCACTCAATGAATTACCATATCGCTTTGATTTTTAACCTAATAAATATCATAAAGTGAAAAAATTACGAGCAGAAAATATTGTAAAAACTTACAAAGGAAGAACTGTTGTTAAAGGAGTTTCTTTAGAAGTTAATCAAGGAGAAATCATAGGACTTTTAGGTCCTAATGGAGCAGGTAAAACTACTTCGTTTTATATGATAGTGGGGCTTATAAAACCTAATGCAGGACAAATTTATCTCGATAATACACAAATAACAACATTTCCAATGTATAAACGTGCACAATATGGTATCGGATATTTGGCACAAGAGCCTTCAGTATTTCGTAAATTGAGTATTGAAGAAAATATTTTGAGTGTATTGCAATTGACTAAACTCACTAAAAAAGAGCAACTTATGAAAATGAATTCACTTATTGAAGAGTTTAATTTGGGGCATATTCGAAAGAATCGAGGTGATTTGTTATCCGGAGGAGAAAGACGTCGAACTGAAATTGCAAGAGCTCTTGCTACGAGTCCTGATTTTATTCTTCTTGATGAACCTTTTGCTGGAGTTGACCCTATTGCCGTTGAAGATATTCAAAATATTGTTTTTCAACTTAAAAATAAAAATATTGGAATTCTGATAACTGATCATCGTGTAGAAGTTACTTTGCCAGCTACAGATAGAACCTATTTGATGTATGAAGGAGGTATTCTTAAAGCGGGTGTTCCTGAAGAATTGGCTTCTGACCCAGTAGTTCGTGAAGTGTACTTGGGTAAAGATTTTGAATTAAAGAAAAAGAAATTTTAGCGCCTTGCTTGGCGAATTAAAATTATAGCTAAAATCAGGAAAATAAAATTTGGAATAACTACGGCCATAAGAGGTGATAATCCTGATTTTTCAGAAAGAATACCAAAAATTCGGTCAAAAAATACGTACGAAAAGCCCACTAAAACACCAAAAGCCAAATTTATTCCCATTCCTCCGCGACGTTTTACAGATGATACAGCCACTCCAATGAAAGTCAGAATGAAAGCTGTTGCCATAAAACTCCATCGTTTGTACCGAACCATCTCATATAATCGAATATTGGGAGAACCTTTTAAACGTTCTCGCTCAATAAATTTATTCAATTCAAAAAAATTCTTTGTCTCAGCGGCATATTCTACCGGAAGTAAATCGTCTGTTTTGAATTGAAAAAGAGTATCTTTGCTCATTTCTTTGATAAGAATATCTTCTCGCTCACCAATAATTCGTTTTACATAATTTGTTAATCGATATGTTTGGGAACTATCATTCTTAATCCATTCAATCTGTTCAGCGTTTATTTTTTGTTTGAGTGTAATTCCTTCAAAATATTCTAATGAAAAATTTTTACCAATATTTGTTTTAGAATTGAATTCACTTACGTAAATAATCTCATTATCAGATACTTGGTTGTACAAATTATTTCCTTTAGATCCAGCATTTTCCTCACTGCTCAGATATTTATCATAGAATTCGTTGTATATTTTACTGGAATAAGGAACTATGAACATACTCATCAGAAAACCAAGTCCAGCCAAAAAAGCAGCTCCGTATATGTACGGACGCAAAAATCGATTATACGAAATACCTGAACTAAGCATAGCTACAATTTCGGTTTGATTTGCCAACTTTGAAGTAAACCAAATAACTGATAAAAATAAAAATATCGGAAAAAGAATATTAGAAAAATGTACGATAAAATTCAGATAATAAATGAGAATTTCGTCTAATGGAACATTACGGCTTGACATTTTTCCAAATTTTTCGGCCAAATCAACCATTATTCCGATAGGAATAAACAGCAACATCATAACAAAAAATGTAGCCAAATAGCGTTTTAATATATACCAATCAAGAATTTTCATATATTTTGTAAATATCTCATAATTACAGATTTAATTTGTGTAAAGAAAGATTTTATAGCCAAAAATAAAGTGCAAAGATATAAAAAACTTTTGTTTTATATTTAATTTCTTCAAAATATAAAAAAACCGATGCACTCAGTCAAACGTCGTATTTATTATAATAATATGAAAAGCCCTTATAAAGGGCTTTATATTATCACATTTTTCTAATTTTTCAAGCTAACATATTTACACCAGCTGCTTTTAGTAAAAAGTTGTGCATTTCGTAGTTGTTGATAAAAGGAGATAGTTTTTCACTTCCAGGTCCAAACATTGCAAGTTCTACATAGTCAGAAGAATGGTCCATACTTATCCATCCAACTGAGGTATGTTCTTTTTGTATTTCGGCTAAGAGTCTATAAGGTAAATGTTTGTAATTGTATAATCCATCTTCTTTGACAGCTCCTGAGTAGTAAGACTGAATCTCTTGGGATTGTTGGTTAGTAAGTTTCAAATTACCAAGATTTTCAGCTACAAATTCTTTAATAAAAGAAGTAGAGCTATCAGGCAGAATATTTTGTAAAACCCAATCATTAGTATGTTTGAAATTTTGCAAATTATCAAAATTTTGATTACAATTTTTTCCGTAAATTAAACCTGGATTAGCATTGCCATGATCTGTGGTAATAACCACAAGTGTATTTTTGTCTTTTTTAGCAAAATCAATAGCAACCCCTACAGCTTCATCAAAAGCTAATTGGTCAAATAATAAGGCACCTATGTCATTGGCGTGGGCTGCCCAATCTACTTTTCCTCCTTCTACTTGGAGAACGAAACCATTTTTATGGTCTTTCATTTGTTCAATGGCTTTGGCTGTCATTTCAGCTAACGTAGGCTTATTATGCAAATTGGTATCAGTTTTAAAATCAAGAGAATATGGTAAGCCTTCCTCATCAAAAACTCCCAAAAGAGGTTTATTTTTAGGAGCATTTTGCATTTCAGTTTTGTTACGAACTACTGAAAACCCATTATTTACAAAATCTTTGTATAAATCTTTTTTATCTTTTCGATGATTTTGATCAAAATAGGTATTACCCCCACCCATCATTACATCAAATCGTAATTGTAAATATTTTTCAGCGATTTCCGATTGAGCATTTCGGGCATTACTATTCACACAAAAACCTGCTGGAGTAGCGTGTGTAATCATAACAGTAGTTACACAGCCTACTTTTTTTCCTGCCTTTTTAAATTTTTGAAGAATAGGAGTATATTCTTCACCATTGGCTCCTACATTTAATCGCCCATTAGGAATACGATGCCCTCCACCCCACGAGGAACTTGCTGCTGCTGAATCTGTTACAATAGAACTGAGAGACTGCATATCCATATAAGCTTTGGTAACTAAGTTTTGCTGGTATAAATTTATCCAATTAGAAGGTTTTCCCAAAATACGTTTGGAATATAAATCAGCCATTACGAGTGTACCAGCACTCATTCCATCGCTAACCATGTAAATGATGTTTTTGGTTGATTTTCCTTTGAATTCTTCAAGGATTTCAGCCTGGGCAAAAGATGGTACAAGAATCGAACCGAAACCAGCCATTGCCGAATTGCGTAAAAACTGTCTTCTTTTCATTTGGTAATTAATTTATATTAGATGTAGTTTTCGAAAAATTAAAACTTAAAATTCAAACTTAATCCATAACGAGGTTCTTTGTGTAAATCATTAAAATCCATAAAAGGTTCTATGGTTAAATTTTCATCAACGTTGAATTGTTTAAGATGAGCATCTACATTAGCTTCAATAATATTTAAAGCATACAATCCAATTGTTACCAAAAGAGAAATTTCTTTGTTTCGTTGATAAAATTTTTGAGCTCTACGCAATCCTTCATCACTCAGACGAGGATTTTCATAAAATTCATCATCAGTAAAACCATCTAAACGTCTTTTATAGGCAGTACGATATCTTTCATATTGCTTATCATTTCGCTGATAGAAATAAATTCCCGTTCCGATAGCTCCCCAAACAATAGGTACTTTCCAATAACTTTTGTTGTAAATTTGCCCTAAACCTGGGAAAATGGCCGAATAAAAAGCAGCTTTTGAAGGAGAAAGCGGATCAGTATTCCACGTTATTTTCCTAATTTCTTTGGTTTCAACAATCATATTACGAACTTTCATTGTATCAATTGGAGTACTTTGTAAGCTATCTTGCTGAGCAATCAATTGCCAGCTAACCCCCCAAAAAAATACTATGAATATTATATTATGATTCACTTTTTAATAATTTTTGAATACGTTTGAAATCTGCTTCCGATTTAAAGGGAATTTCCAATTTTCCTTTTCCATTTTTACTTATTTTGATAGTTACATCGGCATTAAAAAAATGTCGGAAATGTTCTACACTTTCTTTTACAAAATTAGGAATATCTATTTTTTTAGGCAAAACAATAGTTTTTTCTTTCGGATTTTTAAGCGCTTGTACAAGTGCTTCTGTATCACGAACAGACAGATTTTGAGCAATAATTTTGTTGTAAATATCAATTTGTTGTTCAGTATCTTCAATATTGATGATGGCTCTTCCGTGTCCCATACTGATAAACCCGTCTCGGATACCTGTCTGTATGATAGGGTCTAACTTTAACAATCGTAAGTAATTAGTTATAGTGGAGCGTTTTTTACCAACACGCTCACTCATTTGTTCTTGTGTGAGATTTATTTCGTCAATCATTCGCTGATATGAAAGAGCCACTTCAATAGGGTCTAAGTCTTGTCGTTGAATATTTTCAACCAAAGCCATCATTAGAGATTCCTCGTCATTGGCGATACGGATATAGGCTGGAATCGTTTCTAATCCGAGTATTTTTGATGCTCGAAAACGTCTTTCTCCCGAAACAAGCTGATACTTATTAAAATCCATTTTCCGAACTGTAATAGGCTGAATCACACCCAACTCACGAATAGATGTTGCTAATTCTTGTAGTGCTTCTTCATTAAAAACAGTTCGTGGTTGATTCGGATTTACTTCAATAGACTCTAAATCCAATTCTACAATATGCCCTACAACTTTATCTGCATTTTTATCAGTAATTGTTTTAATATCATTTTCAGGGTCTTTGAGTAAAGCCGAAAGTCCTCTCCCTAATCGCTGTCCTTTGTCTATTTTTGCCATTCTACTAACTATTCTTTTTTATAATTTCGTGTGCCAAATTGATGTAATTGGTAGCTCCTTTGCTTGTTGCGTCATAATTGATGATAGTTTCTCCAAAACTTGGAGCTTCACTCAAACGAATATTTCTCTGTACGATAGTTTCAAAAACCATCTCACTAAAATGTTTTTGTACTTCTTCTACTACCTGATTAGAAAGTCTCAAACGCGAGTCGTACATTGTCAAAAGCAGACCTTCTATGTCCAAATTTGGATTGTGAATTTTCTGTACGCTTTTAATCGTGTTGAGTAATTTTCCTAAACCTTCCAACGCAAAATATTCGCACTGAATAGGAATAATAACAGAATTGGCGGCTGTTAGCGCATTCAAAGTTAGCAATCCGAGAGATGGCGCACAATCGATAATTATATAATCGTATTTGTCTTTGATAGAAGCTAAGGCTTGTTTAAGCATATATTCTCTGCGTGGTTTATCGACCAGTTCGATTTCGATAGCAACCAAATCAATGTGAGCTGGAATTAAATCTAAGTTGGGTGAATTGGTTTTAATGATGGCTTCTTCCACAGCGATGGAATGTTCTAAAAGCTCATAAGTTCCTTGCGTAACTTGTTCGATATCAATTCCTAATCCTGATGAAGCATTTGCCTGAGGGTCAGCATCTATCAGGAGTACTTTTTTTTCTAAAACTCCCAAGGAAGCCGATAAATTGATAGAAGTGGTTGTTTTTCCCACGCCTCCTTTCTGATTTGCAACAGCAATTATTTTTCCCATAATCTTTTACTAAATTTGTTTATTTTAATATAGAATTAAAAATCTGAAAATGTATCTAAAATAAGCCAGGAATAGATGGCATTCCTGCTTTGGCTGCGGCCGCAAGTTCTTGCTCGCTTATTTGCGCTGCTTTTTCGAGGGCTTTGTTCAGTGTAAGTATTAGATAATCTTCTAATTGTTCTTTATCTTGGAGTAATTCTTGTGCAATTTCGATTGATTTTACTTCTCGATTGGCAGTAACAGATACTTTAATTGCGCCATTGACCGCATTTTCGTCAATATAAATGGTGTCTAATCGGGTTTTGGTTTCTTCAATTTTTTTCTGGGCTTCTTGTAGTTTTCCCATCATTCCCATCAAATCCATAGTGTAATCTTTTCGGGCAAAAGTATGAAAAAAAGATGATATGATAGCTATTTATTTCAATAAAGTTTTGAACAAATATATTTATTCGGATTTCTTGAAACGATTTTTAGGAGCTATAAAATTAAATTATATCGAAAAAAAATAATTCAGAATGGATATTTTTTGTATGATAATCTTGTGATTGAAGAAAAAAGTAGTATTTTTGCCTTTTTAAAAAAAGAAAGAAATGAATAACCTTTTGGTTGCTGAAAATATTACGAAAACTTACGGAAATCAGGTGGCATTGACCGATATTTCGCTTTCTATTGAGAAGGGGAGTATTTTCGGATTGTTAGGACCTAATGGAGCGGGCAAAACGACCTTTATTCGGATACTAAATCAGATACTATACCCCGATGGTGGGCGTATTTGGTTTGATAATGAGCCACTGAACTCGGAGCATATTGGTCGGATTGGCTATTTGCCCGAAGAACGCGGGTTGTATAAGAGTATGAAAGTTGGGGAGCAGGTCTTATATTTGGCGCAGCTCAAAGGTCTTAGCAAATCGCAGGCAAAACAAAAGCTCGACTTCTGGTTTGAACGCTTAGAGATTTCCCACTGGAAGAATAAGAAGATACAAGAACTCTCTAAGGGTATGGCACAGAAGGTTCAGTTTGTAGTAACAGTATTACACGAGCCAAAATTGCTGATTTTCGATGAAATATTCAGTGGACTTGACCCCATCAATGCGGAAGTAATCAAAGAACAAGTATTATATCTGAGAGAACAAGGGGCGACCATTATTTTTTCGACCCATCGAATGGAGTCTGTCGAGGAAATGTGCGACCATATTGCCTTAATTGACCAATCACGGAAGATTTTGGACGGAAAACTTGTCGATATTAAGCGACAATTCAAAACCCATACGTACGAGGTAGGCATTCTTTGCGAAAATCCACAGGGAGTACGTCAAGAACTTGCTGAAAAATTCCAAATATCCGAAGCCGATTTCAAATCAATTCGCAATGAAACCAAGTTACTCATACATCAGATAGAAGATAAATCTCCCAATGCATTGTTACATTATTTGGCAGGAAAGGGGGAGATAACGCACTTCACGGAAGTAATTCCTACGGCAAATGATATTTTTATTCAGGCTGTGAAACAAAGTAAATACCCAACAAATTTATAATTTTGACCAATGAAACAACTTTGGCTAATCGTTCAACGAGAATATTTGACCAAAATCCGCAATCGCTCGTTTATTGTGATGACTTTCGTAAGTCCGCTGGCTATTATTGCCCTTTCGGTGCTTATCGGATACCTTACCAGCTTGAATAATGATACGAAGCGCACCATTACTATTCTTGACAACAGCGGATTGTTTGTCGAAACGTTTAAAAATACGCCTTCATACCATTATAATTATATAACGGGGAAAGAAATAGAGCCTACTCGCAAAGAGGCGCTAAGCTCGGGAGTGTACGGGCTTTTGTACATTCCGAAAACGACCGATTCGTTGGGTCAAACTATTGAATTTTTCTCGGAAGATTCTCCAAGTCCGTCCCTGATAAACGGACTTACCCAAGCTTTGGAACAAACTATTTTCTACAGAGAATTACAAAAAGAGAATATTTCCCTTGATTATATCAAAAAAGCCAAGCCCAAGGTTGATATTCAGCTACAAACCTACTCAGGAGAGCGAACTTCTAAGATTTCGAGCCTTATTAAGTATATTTTTGGGGCAGCCGCTGGGTATTTGCTTATGATGTTTATTATAATTTATGGCAATATGATAATGCGGAGCGTTATTGAGGAGAAAACAAATCGTATTATCGAGATAATTATCTCTTCGGTGAAACCTTTTCGCCTTATGCTCGGAAAGATTTTCGGTACTACGTTAGTTGGAATAACCCAAGTACTGATGTGGCTCATTATCGGAGGAATACTAATGACTATCTTGACAAGTATTTTCGGGGTTAGTCCTTCTTCGCCAGTGCAAGTACCCAATTTAGAAACCGAAACAACACGCATGGTAAGCGAGATATTGTTGGAGTTCTTCAAATTTCCGATTATAAAACTTATCGTCGCCTTTTTTCTGTACTTTATAGGAGGTTTTTTGCTATACAGCTCGTTGTATGCTGCTATCGGGGCGGCAGTTGATAACGAAACCGATACGCAACAATTCATTTTTCCGGTATTACTTCCCTTGATGCTAGCGATTTATGTCGGATTTTTTACCTCAATGGAAGACCCACACGGGGCAGTATCGGTTATTTTTTCATACATTCCCTTTACCTCGCCTATTACGATGCCAATGCGTGTCCCGTATGGTGTTTCTTGGGGAGAGATGCTACTTTCGATAGCTATTTTGTATGCAACTTTCTTTCTGACTATATGGTTTGCTTCTAAAATATATCGAATTGGGATATTGATGTACGGAAAGAAACCAAGTTATAAAGACCTTTACAAATGGCTCAAAAGTAATTACTAATTATATGTTTCTTTTATAAGAAAATATCTGGTTTTTAAAAATTTAAAATTTTCTTGTTTTTAATATTGGTCTTTTTGTCTGTAAAATAGTTTTATTCTAAGGCAGAAAGACCTTTTTTTTTAAGAAAATAGCTAAGAAAACTTCCGAAAGGAAATATAACATGTCTAATTATTTTGTTACAAATATAACATTTGATTACAAAAGATAAAATTTATTTATACATTTGCCAATATTTAGTAGAAAATGAAAGAAAAAATACAGACAAATAGAAAAAAGATAACGTTATTCCAAGCATTATTACCTATTATATTCCTTATAGGACTATTGGGGTACAATGTTTTCTTTGTTTATGGCGACCAAGCGCTAAGTGGTTCTAACCAATTTATACTTTTGCTCGGGGCTGCCCTTGCAGTAGTTATAGGTTGGTTTAATAACGTACCGATTAAGGAAATTACACACGAAATATACGATAATATCAAGTCGACCAGTGGTGCTATACTTATTTTATTGCTCGTTGGCGCACTTTCTGGCACTTGGTTGCTTAGTGGTATTATTCCTTCGATGATTTATTACGGATTACAAATTCTAAATCCGTCAATTTTCTTGGTGGCTTGCGTTATTATTTGTGCTATGGTGTCAATTGCCATAGGAAGTAGCTGGACAACATCGGCAACAATCGGAATTGCTTTGGTGGGAATAGGTCAAACACTCCAAATACACGAAGGACTTATTGGGGGTGCAATTATTTCGGGTGCATATTTCGGAGATAAACTCTCACCAATGAGTGATACGACCAATTTAGCCTCTGCCGTTTCGGGAACTGATGTTTTTACGCATATTCGTTATATGCTCTACACGACACTTCCTAGTATTATTATTACAATCGTGTTATTTTCGATTATTGGCTTTACAATTTCTTCGCAAGGTGTATCAGATACTTCAGCGATTGAGCTTTCTATAAAAGAACGTTTCAATGTTACTCCGTGGGTTTTTGTTGCTCCGTTTATAATTTTGCTAATGATTTACAAAAAGGCAGAACCTTTGGTTGCGCTTTTCTGCGGAGTGCTGTTAGGAGTTATTTTTGCACTTATTTTTCAGCAAAATCTTTTGTTAGAACTAACAAGTAAAACCTATTTGGACTTCAAATCGTTGTATAAACTAATAATTGACACCATAACGACCTCTACACAAATACCTACTGATAACCCAACACTCAATGAGCTTTTCTCCTCGTCGGGTATGCAGGGAATGTTATCTACTATTTGGTTAATTATCTGTGCAATGGCATTCGGAGGTGTAATGGAGGCTATCGGGGCTTTGGAGCGAATTACTTCTTTTTTACTTAATTTGTTCTCATCTATGTTTGGACTTTTTGCAAGTACCACCGTTAGCTGTATTATGCTGAATATGACTACTTCTGACCAATATTTGTCTTTGGTTATTCCGGGTAAGATGTTTTCAAAAGCCTATAAAAGCAAAGGACTTGCTCCCGAAAACCTAAGTAGAACCTTAGAAGACTCAGGTACAGTAACCTCAGTACTTGTTCCTTGGAATACTTGTGCCGCTTACAATAGTGGAGTGCTTGGTATTCCTACATTGAGCTACCTTCCGTATGCGTTTTTTAATATAATAAGCCCGTTTATGACTCTTATATTTGTGGCATTCAAAATAAAAATAAGACAGCTTAAAGACGAAAATAAATAAGTTATTTTGGGCAAAAAATAGTATCAATACATTTATTTTTATTTATTTGTGAGGGCGAAATATTTTTCGCCCTTAAATATTTTATATTATTTTTGATAAAAATATAGTTTATTCTTTTGTTTTTAAGTGTTTTTTATTTATAAAAAATATAAATACAAAGGTTTTTAATTGATTTTTATTTTAAAAAAGTCTAAATGCAAAGAGTTTTAATTATTTTTATTTTTTAAATTATATAAAATCTTTGGTTTTTGATTAAAATTAGTATTTAAAAATGGTAAATTCTTAAGTTTTTGTAAATCGGGATAACCCCGAATATAAAAAACATAAGTTTTTATGCTTTATAAAAACCCCGATATGTGAAAACTTATATTTTTATATAAAAATAAAATAAAAAATTACTCAATCATTTAATATTTTAATTATTTAATCATTTAATCATTTAATAAATAAAAAAATAAATAAAAAAAATGGAAAAAAATTTGTAGAATAAAAAAAAATGTTTTATTTTTGTACCCAAAATAAGATAGAAAAGATAAATTTAAATAAAAATAAAATGAAATTGTATATCCGTAATCACT
>NZ_BPMA01000002.1 GCF_026005215.1 Capnocytophaga catalasegens | reverse complement strand
TGCTTCTGTACCGAAATGTGCCATGAAACTGAAAATATTCATAACTATTGATTTTGAGGCAAATATACAAAATTATTTTTAATTACGGATATACAAAAATGAAAAAACTAGACGCAAGAGCAAGAATTACCGAAGTTGATGATACATCAGATAGAATATTATTATTATTTAAAAATGAAAGTAATTTACAAAGCGATAAATTTTTAAAAAGTACTTTTAAGGAATTAGAAAAAGTTTCTTCACAGATAACTGAATCAATAAAAAGAGAAACTTCTATCTCAAAACTTGAAAAAAAGGATAAATTAAGAGATGATGCACTTCGGTTATTGCATAATGTACTACTCGGGTATAGCTCGATTCCTATTGCTGAAGTGAAAGAGAAAGGGGGAAAGCTATTTGCTGTATTTTCTAAGTATGGATTAAAAGTTATTAAAGAAAATTATGCAAGTAAGTCCTCTCTTATAGAATCTTTGTTGCAAGATTTGTCAAATACTGAGATGCAAGCTATTAGTACAGAACTTTTGGGTGTTCCTGAGAGTATTGAAAAGCTACGGGAAGAACAAACAGCCTTTACCAATGTACGTATGGAGTATGAAAAGGCTATGGCTATTAGAGAAAATACAGTAAGTGCCTCATCGTTGAAAAAACTTTTGTTAGAACTTATCAATACCAAGCTAATTACGTATCTTACTACAATGAAAATGGTTGATAGTGGGCAATATGAACACTTTTACGGATTAGTATCGCAAGTAATTGATAGTACAAATCTTACAATTCAGCGAAGAAATAAAGGAAAAATAGAAAAAAAAGAAATAAATAAACCTATGGAAACGTAGGGGAGAAGTAAGGTGTTTTAAAAAATAGACATCTTTTGGAAAATAACTAATTTTTGAATTTTTTTTAAAAAATCCCTTGTTATAGTAATGTATTTCTATAAAAAAATACTTACTATCAAGGGATTTTAATTAGTAAATAAAAAAAATATTGTTATATCGTATTGTTTTTGTATCTAAAAAATATACCGATAGAAACACTTGGTTGTTTTGTAGTTTATTTTTTACAATTTATAGTGATTCATCAGCATTTTTTCATACCATTTGTCTGGTAAAAGTCGTTTCAGCACGATGGAGAACTTTTGTAGAAACGAAGCCTGTTTATAATGTACGTTGGGTGATGATTTTTGGATAATTTTATATATCCTTTCAGCCATTAGTAACGGATTTTGTCCAGAACTAACGTGTTGGTTCATCAAGTTGAGTGATAATTGATAGGTATCTTTGTAAGGCGAATCTGTACCAACGGGTTCATGATAACGGCGTGAGGCAATATCGGTGGCAAAATCTCCTGGTGCAATACATGTCATCTGAATGCCAAAAGGTTTGACCTCCATGCGCATCGCTTCTGTGGCAAGCATTAGCGCTCCTTTGCTTGCGGAGTATCCGCCACGAAACGGAAGTCCCATATAGCCTGCAATTGATGTAATGTTGATAATAAGTCCGCTGTGATTAGCTCGCATAGAAGGTAAAACAGCTTTCATTATGTTAATCGCACCAAAAAAATTAGTTTGAAAAAGGTTTTCAAGCTCAGAAGTAGGTATTTCTTCCATCGCACCCGATATCCCTACTCCGGCATTATTGATAAGGACATCAATTTTGCCTTCTTTTTCCAGAATTTGACTAATAACTTCTTTTATAGAGGTTTCTTCTCGCACATCCATACGAAGTAATGTATATTTATTAGTTTCTTCCTTCGGATTTCTCCCTGTTCCATATACTTTATATCCTTTGTCTGAAAGAAATTCGGCAGTATTTTTACCTATTCCAGAGGTAGCCCCAGTTATTAAGACGATTTTGTTCACAATTTGCAGTATTAAATTCTTATTTTGCTATGATTGCATTTTTTCTCCGAAAGCTAAATCACCGGCGTCACCCAATCCAGGGACAATATAGCTTCGCTCATCAAGTTTTTTATCAACAGTGGCTATCCAAAGGTGTGCTTCTTTCGGAAAGTGCTCTTGTACGTATTCTAAACCTTGTTCAGAACCAATAACGGCAAACAAATGGATTTCTTTGGGCGTTCCCAATGATTTGAGGGAGTTATATACATTGACAAAAGAGCGTCCGGTAGCAAGCATTGGGTCAGCAAGGATAAGAATATTGTCTTCGAGCGAAGGGGAGGCTAAGTATTCGACCAAAATTTCAAACTCACACTCCGATAAATGCTTCCGATAGGCAGAAATAAAAGCATTGTTCGCATTGTCGAAGTAATTTAATATTCCTTGATGAAGTGCCAACCCTGCTCGTAAGATAGAACAGATAACAATTTCATCTTGAACCAAAAGAACTTTCTTCGTAGATAACGGTGTAGTGATTTCTTTGGTATGATATTGGAGTTTTTTACTCATTTCATAGCTCAAAATCTCGCCAACTCGCTCCAAATTACGTCGAAAACGCATTCGATCTCTCTGAATATTGACGTTGCGCAACTCTGCGATAAATTGGTGTAATACAGAGGGTTGAAGGTCAAAACGATGTATAATCATAAACTTAAAAATTAAAAAATTGAACAAATATTTTTTCAGATTACAAAATAAAGGTATATTTGCGAAAAATACAAAATTATGTTTAGTAAAAATGCTTTTAAGATTTTTGAAGAAAGTATTCGTCAGTACCACGTGTTAGACGACGTATATCAATCTTTTGTCAATCCATATCCTTCGCCCAGTATCGAACATTTGCTTTATCGTAAGAACTGGATAGATACCGTGCAGTGGCATTACGAAGATATTATCCGAGACCCACAGATAGACCCCATAGAGGCACTCGACTTGAAGCGAAAAATTGATGCTTCTAATCAAGATAGGACCGATACGGTTGAGTACATTGATAGTTATTTTTTGGATAAATACAAAAATGTACAACCGCTCAAAGAAGCTACGATAAATACCGAAAGTCCAGCGTGGGCAATTGATAGACTCTCTATTTTAGCACTGAAAATTTATCATATGCAACAAGAAGTCGAGCGCCCCGATGCCTCTGTGGCTCACAAAGAGGCTTGTCAGGCAAAATTGGTGGTTTTATTGGAACAGAAAAAAGACCTTTCGCTTGCATTAGACCAATTATTGGTTGATATTGAGCAAGGGAAAAAATATATGAAAGTTTATAAGCAAATGAAAATGTATAATGATGAAGAATTAAATCCAATTCTTCGTAAAAAATAAATGTAATAAGCAGAAAATATTCGTTTTTTGCTCTTAACCGATAGATAATAAATCTTTTGGAATAAAAAAATAGTAAATAATAGTATAATGCAATGAAAACACAACGAAATTTCTTGAAAAATGGAGTGCTTGTAGCCACTTCGATTATTTTATTAACTTCTTGTAACGAAAAAAAGAAAGAAACAATGAATGTAGTACCTCCAAAAGCTCCGAAGCATGAGAAAATATTGGAAAAATTCGCAGACAAGCGCGTAGATAACTATTTTTGGATGAACCAGCGTGATTCACCCGAAGTATTAGCCTATTTAGAAGCTGAAAATCAGTATTATCAGCAGATGACAGCTCCGACCAAAGATTTTGAAAATCGACTTTTTGAAGAAATGAAGTCGCGGATAAAAGAAGATGACTCTTCCGTTCCGTACAAGCACAACGGATATTGGTACAATACTCGCTACGAGCAAGGAGGAGAGTATCCTATTTATTCTCGTCGCAAAGAATCTTTGGAAGCTCCCGAAGAAATTCTCTTTAACGTGAATGAAATGGCAAAAGGACACGCTTTTTATAACTTAGGCGGTATGGAAATAAGCCCCGATAACAAATGGGCTGCCTTTTCTGTTGATACACAAGGGAGAAATATATTTCATTTGTATTTTAAAAACTTAGAAACCGGCAAGGTAACTCAAACAGGGATTAAAAATATTACAGGCTTTTGTTGGGCAAATGATAATAAAACATTATTTTATGGACTGAAAAATCCGCAAACGCTTCGCTCCGAAAAAATTATGAGACACCAAAGAGGCTCAGACTCTAAAAATGATGTAGAAGTTTTTCACGAAAAAGATGAGTTATATCGAACTTTTGTATATACGACCAAATCAGAAAAGTATATAATTATTGGTTCTGAAAGCACCACAACCTCAGAATATCAATACCTTTCGGCAGATAATCCTCTAGGGGAATTCACGATTTTCCAACCTCGAACCAAAGGTTTAGAATATAGCATTTCTCACTATCAAGATTATTTCTATATATTGAATAACGCAGATGGAGCGACCAATTTTAAGTTAGACAAAACCCCAATTACCAACACGCGAAAAGAAAATTGGAAGCCCGTTATCCCTCATCGAAAAGAAGTTCGCTTAGAAGATATTGATATTTTCAAAGATTATTTGGTGGTAACCGAGCGTGACAATGGACTTAACAAAATCCGAATTATTCGCTGGGACGGAACCCAAGACGAGTATCTTCCTTTCGATAATGAAACTTATACGGCTTATACATCGACCAATCTTGATTTTGATACCGATATACTTAGATATTCGTACACATCTCTTACAACGCCACGTTCGGTAATTGATTATAATATGAAAACCAAAATACAAGAGGTGAAAAAAGAACAAGAAGTTTTGGGCGGAAAATTTGATAAGAATAATTATACATCTGAACGGATTTGGGCAACAGCCGATGATGGCGAAAAAATTCCTATATCAATTGTTTATCGAAAAGGAATGGAACGCAACGGGAATAATCCGTTTTTGCTTTACGGATATGGTTCGTATGGAGTAACGATAGACCCTTCGTTTTCGAGTATTCGATTAAGTTTGCTTGACAGAGGATTTATTTTTGCAATAGCTCATATTCGAGGAAGCGAATATTTGGGAAGAGAATGGTATGAAAATGGTAAATTCTTGAAAAAGAAAAATACATTTACAGATTTTATAGCTTGTGCCAAGCATGTTATCAACCAGAAGTATACTTCACCCAAGCATTTGTACGCAATGGGAGGTTCAGCAGGAGGACTTCTAATGGGAGCAGTTGCCAATATGGCACCCAAATTATTCAACGGAATAATAGCACAAGTTCCTTTTGTTGATGTGGTAACTACAATGCTTGATGATTCGATTCCTTTAACCACAGGCGAATATGAAGAATGGGGTAATCCGAATGAAAAAATATATTATGATTATATGAAATCGTATTCTCCATATGATAATGTTACCAAAAAACAATATCCTAATATGCTTATTACCACAGGGTATCACGATTCGCAAGTACAATATTGGGAGCCAGCTAAGTGGGTTGCGCTTTTGCGTGAATTAAAAACAGATAATAATCTTTTACTTTTCCATATCAATATGGATGCGGGACATAGCGGTTCTTCAGGTCGTTTTGAATCACTTCGAGAAGATGCTCAGGAGTATGCTTTCTTGCTCAATTTAGAAGGTATTGACAAATAAAATACTTGGAAAAATATGTTTATATAAAAAGAAAAAATTAAAATGAAAACATATTTATTTGAAAAAAATATATAACTTTGCATCTTTAAAAAAAGAAAATTATGTATCCACCCGAATTAGTAAAACCTATGATCGAAGACTTAACTTCCGTAGGATTTCAAGAACTTAAAACCATCGAAGCTGTTGATAAAGCGATTAAAAAAAATGGAACAATGCTTGTAATGGTTAATTCTGTTTGTGGTTGTGCTGCTGGTATGGCACGCCCTGCAGTTAAAGAAAGTCTTAAGAATAATAAAAAGCCTGATTATTTGGTAACAGTTTTTGCAGGTGTTGATAAAGAAGCAACTCAAAAAATGCGAGAGTATATGTTTCCATTTCCGCCATCATCACCCAGTATTGCCTTATTCAAAGATGGAGAATTGGTTCATATGTTAGAACGCCATCATATAGAAGGGCGTCCGGCAGAGATTATAGCCGATAACTTGAAAGAGGCTTATGATGAATTTTGTTAAATCATTATTTTGAAATTTTATTAGGGACGAAATTGTCTTTTTGGCAATTTCGTTTTCTGTTTTTATCTTAGATTAAGATGTTGTTATTTAAACTATTTTGAAAGTGAATGAAAAAAATATTTTCCTATCCACTTAGCATATTGCATTATATAGCTTATGCTTCTTTTTTAATATTTTTTCATCCATTACAATGGATAAGTATTCATATTTTTGGTAGAAAAACTCATAGAAAATGTGTTGAAATATTAAATTTCTTTTTGGTAAATTTTCTAAAAATTACAGGAAATGGAGTGAAATTTCATTTTAAGAATTCTATTCCTGAGAATGTACCTATTTTATTTGTTCCCAATCACCAGAGTGTGTACGATATACCACCTCTTATTTGGTTTTTACGCAAGTATGATCCTAAGTTCGTAGGTAAAAAGGAACTTGATAACGGAACACCAAGTATAGGTATTAACCTTAAAAATAATGGTTCTGTACTTATTGATAGAAAGAATCAAAAAGAATCAATTGCAAAATTGGCAGAATTTGCCAAATATCTTTCAAAAAATAAATATACAGGCGTTATTTTTCCAGAAGGAACTCGTAGTCGAAATGGAAAATTGAAACCATTTAAGACGACAGGACTTAAAATAATGATGAAATATATGCCTGAAGGGTATATTGTTCCGATAACAATTAACAATTCGTGGAAAATAGTACATTATGGAACATTTCCGATAGGATTGTGTAATGATGTTAATTTTATAACCCACCAACCAATTCCTATTTCATCGGATAGTGCTGAAAATCTTATAGAAAAAATCCGTAATGAAATAGCCAAAGATTTACAAACAGAAGAATAAATTTGCAAACCCAATAAAATATATTAAATGAGCTATAATTTTGATGAAGTTATTGACCGAAGTGGAACAGATTCTCTCAAATGGGAGGCTCTTGAACCTCGTTGGGGGAGAACAGATTTACTCCCATTATGGATTGCTGATATGGAGTTTAAAACACCTCCATTTGTGAAAAAAGCTATTGAAAAACGTATAGAAAATGAAATATTTGGATATACATCAATACCAGAGTCGTGGTATGAGGCTATTATTAACTGGCAAAAAAAACGAAATAACTGGAATATAACTAAAGAATCTATTTTATTTTCTCCAGGGGTTGTTCCTGGTTTGGCATTGGCAATACAGGCATTTACAGAAAAAGGCGATAAAGTGATGATACAACAGCCAGTTTATCCGCCTTTTATCTTGGCGGTTCAGAATAATCAACGAACGTTAGTTAATAGTCCTTTGCGATTAGTAAATGGGAATTATCAGATTGATTTTGAGCAATTTGAAAAAAATGTAGAAGGTTGTAAATTATTTATTTTATGTAATCCACATAATCCCGGAGGACGTGTCTGGACATTAGAAGAAATGGAACGAATAGCCGATATTTGTTATCGAAATAATGTATTTGTAATTTCTGATGAAATTCATTCTGATTTAACTCTTTCTCCTTATAAACATCAGGTTTTTGCCACTATTAACGAGAAAGCAAGAGAGAATTGTTTAGTGTTTAATTCGCCAAGTAAGCCTTTCAATATGGCAGGTTTTTCAAGTGCTTATGCAATAATAGAGAATGAAACAATGCGAGAGAAATTTCAAAAAAATACTTATATAAAATGTATGCTTGGCGATGGTAATTTATTTTCTTTCAATACATTGGTGTCTGTTTATACAGCGCAAGGAGAACAATGGCTTGATGAACTCCTCAAATATGTACAAGACAATATAAATTGGGTTGCTGATTTTGTGCAAAAAAATCTCCCGAAAGTCAAAATAATACGCCCACAAGCCTCGTATTTGATATTTTTGGATTGCCGACAAATGCAACTTACTCAGAAAGAGTTAGTTAATTTTTTTGTTGATAAAGCGAATTTGGCTCTAAATGATGGGGAAATGTTTGGTAAAGAAGGAGGTGGGTTTATGCGAATCAATGTAGCTTGCCCTCGTAGTATTTTGCAAAAAGCATTTAATCAGTTGTTAAGAGCTTTTGAATCAGAATAGTAAAATTCTGAGGGAGCAAGAAAAATTATAAAAAAATATTTAAAAAAAATTTGTTTTTTTGAAAATAACGTTATACTTTTGCACCCGATAAATGGTAAAGGAATGGAAGAGGGCGTTAGTCCTCTTTTTTTGTAATAAAAATGGAATTCGAAGATAAAGTTAAATTATTGATAGATAAAGGGTTAGAAGAGAATCCGAGTTTGTTTCTAATTGATTGGTCAATATCATCAAGCAATGCTATAAAAATAATTATAGATGGTGATAACAATATTGGTGTTGAAGATTGTGTAGCGTTAAGCCGTGCTGTAGAACATCATTTGGATAGAGAAGAGGTCGATTTTTCGTTAGAAGTAACTTCGTGCGGTATTTTTTCTCCATTGGTAAATCTACGTCAGTATGTTAAAAATATAGGACGAGTACTTAATGTAAAAACAAATGAAATAGAACTAGAAGGCGTTTTGAAATCAGTGGAAAATCAGACAATTATTATAGAACAAGAGGTTAGAAAACCTAAGCCTGTAGGAAAAGGGAAAATAACAGTAAAAGAACAACATAATATTGCTTTAACAGATATAAAAGAAGCAAAATTGATAATAAAATTTTAGAAGAAAATATGGAGAATTTTGATTTGATAGCATCTTTTTCAGAATTTAAAGACGAAAAATTGATTGATAGAGAAACTCTTATGGCTATTCTGGAAGAAGTATTTCGAACCGCTTTAAAGAGAAAATATGGGTCTGATGATAATTTTGATATTATTATCAATCCAGATAAAGGAGATTTGGAAATATGGCGCAATCGAGTAGTGGTTGAAGATGGAATGGTTACAAATCCTAATCAAGAAATACCTTTGAGTGAGGCTCGTAAGATAGAAGCCGACTTTGAAGTAGGAGAAGATGTATCAGAAGAAGTGAAAATAAAAGACTTGGGGCGTAGAGCAATTTTGGCTCTTCGTCAGAATTTAATGTCTAAGATTCACGAATACGATAGTACAAATATATATCGTCGCTTTAAAGATATTATTGGACAAATCTATTCGGCTGAAATTCACCATATTAGAGGTAAAGCTGTTATTCTTTTAGATGATGATGGAAATGAAATTGTGCTTCCTCGTGATAAGCAAATCCCTTCTGATTTCTTCAAAAAAGGTGATACTATAATGGGAATAGTTGAAAATGTTGAACTAAAAGGAAATAAACCATCAATTATTCTTTCGAGAACTTCACCAAAGTTTTTAGAGCGTCTTTTCGAACAAGAAATTCCAGAAATTGCAGATGGACTTATTACAATTCAGCGTGTAGCACGTATTCCTGGTGAAAAAGCAAAAGTAGCTGTTGATACATATGATGATAGAGTGGATCCTGTAGGAGCTTGTGTAGGAGTACGTGGAGCACGTATTCACGGGATTGTGCGAGAATTAGGAAACGAAAATATAGATGTGATAAATTACACTTCCAACCCTGTATTGTTTATTACACGTGCTTTAGCTCCTGCCAAAGTTTCAATGGTAACAGTTAATGAAGAAACTAAACGTGCCGAAGTTTTGTTGGCCCCCGAAGAGGTGTCTAAGGCAATCGGAAAAGGAGGAGCAAATATTCGTTTGGCGAGCCAATTGACTGGCTATGAAATTGATGTATTTAGAGAAGGTGCAGAAGAAGATATCGAACTTACAGAATTTGATGACGAAATAGAAGTGTGGGTAATAGAAGAATTTCGCCGTGTAGGGTTAGATACAGCTAAGAGTGTTTTAGAGCATTCGGCTGAGGAACTTGTTAAACGTACCGATTTGGAATTGGAAACCATTGAAGAGGTTTTACGTATATTAAAAGAAGAATTTGAAAATTAAGATAAGTAATTGATTTTTTTCAGAAAAACACTTAGAATCATTACGAAAAATAAAATTATATGGCTGAGGATAAAACAATGCGATTAAACAAAGCAGCGAAAGAGTTTAATGTTTCCACTGAAAGGATTATTGAATTTCTAGCATCAAAAGGGCATACGATAGAGTCTAACCCGAATACTAAAATTTCAGGAGAAGTAATTACTTTACTTGAAAAAGAATACGGGTCGGATAAAAGTCGTCGTGTGGCTTCACAAGAAATTAGTGAAGAGCAACGCAAAGAAAAAGAAGCGATTCGCCAAGAACTTGAAAAAGAAAGAAAAGAAGAAGAGAAGCGTAAAGAACAAGAAGTCATTCGAGCCAAAGCAACTAACGTTGTAGAACTTAAAACAGTTGGTAAAATTGATTTAGAAACAAAAGAAAAATCAGTTGAGAACGAGAATCCAAACCAATCAACTGAGTCATTACCTGCTATAGAAAAATCAGTTGAATACCCAGCTAAAAAAGAAAAAAATCAACAAAAAAATAATAAAGAAACAAGAGCAGAAAAAAAGCAGAAAAAGGCTAATAATATAAAACAAAATATTCCAACCAAAGAAAAAGAATTGGAATTTTCCTCAGTAATTGAACCAAAAATAAAATCTAAAAAAGAAGAAGAAGTAGATGGAGGGGTTATTGAAACTAAATATACCAAACTCACAGGTCCCAAGGTAATAGGTGAAAAAATTGATTTGAGTCAGTTTGAAAAGCCTAAAAAGAAAAAAGATAAAGGGAAAAATAAAGATAAAAACAATTCTGAAGGAAACGAAAAATCAGATAAAAAACGAAAACGAAAACGCATTGTCTCTAATAAAGAAACTTCTCAGAAGAACAATGCACAATTTTCACGTAAGGAAGACGGAAAATCTGGTAAAAAAGGTAAAAAAGGTACAAAACCATTTATAAAAGCAGAACCTACCGAAGAAGAAGTACAAAAACAAGTTCGTGAAACTCTTGAACGTTTACAAGGAAAATCGAACAAATCAAAAGGAGCGAAATATCGCCGTGAAAAACGCGATAGTCATCGACAAAAAACAGAACAAGAAATTGCACAACAAGAACAAGAAAGCAAAATACTAAAAGTTACCGAATTTGTAACTGTTAGTGAGCTTGCTACAATGATGGACGTACCTGTAACCAAAGTAATAGGCGCTTGTATGAGCTTAGGAATTATGGTTACGATGAATCAACGGCTTGATGCAGAGACGCTTACTATTGTTGCTGATGAATTTGGGTTTGAAGTAGAATTTTCTACTGCCGATATTGAAGAAGCTATTCCGATACAAGAAGATACTCCCGAAGATTTACAGCATAGAGCACCAATTGTAACTGTAATGGGACACGTTGATCATGGAAAAACTTCACTTTTGGATTACATTCGTAAAGAAAATGTAATTGCCGGTGAAAGTGGAGGTATCACTCAGCACATAGGCGCTTACTCTGTAAAACTTGACAATGGACAACGAATTACATTTCTCGATACACCTGGACACGAAGCATTTACAGCAATGCGTGCCAGAGGAGCCAAAGTTACTGATATTGCTATTATTGTAATTGCTGCCGATGACGATATAATGCCCCAAACCAAAGAGGCTATTAGTCACGCACAAGCAGCGAATGTCCCTATCATATTTGCAATCAATAAAATAGATAAGCCAACGGCTAATCCTGATAAAATAAAGGAACGTTTAGCCGGAATGAATTTGCTTGTAGAGGACTGGGGTGGGAATATCCAGTCACATGATATCTCAGCTAAACAGGGAATTGGAGTAAAAGAATTGCTCGAAAAGGTTCTTTTGGAAGCTGAAATGTTAGACCTGAAAGCAAATCCTGATAAACGGGCCTTAGGAACTGTTGTTGAAGCTAAGTTAGACAAAGGGCGAGGGTATGTTTCTACGGTTTTGGTTGAAGAAGGTACGCTCAAAATCGGTGATTTTGTTCTTGCAGGAACACACTCTGGGAAAATTAGAGCGATGCACGACGAACGAGGCAAAAATGTGAAAAAAGCAAGTCCAGCAACGCCAATTTCCATATTAGGATTAGATGGAGCACC
Organism: Capnocytophaga catalasegens; assembly: GCF_026005215.1. GTDB lineage: Bacteria > Bacteroidota > Bacteroidia > Flavobacteriales > Flavobacteriaceae > Capnocytophaga > Capnocytophaga catalasegens. The sequence goes on along the minus strand of NZ_BPMA01000002.1, from coordinate 116,540 downwards.
GCAAGCAGGAGACAAATTTTACGTATTTGAAGATGAACGTGAAGCGAAACAAATTGCTTCGAAGCGAACTCAATTACTTCGTGAACAATCGGTACGAACACAACGGCATATTACCTTGGACGAAATAGGACGTCGTATTGCTTTGGGAGATTTCAAAGAATTGAAAGTAATTCTCAAAGGAGATGTAGATGGTTCTGTAGAGGCATTGACCGATTCGTTCCAAAAACTTTCTACCGAAGAGATACAGGTTTCTATTATTCACAAAGGAGTAGGAGCAATTACCGAATCAGATGTATTGTTAGCTTCGGCTTCCGATGCAATCATCGTAGGGTTTAATGTGCGACCAATGGCAAACGCTCGAGTTTTGGCTGACAAAGAAGAAATTGATATACGAACCTATTCAATCATTTATGATGCAATAAACGATTTGAAAGATGCTATGGAAGGTATGCTTTCTCCAGAAATGAAAGAAGAAGTTACAGGTACAGTTGAAATTAGAGAGATATTTAAAATATCAAAAGTAGGAACTATTGCAGGCTGTATGGTTACCGATGGGAAAATATTCAGAACGTCAAAAATACGTATTATCAGAGAAGGAGTTGTTGTACATACTGGAGAACTTTCATCATTGAAGCGTTTCAAAGATGATGTTAAAGAAGTTTCCAAAGGATACGATTGCGGACTTCAAATTAAGAACTATAACGACATAAAAGAAGGCGATGTTATAGAAGCTTATCAAGAGGTTGCTGTAAAAAAGAAATTGTAGTAATATAAAGAAAACTCCCAGTTATGAAAAACGCTGGGAGTTTTTATTTTCTGTTCTAATAATCAGTAGTAATAAAGAAAAATTTACTTCTCAGCAGGCAGATTATTTGAAACCAAAGTGTTAGAGGTAAGTTCTTTGTATTCTTCGCGGTTGTTATAGATATCGATTGCTTTGTAAATAGCCTCGCGGAAGGAGTTTTCGTCAGCAATTCCTTTTCCAGCGATACTGTAAGCTGTTCCGTGGTCTGGAGAAGTGCGAATTTTATCAAGTCCGGCAGTAAAATTAACACCTTTACCAAAAGACAATGTTTTGAAAGGTATAAGTCCTTGGTCGTGATATGGAGCAATGATAGCATCAAAATCTTGATACTGAGAAACAAAGAAACTATCGGCGCTGTAAGGTCCAAATATGAGCATTCCTTCTTGATAGAGTTTTTCAATAGCTGGGCGAATAATCAAATCATCTTCCTGCCCGATAACGCCTTGGTCTCCACAATGTGGATTAAGCCCCAATACAGCTATTTTCGGACGAGTAACATGAAAGTCTTTTATCAATGAGTCATTGATGAGGGTTGCTTTTTTGAAAATAAGCTCTTGGGTAATGTGCGATGCCACATCTTTGATAGGAATGTGGTCGGTCAGAAGTCCTACACGCAGTTCGTCACTAATCAAAAACATCAGACTATCCCCCGTTAGCTCTTGTGCTAAATAGTCTGTATGACCAGGAAAGTGAAACACCTCAGATTGAATATTTTTCTTGTTGATAGGAGCTGTAACTATGGCATTGACAGCCTCTTGTTTGAGTGCATTGACCGCATGTTCGAGCGATTCGAATGCGCATTTTCCTGCCTGTGGAGTTTCTTGTCCGAATTCAATCTGTGGCATATCGTGCCAGCAGTTCATTACGTTCATTTTTCCATCAATAATGTTACTTAGTGTAGTTATTCCGTTGAAATTGAATTCCAAATTGAGTTGTTTTTTCATGAAAGAAATCAATTTGTTAGAGGCGAAAATCACCGGAGTGCAGAGTTCAAGTATGCGTGTATCGGATAATGCTTTAAGAACCACCTCGGGACCTATTCCGTTAATATCACCGACGGAAATACCTATTCGTATATTTATTTTACGTTTCATTTTTTCTTGTTATATTTGCAATTTAAACGCAAAGATAAATAAAAAAATTGAAAATGTTTACAGGAATAGTAGAAACCTTAGGAAAAGTAGTCAAAATAGAACAAGAACAAACCAATACGCATTATTTTATCGAAAGTGAATTTGCCAGTGAGTTGAAAATTGACCAGAGTGTTGCTCACAATGGTGTATGTCTTACTATTGTTGAGATACAAGGCAAAGTTTATAAAGTAACTGCCATTAGCGAAACCTTACAAAAGACCCACTTACACACTTGGCAAGTAGGAACACAACTTAACTTAGAACGCGGAATGCGATTGGGCGACCGCCTTGACGGGCATATTGTGCAAGGACATATAGACCAAGTAGGTGTATGTCAGCAAGTTCAAGACCAAAAAGGTAGCACGGTATTTACATTTTCGTATGATACTGACAAAGGAAATCTGACCATAGAAAAAGGTTCTATTACGGTCAATGGTGTAAGTCTTACGGTGGTTAATTCGCAAAAAGGGATGTTTAGTGTAGCTATTATTCCTTATACGATGCAACATACCAATTTACGATGGATTGCTAAGGGCGATTTGGTCAATTTAGAATTCGATGTAGTGGGTAAGTATATTCTTCGAGCTTCACAAATGGGAATAATAACTCCAAAAACCTTTTTACAATGAAAAAATATCGTATCGAATTTCTTTCACAAGAAGAAATTTCTCCGAAAACAGAAGCCTATATAGCGGAGCTATTTGCACAACTGACGGACATTCCCCCGATATGCATTTCGGACTTGTTGCGTAAAGAAAATCCGCCATATATAGTTGTTTGCTGGCAAGACGAACGCCCTATTGCAATGGCTACAATGGTGGTATATGAGGTTATTTCGGGACGTAAAGCATGGATTGAAGATGTGGTTGTAAGCTATGAGTTTCGCCAACAAGGCATAGGGGAGCAACTGACACAGACTTTGATTATGCGTGCTAAGCAACTAGGGGTACAAACTATCTTGTTGTTTTCAAATCCTAAACGTGAAGCGGCACATCGGTTGTATAAGCGATTAGGTTTTGCCCAGAAGGGGAGTACACTTTTTTCAATGAACCTTTCATAAAATGAATTTGCCAAGCAATTTTTTTGCAAAAAACTTCGTTTTTAGCCCAAACGAGCTAAGGTATTGAGTTTTCCTATCAGATTGTTAGCCACTTGGTTGGTATATTCTTTTTTTCGGTAATGACTTACAGACTGGATACCTATAATACTATTGGTTACGAAAAGTTCATCGGCTTTTTGTAGGTCAAAAGGCGAGATACTGGTTTCTTCAATGGTAAAATCATTTGTTTTCGTAATGGTTTCAATAAGTTTTTTGCGTGTAATTCCGTTGATACACCCATCGCTTAGCGGTGGGGTTTTTATATGTGTGCCACTAACCCAGAATAGGTTTCCGCTGAGAAATCCTACTACGTTTTTATGTGTGTAATTGAGCAGTATGCAGTTCTGATAATCATTTTCTTGAGCGAAAACACTCCCCATAACATTCAGCAGGCGGTTGGTTGTTTTCAGATTGGAAAGCAAATCGGGTTGCAGGTAGAAATCTTTGTAGAGTTCTATACGATATTCGATGGGTTGATTTTGGTAAAAAGGCGATTGTAGTGGAGCAACGCTTATGTAATACTCAATGGTATTGGTTTGTGGAGTATAGTCGCCACCTTGTTTGCGGACAATGGTCAGGCGTACACTAACGGCTTGATTGGCAAGTTGGTTTTGTTCAATTTGGGAGAGAATTTCACTTTCGAGGAATTCCATTGTGAAGGTATCGGGTATCTCCATACGTGCGATGCGCATAGTTGCCATCAGTCGTAGGTAATGTGCTTCCCAGAAGTATAATTTTCCGCTGGCGTATTTAAGTACATCGAAAACGCCATCGCCAAACAAGATACCTCTATTTTCGGGAGAAATGCTGGCAGAGGATATTGATTTTGTACCGCTTATAAGGGTCATAAGTTTGCCTATTTAATAACTTCCTAACACGTGTTTCAAATCGGTTATTTGATTGTTCCAAAAGAGTTTTGCCTCTTCTAAGTTTTCGCCATTTCGGATAAAATCGGTAATTAGTAGCGAAACATCTTGAGTAAGTTCATCAACCATAATTCGCATTTCAAAGAAGCATTCGTCGGTGTGGTGTAACCATCGGAATTTGACCAATTCGTCTACTCTTTTGCGAATAAGATGTGCTTGCTCTTGGGTGTCTTCCCAAATAAATGTATATAACTCACCACGCGAATTCACATTGTCGGCAAACCATTCAGACAGCCCCGATGGAGTTGAAATGTACTGGTACAGCAACTGAGGTGAGGCGTGAAACGGGTATTCTAACTCGTATTTTGTATAATTTTGCATAAAATGTTTTTTCAAAAAAGGTTTCGTTTGCAGGGCGCAAGATAGGATATTTATTTGATATATGCAATATACAAAAGTGTCTTTTTTTTTAAACTTTTTTCATTGATAAATACCAAATATAAATGCAGGAAATAATTTATGAAAATACTAACAAATCAGCCTTGATTGTTTTGGGGTTGTAGTTCCTTAGTAGATTGAAAAATTCAATGCGTTTTTATTTATTTTTTGATAAATAGAAAAAATCCACAGCTGTATCTTGGGTGTTTTGTACTCAGTTTATGAAATCCACAGCTGTATCTTGGGTATTTTATACTCAGTTTATGAAATCCACAGCTGTATCTTGGGTGTTTTATACTCAGTTTATGAAATCCACAGCTGTATCTTGGTTGTTTTATACTTAGTTTATAAAATCCACAGCTGTATCTTGGTTGTTTTATACTTAGTTTATAAAATCCACAGCTGTATCTTGGGTTTTTTGTACTCAGTTTATGAAATCCACAGCTGTATCTTGGGTTTTTTGTACTCAGTTTATGAAATTCACAGCTGTATCTTGGGTGTTTAAAAGTTAAACTAATTCTTTTTGAATTGTTTTTATAGTATTTGTATTTCAAAAAGATAGATTTTCAATCGAAAACTTAAAGAAAAATAGCCAAGGGAATAAAGGTTTGATATAAACTTTTGTTAAAAAGACAGAAATAAGGTATCAATACTATGTTTTTGGTATGATTTTTGTTTATTCAAATAACAATTTATCATAATAAAATAAATACGTATGAAAAAATATGCAAAAATAAAAACAATAAGTTTGCGTAGGCTTAATAACGCCCAATATACGCAATTTTTGAGTGAGGTTGAGAAGCTCATTGCCAAAGCTACTCCCGAGAAATTATTCATCGAAAGCGAATTGTTCGATGCCTTGAAGCAAAATATTCAGCAACTTACACAATTGGCATACGAAAACCGAACCAATTCGCAGACTCAAGTGTTAGTAAAGCTCGACAAACAGCGCGATGAGTTGGTAGGTTATTTGTTGGACGTGATTCGTGTAGAGCGTAAGTCGCACAACGCACAGCGCAAAGTAGCTGCTACGGCACTCTATCAAGCCACCAAGAATTATAAAGGAATCGCACAGCTTCCGTATCGAGAAGAGTCTTTGGCTATCAAGGCATTACTTGCTGATTTTGCCAAAGCTGACAATGTGGCACACCTTGCCACACTTGGTTTGTCCGATAGTGTAAGTTTGCTCTCGCAGGTCAATACCGACTTTGAAACCCAAATGGGCGATAGAATGCAAGGACAAGCAACGACCTCGGTAAGCAATGCCAAAGATATCCGCAAACAAACCGACGAGCAGTTTGATGGTATTGCCCTACGAGCGCAATCGCAAAACGTGGTTGCTCCTTCGTCTGAGTCAGAAACTTTCGTTACTCACTTGAACAAACTCATTGACGATACCTTGTTAGCAAGCAAATCAACCACCTCAACCTCTAAGTTACAAGAACAAACCGGAGCTTGATATACCAAGGCATAAAACAACAAAGCGAGTGAAGAATTTCATTCGCTTTTTTTATGAAAATAAGCATTTGCAAGTAGTAATTTTCTAATTAAAATTTGTACTTTTGCCCTTTATTTATTTCTGATGAAAACAAAGATTGATACAACTGATAACATTATTGTAAAAGGAGCAAAACTTCATAATTTGAAGAATATAGACGTGTGTATTCCGCGTAACCAATTGGTAGTCATTACGGGACTTTCAGGTTCGGGCAAGTCTAGCCTTGCTTTTGATACGTTGTATGCCGAAGGTCAGCGTCGCTATGTGGAGAGCTTATCGTCTTACGCACGACAATTCTTGGGAAGATTAGATAAACCCCAAGTTGATTTTATCGAGAACATCGCTCCTGCTATTGCCATCGAACAGAAGGTCAGCACCTCTAATCCACGCTCAACGGTGGGTACTTCTACCGAAATATACGATTATCTGAAACTATTATTTGCTCGTATCGGGCAAACGTTCTCGCCTATTTCAGGTAAAAAGGTCAAAAAACACAACGTTTCTGACGTGGTCGATTTTGTCAAGACTTTTCCTGTGGCAAGCAAATTACTTCTTTTAGCGCCTATTAGCCTTGCTCCCGAGCGTACTTATGCCGATACGCTTCGTCTCTTGCAAGAACAAGGCTATGTTCGTATCTTTTATCAAGAAGAGGTCTTGCGTTTAGACGAATTGGATTTCGAGCAAGTAACAACGGACTTTATGCTCGTGGTAGAACGCATTGTGGTTGCTACTGATGAAGATTTTGCACATCGACTTGCCGACTCGGTAGCTACGGCTTTCTTCGAAGGAAAAGGTTCTTGTCTGATTATAGCACTTGACAGCGGAGAACGTACCGAGTTTTCTAACAAATTTGAATTGGACGGACTTACTTTTCTTGAACCCAATGTCCATTTGTTCAGTTTTAATAATCCGTATGGTGCTTGCCCTACTTGCGATGGATATGGAGATACAATTGGCTTAGACCCGAGCCTTATCATTCCCAACACAGCACTTTCGGTCTATGACAATGCTATCTATCCGTGGCGTGGCGAGACTATGAGCTGGTTCAGAGACCAACTAATCAATAATGCGTACAAATTTGACTTTCCCATACATAAACCTTGGTTTGAACTAACCGAAGAGCAACGAAAACTCATCTGGACAGGTAATAAATACTTTGTTGGGCTGACCGATTTCTTCAAAGAATTGGAAGAGAAGAATTATAAGATACAAAACCGTGTATTATTGGCTCGCTATCGAGGAAAAACACGCTGTACTACCTGTGATGGTAAGCGATTACGCAAAGAAGCAACCTATGTTCGTATTGCCGATAAATCAATAACCGATTTAGTAGAAATGCCTGTGAATCAGTTATATGCTTTTTTCGAAAAACTTTCTCTGACAACCTATCAAGAGCAGGTTTCAAAGCGTCTTTTGAAAGAAATACGTACTCGATTACAATTTTTGATAGATGTCGGACTAGGATATTTAACCCTTAACCGAAAATCAAATACGCTTTCAGGAGGAGAAAGTCAACGAATTAACTTAGCGACCTCTCTTGGGAGTAGTCTGGTTGGTTCTATGTATATTTTAGACGAGCCTAGTATCGGATTGCACCCCAAAGATACGGAGAAGCTCATTCAGGTACTCAAATCGTTACGCGACTTAGGCAATACGGTAATTGTTGTAGAACACGATGCCGAGATTATGAAAGCCGCTGATTACATCATTGATATTGGGCCCCAAGCAGGTACTCTAGGCGGAGAAGTCGTTGCACAAGGTACATATGAGCAGCTCCTACACGCCGATTCGCTTACCGGAAAGTATCTCAGTGGCAAATTGCGTATCGAACCGCCTAATAAAGTGCGTACCTCACCCCATTTTATTCAAATAACAGGTGCAAGAGAACATAATTTGAAGAATATTGATGTTGTTTTTCCGTTAGATAGACTCACAGTAGTAACGGGTGTTTCTGGTAGCGGAAAAAGTACTTTGGTTAAAAATATTTTGTACCCAGCTCTGTTGAAACAATTGGGAATAGCAGGGGAGAAGGCAGGACAATTTACATCAATTAGCGGAAAATACAATCATATCAAACAGGTAGAATTTGTTGATCAAAACCCCATCGGTAAGTCTTCGCGTTCTAACCCTGTAACTTATATAAAAGCCTACGATGATATACGCAATTTGTTCGCATCGCAGAAGTTAGCCCAGTTGAATAACTTTTCATCAAAACATTTTTCGTTCAATGTCGATGGAGGAAGATGCGAAGTGTGCAAAGGCGAAGGAGAAGTAACTATCGAGATGCAATTTATGGCTGATGTACATTTGCCCTGCGAAGCATGTGGCGGAAAACGATTCAAAAAAGAGGTACTCGATGTTAAGTTTCACAACAAATCTATTGATGATATCTTGAATACAACCATTGACGACGCCGTAGCCTTTTTCACAGAGCATAAACAAACAAAAATAGCACAAAAATTGATACCATTACAACAAGTCGGATTAGGATATGTAACACTTGGGCAATCATCTTCAACACTATCAGGAGGCGAGGCTCAACGAATAAAACTGGCTTCATTCTTGGTTAAGTCCTTCTCCGAGAATCATACCTTGTTTATCTTTGATGAACCCACCACAGGCTTGCACTTTCATGATATTAGCAAGTTACTCAAGTCGTTTAATGCGCTCATTGAACGCGGACACTCCATTATTGTAATTGAACACAATATGGAGCTTATTCGCTGTGCCGATTATATTATAGATTTAGGACTTGATGGAGGAAAAGACGGAGGAACTATCGTAGCCGAAGGAACTCCTACACAAGTGGCTCAAAATACCATAAGTTATACCGCTCGCTATTTGTAATAGAATCTCATTGTATGTATTTATAAAAAATCAGTAGAGACTAAGCATTTCTACTGATTTTTGGTTATATATTCGTATGAGTTTTCTATCCATAATAGTTTAATCGCCTCCTACGTATAAGAATCCACTCTTACGATAAGATTGTTTTTGGAAATCTTTATACGAAAGTATATAAAAATAGGTTCCGTTGGGAACTTTTTTCCCTTGCGAGAAGCCTTTAACATTTGAAATTCCTTTGAAAACATTGCCATTTACGCCATAATTATACGTTTCATAAACACGCAAGCCCATCTGGTCGAAAATTAAAACATGTGTATCAGTATAAGCCTCTAATCCTTCTATTTTGAAGTAATTTGTATTATAATTTTTAGAAACGGCATTGTATATTTTTATTTCAGGCAAAACCATAATGGTTTGTGTATGTGTGGCTTTGTTGCCACATTGGTCTGTTGCCGTCCAGTATCGAGTAATGGTATAGGTTTCCTTACACGATGTGTTGCTGTCTTTCTGTTCTTCATAGGTTATTTGAACCGCATCACAACCGCCTTTTGTAGCTAAGTAAGTGGCAGGAAGTGGAATGTTATTGCAGCTAACAACTATATTTTGAGGTAAATTTCCTATGAAAACAAGAGGTTCACTGGCAGGTATTATGTGAATCAGTTGTTGGAAAATAGCAGTATTACCACATAGGTCTGTTGCTGTCCATTCTCTAATCAAGGTATGTTGCTTACATTGCGATTGCACATTGGTTTCTTTATAAGAAATATTTGGTGAGGTATTTGCATTACAAGTTGAAATAGCAGTAACTGTAGCTTTTTCAGGTATTTGATGGCAAAACACTGTAATCTCACGCTCGGGTGTATTTTGGAAGGTAATTTCTGATTTTTCAAGGGTAAATCCACCAATAATTTGAGTTTCAATAGATGACAAGCGCCTTTTTGCTGAAAACGGACGTGTATGCGAGATAGCATAAGCTATATGGTCAATTACTTCAATCTTGATAACTCCTGCCGGAATATCAAATGTATCAGTTGCTGAGAAAGGCGATTTAATTTTTGTTGTCCCTATCGAAATATCCGAAGGAAAAACAATCTCACAAGTTCCGTCATTTTCAGTTTTATCCACTAATACATATCTGAAAGTGTCTCCGAAGTCATCAGAGAGTAAAATACGTACGTTGGAATGGCTACCAAAGCTATTGGCATCTACATTCCATTTGAGATTGAGTTTCTGCCCAGCTTTGTAACTTTGTGCAAACTCATTGGTCAATACAAAAGGAATACCTTGTTTTATTTCTACGCTTGTTTGCATCATATCATAAGTGGTTGCTCGATTGGTTCGCTCAGTGTAGTTCGGATCAAGGTCAGAATCTCTTACGCCAAGCCAAAATGTAAAAGTCCCTGTTTGTGTTGGAGTTGAAAATGCCCTCTCTGTATAAAGTTCTTCATTCAATTTATAAAAATTGATGAGATTTGGTTCATATTCTGTTTGAAAACAGCTTCTATTTTTGACAGAAGCAGGTTGTGTCAGAAAGACAGCATTAGAAGCTTCATTCGTATCAAGACTTTTTATATCGGCTTGATGAGCAAGATAATACAATTTCTGATTTTCTGGATCGGTAGCTTTCATCTGAAATTGGAAAAAAGTATTTTGTGGAAGAGTATATTTTGTTTTTAGATTGCTTTTGTTCAAAGATGGCGCTTTGTTACCTGTTTTTATTCCGTAAGAAGCATTATTGTAGTAAAAATTGTCATTGTAGAAGGGAATTCCTACTAAATTCTTCCTTGCATTATCTGAATAATATGGCATACGAGCAAGCAAAGGTTTTATATGTTCGAAAATACTAACCAATGAAAAAAAGTTGGCAGGAGTTCCGTAACTCATTATTGATTGACCTTCTTTGGGTTCTGTTTTTACAGAACCATCTCCTCCTTCAGAAAACGTGTGTTGAGCCCCCAGCATATGTCCTATTTCGTGGGCAATAGTCAAGGTAGAAGCAATAGCTATACCTTGTGCCTTAAACGAGCTAATATAACCAGCCCCAACGCCTGCTAAACCAAGCAAGCCTCCTTGAGGAGTTCCATCAGGAAATTCTTGTAATTGAGAGTTTTTGCCAATAACAATTCCTATATCGTAATCATTAGCAGTGATTAGTTTGTTGATATTTTCGGTAGAATTTAATATAATTTCTCGTGCATTCTTTCTAAAATTGGCATTGTTTATAGGGTCGTCTATGGTTGTAATAACAAGTTTTTCGTTATTGACTACTTGAAATTTTACAGCAAGGTCTCTTAGATAAATTTCGTTAAGAGATATTTCCGTATTTGCCCAAAAAAGTTGTACATCAAGAAGATTATTTCGAAATTTTGATGTATAATATTCATAAGTAATAGGCATCGCAAGTCTATATACACGAAGTACATCATCGGCAAGACTTTTACTTTGATTGGTTGTAAATTCACTCAATTGTAATGGAGTTTCTATGCCAGATTGAAATCTGATAGATGCAGGAGGGGATATACTGCATTCGTTTGAAACACAATTTCCACAATGTGCGTTGTGTAAATGGGAAGAGGTTATTGAGATGCTTCCTTGTGGATTGGTAAAAAGTGTAATTTCTCTATCAGAAAGCATTAAATTTCCACTAATTTGGTCATTTTGAAAAGAAAGAGTTGCACGGAATGTGTCATTTTCGTAACCTACAAAAGTTTTTATATTTTGAACTGAAAAAGAAGTTTGTTTTTCACTCCAAACCAATGATATTTCATTTGAATTATCAATTGGGAATTCCCATTTGATATTTTTTTCGCCTGTGTTGAATATGTTTATAATCGTTTTGGAAGATATAGGAAGCACAATTTCTTGTGCAGAAGAAATTGAACAATTTATAAAAAGAATGAGTAATAAAAGTATTGATTTTGTAGTGTTTTTCTTAAAAAAATACATTTTTCTTAAAAATTTTATGATTTATTTTTATTGAAGTAAAAAACTCCTATGTATGTTACACAGGAGTTTTCATATCTCTTAAATTAGCTAAATTTGTTATTACAATTTAGGAATGATTAGTTGTTGCCCTATCTGAATCAAATCAGGATTTTTAAGTTTGTCAGTATTGGCTTTAAAAATAATTTGATACTTGTTGGCATCGTCATAATATTTTTTAGCAATTTTGCTAAGAGTTTCTCCTTTAACCACTGTATGAATGTGATAAATAGAGTTGTCTAATACGCTAATATCTGCTTTGATATCAGAGGCTGCCTCCCCACCGATTTCTTTTAACTTATCCCAGAAAATATTTTTTTCATAGGGAGTGTTCACTTCTCCTTTTATATAAAGAGCATCGGTTTTTTCTTCTACGTTGGTATTGCGCATACCCAAATCTTTGGCAAAAGTAAGCAAAGAGTTGTATTTTTCTTTAAAACTCATAAGGATATTGTTTTTATGTTTTACGGGTGTAAAATTACAATTTTTTGAAAAATAAAAAAAATATTTTTCTTAAAATCGAATTATAAATATAGTTTATGTGATTTATTTAATTGATTTGCATCAAATTCATCTCCTCTGTAATAAACTCAATCTTCTGGAGCAGAAATGGTATTATCGTGCATAGATAATTTTTTTTCATAAGCAAAAAGAATCAACAGAAAAAATATCTTTAAAATCTATTGATTATCAAGTAAATAAATTTTATTGAAAAATGCTATAATCCATTAGGTAATTCTAATATTTCGATTGAACCTACTCGAATAGCATTATTAACTAAAGCTCGGGCATATTCGGGATAGGGTTGTCCCGCAGCTGGAGCTCCCATACCACAAGCACCGTCAGAGCCGCCTCCACCATTGATCCACAGATAAGCATCGGCGTGTGTTCCTGTGGTATTTTTAGTACTACGTGGACCTAATGCCGCTGCAAAATTATTACAAGAATTATACGTCGCATTAGGGTTCGGATTTTTGGGAGCGTGAATGCCACTGCGTCCTGTATCTATTACATAATGTTTGCCTGATATGCCTAATTCTCCTAATCGTTGGACTAATTTTTCTGCCCATTCTTGTTCCTCTTTGGTACCACGAACTCCTGAAACATTGGTCGCGAAACCGCGCATATATTTTACACCACTTTCGATAATGGTATTGGCAACGTCATTCACTCGCAATCCAGAACTTCCTGCGTGAATGTAAGTTACAGCATTTTTATTTCTCTCAGAAATAGTTTTGCCTGCGTAAGTAAGTAATTCAGCACGTTCAATACGCTTAGGGTCATTGGGTTTTAAGCCACAATAATTGATAGCATCGGGTTCTATAATGACCACAGCACGACGCTGACCAATAATATTACTAACGCGGTTTATCCACGCCTTGTAATCTGTTGCATTTTTATGACCACCTGCCGAAAAACTTCCACAATCGCGATTCGGAATACCATACACGACTACAATAGGCGTTTTCTGAGCTTTTTCGGCATTATCAATGTAGTTTTTCAACCGATTATCGCTTTTCTCGCTATTGGGAGTAACGCCATCGAACCAGTCGCCACACGGGGTAGCTGCTATTTGATAATAGATTTTTTTAAGCTCGATATTGGGTTCATTTTTCACCATATACAATCGAGAGGGCTGTAGATAGAAATCCCAATCATACGCGATGGGTTTTTGTTTCTCAGGGGTAAGGATTTCAGGTTTTTCTGAGTTAATCTGAATTGACTCTATACTATCTTTTTTACAAGCAAAAAAAAGTAGTAAGCATACGGTTGTAAAAGATAAAAATCTGAGCATGATTATTTTAATTTGTAAAGGTTGAAATTTTTATTAAATAAATATATTTTAAAATGTATTTTGTTGGGTGTAAATATACAATTTTTTTTTCACAAAAATGAAACAACAAGAAAGTTTATTAAGCATTTTTGTAAGAACTTCGATAAATGCCTTTTCCTGTATGAAGTTTTTGGGCTTTTTTGTTTAAAATCAAATTTTCGTGTTTGTTTTTATTTTTCTAAAAAAACATATCCGATTTTACAGCCACGTTACTTATCGAAGGTTTAGTTTGGTTTTATACCCTTCTGAAAAGCGTTCGCAACTATTAGGCAGAATATTACGGGTTAGAAATAGTACCTAAATAGGATAAAAAAATATTGAATTATCATTTTTATTGGCTGATAAAAGTAAGTATTTTGATTTTGTTACTTTTTTGTTGGAGCAGAATTATCACACTTGGTATTTTCCAATCCTTGAAAAGGAGTTCAAATTTCGTGTTGTTGAATTTTCGGGGTATCAGGAGTTTTTAAACAAAGGAGAAATAGAGATAAAGCTAAATGATGATTTATAGCAAATTTGAAATAGACAAAGATTTGTGCAAAAAGTATGACGGCAAGTTGTTTTTGGTTGTTTTTCAATAAACCACAGATGGCAAAATGCGCGGTGGTAGCAAAAGCCAATTTGACGGCGATATTATCCTGATAACTGAAAAATTTACTAATTATCAAGATAATTACGTATATCCTGGTTATAATAGCACTCCCGTCAACCATTTGAAATATAATATCTATTTGCAAGGATTGCAACCCATTGAAAACGAATAGGAAATAACCATTTATGTATACTCGCTTTTATACTTGGTATTGATTAGTTGGATAATTTTTGACATAAAAAAAATCGCAACATCCTGTATTATAAGATATTGCGTTTTTTTCGTGTACTCGGAGCGGGACTTGAACCCGCACAGGCATTGCTGCCCACTGGATTTTAAGTCCAGCGTGTCTACCGATTCCACCATCCGAGCCTTTTTTAAATAAAAAGAGAGCGAAAAACGGGGTTCGAACCCGCGACCTCAACCTTGGCAAGGTTGCGCTCTACCAACTGAGCTATTTTCGCAATTATTAGAAATAAAGTAATAATTTTTATTACTTTACTTGCGGTGCAAAGATACAACTATTATTAAAATAAACAAGGCGTTTTTCTAATTTTTTACAAAAAAAATGTAACTACATATTTATCAGTAATTTATAATTTAAAAAAATAAGAAAATGAAAATAAATAGAATTCAAATTTACATTCTTTCGGGAACTTGAATGCCCAAAAGGTCAAATCCGCTGGCAATAACTTCGCTTACTTTTCGTGAAAGTTCTATTCTGAAATTGCGTATATCTGTATTTTCTTCTCCCAAAATGGATACATTCTGATAAAAAGAATTGAATTCTTTGACCAAATCATAGACAAAATTAGCAATTAGCGCAGGACTATAATTATTCGCAGCGTTTTGTATCACTTCTGGAAATTGCAAAATAAGTTTTATCAATTCCTTTTCTTTTTCGTGCAATTCAATATTTGTTGAGAAAGTAAAGGATTGATTTTCAGCATTAGCTTTTCTTAAAATAGAACGAATACGAGCATAAGCATATTGGATAAAAGGCGCTGTATTTCCTTGAAAATCAATTGATTCTTCGGGATTGAATTTGATAGTCTTTTTTGGGTCATATTTTAAAATGTAATACTTCAAAGCACCCAACCCAATAATTCGGTACAATTCTTGTTTTTGCACTTTGGAATATCCTTCCAATTTGCCCAATTCTTGGGAGATTTCTTTGGCAACAAACGTAACTTCTTGTATCAAATCATCGGCATCAACCACAGTACCTTCGCGGCTTTTCATTTTCCCGTTGGGAAGTTCGACCATTCCATAGCTCAAATGATATAAATTTTTAGCCCAATCGAAACCTAATTTTTTTAAGATTAGAAACAAAACTTTGAAATGATAATCTTGTTCATTACCAACCGTATAGACCATTCCTTTTACATCAGGATAATCTTTGGTGCGTTGAATTGCCGTCCCAATATCTTGGGTTATATATACAGAAGTTCCATCGGAGCGAAGTACCAATTTTTCATCTAATCCGTCGGCAGTAAGGTCGCACCATACCGAACCGTCTTCTTTACGATAGAAAACGCCTTTTTGCAATCCTTCATCAATGATATCTTTGCCAAGCAAATAGGTATTGCTTTCGTAGTAATACGAGTCGAAATCAACACCTAAATTTTTGTAAGTTACTGAAAATCCGTCATATACCCATTGGTTCATTTGTTTCCAAAGGGAAATAACTTCTGGATCGCCAGCTTCCCACTTGCGAAGCATTTCTTGGGCTTGCAAGAATATAGGTGCTTGTTTTTCAGCCTCTTCTTTGGTTTTTCCCTCTGAAATGAGTTGATTTATTTCTTCTTTGTATTTTTTGTCAAAAATAACATAGTAATTGCCTACCAATTTGTCTCCTTTTAGCCCTGTACTTTCAGGAGTTTCCCCATTACTAAAGCGTTGCCAAGCTAGCATTGATTTACAAATATGAATACCTCTATCGTTGATAATCTGGGTTTTATATACTTTTTTGCCTGAGGCTTCAATAATTTTTGCTACCGAATATCCGAGCAAATTATTTCGCACGTGCCCCAAATGCAATGGTTTATTGGTATTAGGGGAAGAGTATTCTACGATAATTGCAGGCGAATGAGGTTTTTGGGGAGTTTTTCCAAAATCTTTCTGAGGTAAAATATCTTTTAGAAAATGAGTGTAATACGTGTTGGATATAACCAGATTAAGAAAACCTTTTACCACATTATATCTGACAACTTCGTTGCTGTTTTCTTGTAAAAACGAGCCAACTTGCGAGCCAATTTGTTCAGGATTTCCTTTTATTTGGCGAAGTATCGGGAAAATAACTAAGGTAATATCTCCTTCAAATTCTTTTCTGGTTTGCTGAAACTCAACGGTGTCTAACTTAACTCCAAATAGCTGATTTACAGCTGTTTGAACTACGGGAGTTAAAATATCTTGTATTACTTGCATTTTTTTATTTGTTTAAGTGCTGCAAAGTTACAATTTTATTTAGAATAAAAAATCAGTTTTCATTTAAGAAAACTGATTTTTATATTTTTTTGAAACGATAAGTCAATAAATTTTTAATTCTATTGTTTTTTTATTCAGGATAAATACGCTGTTCAGTATATAGAGTACGAACTTCTACCTCACGATTATCTTTTAAAGTACGAACTTTATAGCCTATAGGAGCGGAAGATTTCACTAAGTCTTCAGGTTTAGGGTTTTGAAGGAATAGCATAAAACTATCATAATCTGTAACAGAACGACTTGTTGATAAAGGTCCTCCTGCTATCATTATTTGTATTCTTTTATTTTTATAATAATTCCTTGCTGTTTCTTGCATCTTAGTATCTACATTTCCTCCTATTTTTGGAAAAGTTGCGCTAATACCTGCTTTTATAGTTTTGGTAACTTCTGCGCTAGTTTCATCAGTTTCTACTAATAAGTGAGCAACTCGTCCATAATCTACACTACTGATATATACAGGTTCGTAGCTACCTATATTTTGAATATCACCCCAAGTATCAGCATTTTTAGGATCCACAGTAACATTGTAGAATTGTTGGCGTACCTTGATAAGTACATATTTTTTGCTATTGATAGTTAAACTAGTTTGTTCAAAGCTAAAATTTGCTTTTACTAAACCACTTAATACATCTAATTTGGCGTGAATACCAAATGATTTACTAAAACTTTCAATAGTTGTTACTTCATTAGAAATATAGGTAAGGTATGCAGCAGTATTGCTGAAATCAACTGCCGTAGAATTTTGACTTACTAATTTATTAACTTTCTCACGAACGTCACTTACTACCGGAATAGCTCCTACTTTTATAATTGCATTAGGTCCTTGTAAGGTAGTGGAGAGCGTAATTTCTCGTGGGTTATTTATTACAAGTGGGTTATAAGTACCGTTTAAGAAAGATTCTCCATCTAACACGCTACCAGGGTAGATAACATCCAAGTCTTTTCCATCAACAATTTGTACAGGTGCTAAGGTCTGTTGTTTAGTTACAGTTTGTATAACTTCTATTTCATTTCCTACTACACGTCCTGTAGGCTTAGAAGATTTTATTTGCTCTGCAACTTCTGGAAATACTACTTGTTTAAGTCCTCCAAGTTTTTCTTCAAAACTTTCGTTTTTGCTACAAGAAGTAGCGATACTTCCCAATACAATAAGGGAAAGAATAGATAAATTTTTTAAATTCATTGTGTTTTAATTTTAAATTTATTATTTAGTGTCTATTTTCAATATAAACATTATTATATGTAATACGGTTTTCTTCTTTTCCTTCACGTCTTTGCACTATGGTAATAGTAACAACAGGAGCGGGAAGTGGAGGGTCAGCTCTTTCTCTTTCTTGTTCAGGGTGGAAATCATATTGATTATTTACAACAAAAGAACCAGAGGCTTTATTTCCGTTGTAATAAATTTCAAAATGTTGAGAAGCTTGGAGAGGAGTTAGGTAAATATCGGTTTCATTATCCCCATCATCTATTATAAATTTATAATCTCTTTTATTAACAGACCATTGCTCGGGTATAGGAAAACCTTTCCAAACCCATCGGTCTCTTCTTGCCCACGACCAAGCAGTTATTTTTACAGCACTAAAATTAACTTTTGGTAATTTTATCTCTCCAACTCCTTCCTTCTGGAACAAGAAAGGGAGTTGAAATGTGCCGGGCACCAAAGGTTTAATGTAGAATTTGTACTTCCCTTCTTTTTTAAATACGATTTTAGGGTCTTCTACTTTCTGTTTTTTACCATTTTCGTCTTCTAAATAAATATCATAATCTACTCGCATAGATTGATGATTTTTATCTTCTTCTTTAATGGCAAAAAGTGCAAATTGTTCTCCACTTTTTAAATCAGTATCCGTTATCGTTAACGTATAAGGGATAAAATCTCCTACCTTAATGTTTTTAAGATTTCTAGGTTGGAGAAGTTCTTCTCCCTTGTCTCCTGTAAAACCATCTTTAATAAAAGCATTAAAGGTTTTTCCTTCTTCTACGGCAGGTGCAGGTGTCTCACCTCCGTCATCGTTACTTTTGCTACACGACATAGTCGCAAGCAAAGCCATTACTGTAATTGTCGAAAAGATTTTTTTCATAAAAAATTATTTTATGTTAATTCACGAAGCAAAACTAAAAAAGAAAAAAAATATATACAAGTTTTTAATCATAAAAAATTTAAAAAAAGTGAAATTTAACATCTAAGATGTGTTTGTGAGTAGTTTTTATGAAAATTTTTATCAATTATAAAATACATAATACAAAATAGTATTTTTGTTGAACTCCAAATAATTAAGATAAATTTGCAAAAATAAAAAAACCTACCTCAGCGGTAGGCTTCAATCCCAAAATAATAGACAAATTGTTTTACAACCATTTAACTAATGCGAAATCTTGCCGATGTGGCAAAAGTTCATTTTTGGGATAAATACGTAATGCCAACATAAACAGACCTGCATCTTCGGCTTCTACCGAGAGTTTGTAAGTAACCTGTTTGTTCTGAAAATGAAGCGGTTGTGCTTGTTTGGTAGTAAATATTTTTGTTTGTCCATCTTCATTTTTGGTAACAACAAGTTCTACTCCTATGTCTTCAACTGTGAGTTCTCCTATATGAAGTTTTAGCTCAGCTTCGTATGTGTTTCCAAGAGAAATAAGTTGTCTATCTCTGTTTAGAGTTTTAAACTCTTCTACTTGGATAGAATCCCACTCTCTACTTACTTTTTTCTTCCAGTCCGAAAGCTCGATTGCTTTTTGGAAATTATTAGTTTTAAGTAAGTTAGCACGTTTTTCCAATGGGAAATAATACTGATTTTCGTAATCGGTAAGCATTCGGTATGTTGTAAAATTTGATGCTACTTTGGCAATTGTATTTTTGATAAAAGCACACCATTCAGACGAAATCCCTTTACTATCTTTGTTGTAAAAAGTTGGAGCTATTTGGTCTTCAATGATGTTATAAATAGTTTCAGCATCTAATTCGTCTTGATAGGCTTGGTTTTCGTAAGTGCGTTTTTGAGGCAATGCCCAACCTGCATCTTCGCGGTATCCTTCAACCCACCAACCATCAAGTACGCTGAAGTGCATCACTCCGTTCATGGCAGCTTTTTCACCACTTGTACCAGAGGCTTCTTGGGGTCGGGTCGGGGTATTCATCCATACATCGACACCTTGTATCATTGTACGAGCTAAATCCATATCATAATTGGGTAAGAAAAGAATTTTTCCTAAAAAACGAGGTTGTTTAGAGATTTCAACAATATTTTTAATCAAATCTTGTCCTGCTTTATCGGCAGGGTGTGCTTTTCCTGCAAAAATAAATTGAACAGGGCGTTCAGGATTATTGACAATCGCATCTAATTTTTCTAAATTGGTAAATAACAAATGTGCGCGCTTATAGGTAGCAAAACGGCGTGCAAACCCGATAGTTAGTACATCATCACGTAAGTTGTCTTGGATTTCAACAATTTCGCGTGGAGTGAAGTACGTGATATTTTGTCCATCGTTAAGACCATTTTTAATTCGTTGTACCAATTTGGCTCGAAGTTCATTTTTTATATGTGAAATTTTTTCATTGGGAACATCGTAAATTCCTTCAAAGCATTTTGGTGAGTAATTATTCCGGTCTACATCTTTTTTGAAGTATTTTCGCTGGATTTCTTTCCAAAGAGGCGAAGTCCAAGTTGGCTGATGCACTCCGTTGGTTACGTAACTTAGATGTAATTCTTCGGGCATATAACCAGGCCAGAGGTCTTTGAAAATATCCCGACTTACATCTCCGTGAAGCCAACTTACTCCATTAACATCTTGCGAGAGGTTGGCAGCGAGGAAACTCATTGAGAATTTTTCATGAGGGTTGTTCAAGTCAATTTTTCCAAGTGAAAGGATTTGCTCCCAACGCACATGCAATTTCTCTGCATAATTACCGATGAAGGCTTTAAGCATTCCTTCTTCAAAGAAATCGTGTCCAGCAGGAACTGGTGTGTGTGTGGTAAATAAAGATGATGCTTTAACAATCTCAGTAGCTTCCGAAAAAGAAAGGTTATGCTTATTGATATATTCGTTTAATCGTTCTAACCCAATGAAGGCAGCATGTCCTTCATTACAATGGTAAATATCGGCTTCAATACCCAACTTACGAAGCATTTGGATACCTCCTAAACCCAATAACATTTCTTGTTTTAGACGATTTTCCCAATTTCCTCCATAAAGATGATGCGTGATAGAGCGGTCGTAGTCGGTATTTTCTTCAAAATCAGTATCTAACAGATACAATTCGATACGCCCCACATCAACACGCCACACACGAGCATATAACATACGTTCAGGAAGTTCTAACGAAATTTTTATCCAATTACCATCAGCATCAGTGGCAGGTGATACCGGAATTTTGGTAAAGTCTTGCGGTTCGTATTCAGATTCTTGATTTCCGAAAGATGAAATTTTCTGAGTGAAATATCCGTAGCGATACAAAAGCCCAATTCCTGTTATTTTTGTGGCTTTATCGCTAGCTTCTTTCAAATAATCTCCTGCCAAAATACCCAATCCGCCTGAGTAGATTTTCAAAGACGAATGTAATCCAAACTCCATGCTGAAATATGCAATAGCAGGGTGTGTCATTTCTTTTTTCTTCTCCATATAAGAAAGAAATTTCTGATACACGTTATCTAATCGTTGCATAAAATCTTGGTTATTTTCCAGTGCTTTGTATTCTGAAACAGAAATGGTATCCAAAAGCATAATTGGGTTTTTGTGAACTTTTTTCCACTCTATGGGGTCAATACTTTTGAATAATTGCTCAGCTTCTTCATTCCAGCACCACCACAGATTTTTAGCCAATATTTCAAGAGCTTTTAGCTTTTCGGGTGTAGAACGATGCACGATAACACTTCGCCAATGAGGTTGATTGACAGATTTAGATTGTTCTAAGTACATAGCATTTGTATCGGATTGTGGTAATTCTTTCATTTTGATATTTATTTTTTCTATTGTATTTTGATATGTTTTAAAGTAATGTTTTATAAAATTTTTCCAAAGTGTATTTTTTGCTACCAAAGCAGCATTTTCTTGAACAGAAGTATAGTGTTCTTGCGATAAAGTAGCTATTTCTTCTATTTTTTGGATAATTTTTTCAATAACAACGGCATTATTTGTATCATCTCGGTCAATAACTGTTACAGAAGTATTATTGCCTTGTGATTTTGCCCAAGTTCCAAAACCAGCAAGCGAGGTGGTTATAGTAGGTACTTTAAAACAAATACTTTCCATAGGTGTGTACCCCCAAGGCTCGTAATATGAAGGGAAAATGGTTAGATCAAGCCCTGTAAGTACATCGTAGTAAGACATATCGAAGACTCCGTCATTTCCTACTAAATAACTTGGACAGAAATAAACATTAACAGCATCTGTTTTTTTGTTAAAAAGTTGTTGTTTACGTATTTTGTTAAGGATAATATTTTGATATTCATCTCTGATTATGTGCGTACTATATGGCTGTAAGCAAGGTTTTTTGGTAGATGATTTCAAATTTTCTAATAAATCGGGATTTGGGCTCTCGTGCCAAGAAGGAATGAGAATAAAAGCCAGTATTTTCCGAGATGAATTGGCAGTTTGGTTAATTTTCCCCAATGCTTCTATAAAAATATCAACACCTTTGTTTCTGAATTCGTTACGCCCACTAATTCCTACCAAAAAAGGATTTTCGAAAGTTTCAGCCGAAAGATTTTCAGCAATTTGTAATAATTTTTGTTGTGCTTTTGCTCGTTTGTTTTTGTAAGATTTTTTGTCTAAAATGAGTTGTTCGTCAAATCCATTGGGAGTTAGTACATCGGGAACTCGGTTAAGAAAGTGTGCACATTCGCGAGCTGTGATTTCGCTCACAGTCGTAAAATTATCTGTTAGTTGAGCTGCTTTTGCTTCCAAAAAATGCTTGTGTTGAACTCCCAACTGATATGCCATATCTTTCGGATTGTAATCAGTTAGATAATTGTAAAGCGAAAGCCCATTACCTGCTATAGAACGCCCTAAAACTGTGGCATGAGTTGTAAAAACAGTCCCCACCATAGGAATTTCTTTTTTCAAGTATAACAAAGCGGTTGCAGTCATCCATTCATGGCAATGGCAGATAACTTTCTCGCGCGTACCTACTTGGAAGTTCGTAAAACTTTCAACTACTTTTCCTACAGCATACCCAAAGAGTGCAGATTCGGTAAAATCCCAACCAGCATCTAACGAATCTAATTGATGTACATTCCAGAAATATTGTAAAATTTGATTTTTTTCGTTGATATATTGAGAAAAATCAACTAAAATAGCAATAGGATTTCCTTTGATGTTCCAACGACCTATCCGTATTCGCAAGCCTTCTTTTTCAGCTTTTCTTTTCCAAGAAGTTAATAATTCAGAGTCTTCAGTAAATTCAGGATTTTCTTTTCGTGTCCAAATATCAGGTCCTATAGTGATGTAATTATCGCCAAATTCTTTATATAAAATCTCTGATTTTGTAGCGATAACTGTATGTATTCCACCAATTTTGTTACAAACTTCCCAACTAGTTTCAAACAGATAATTGGGCATTAACTTTTTATCCTTCATAAATATAGAATTTTAATTGTTATTGTATTTTTCTATGTTTTTGACAAAACTAGGGGTAAAAGTACAAAAAAAATGAATATAACCAATATTTTTTATAGTAATTTTTTTAAAAAAGTATTATAACTTTGCAGTATGAAAATCATTTTGACAAAGGGGAGCAAAAAAGTCGACGTTTGTAGATACTTTATATGAAGTAGATTTACTAAATATAATTTCCATGAACTTGAATTGATTTTTCAGTATTTATATTTATTTTTGAAAAATAAAATATTGAATATAATTTTGTAAAAAATATAGATTATGAATAGAATAACATTAAAATCAGCAGGGAATTATATGTTGTATCCGCTACTGTGCGAAATATACATTGACGGAAAGTTCTACGATTACTTCAAAACACGAAAAAAAGAAAAAGTGTTATCACTTCCCGAAGGAAGTAAAACAATGTATATCAGAGCAGTACGTTATACTTCCAACGAAATATTGATAGACAACCTACAAGAAGAAAAAATTCATAGTATTGTGATTTCAAGCAAAGTACAAAATTTTTTGTTTGTAGGAGCGAATGTTTTGATGTTATCGGCTATGTTGCTCCTTTTTTTTCAATACATTAGCCCTTATATCGCTTTGGCAATAATAATTCCTTATTTATATCTTGCTTATAATCAAATATTTAAAAGAAAAGGCTTGCTTACTTTGGAAAAAGAATTTGTCGATAAAGAAACTTTACATTAGAAAAAGCAGATATAAATATCTGATAAAACCCATATACCCTTTATATTTGTTTGTCTTTTTTACTTTGTAATTCATTGATTTTCAGAGTGAAAAATAATTTAACAAACATTTAACTTATAAATTTTGCAAAAAAAAAAAAAACACTATAACTTCGCAGTACGAAAATCATTTTAGCGAAGAGGAGCAAAAAAAGTCGACGTTTGTGGATACTTTTCTAAAATGAATAAAATAATGTACAATTTAAAATTTTTTAAAGATGAAAAAGATTACTTTAAATCAAATGGAAAAAATCCAAGGGGGAGGTAAAGGGAGAGAATGTTTATTGCTGGGAGCTTTATCTGCTCTATCTCTTGCTATTTTACCATCGACAGGAGTTGGAGTGCTTACTGCTACTATCATAGAATGTGCTTAAAAAATTGTTTAACTTTTAAAAATTTGAATAATGAAAAAATTGAATTTTGAACAGCAAGCAACTATTATTGGGGGAATCTCTCCTGGTGGATGTGCTTTGTTAGGAGCAGCGTTGCTAACTCATACAGGTATTATAGCTTCTATTTTTAGAAAAGAAATAGCTGAATGTTGGAATAGCTAATTACTTTTGAAAGACCAAGAGACTGACCAAACTTTTTCAGTCAGTCTCTTACAAATATAAAAATATTATGAAAGAAAAAATTTTACAAATGGTAAAACGATATGCCGTGTTATTGGTGTTTATCGCTTTGTTGGGGCTTAATTATATTTCAGGCTTAGAACCTATGCTTAATCGCCCGTTGTTTTTTATTATTCTCTTTATTTTGTTTTTTACAAAATATGGAATAATAAGAAATTTTCCTAAAAAGAAAAATATGTATAATTAAAAAACAATTTTTTATTATGAAACAAATATTATCTACTGTAAAAACCTATATTATAAGATATGTAGAGTGTTTTATTATTTTGATATTATGGTTAATAAATATCATATTCAAAATAGACCCGAGTTTAAACAAATTTTTCTTTTTTATTTATATGATAGCTTATATAACTAAGCAAAACAAATTGAAAAAAATAGAAAAAGAACGTAAAACAAAAGAAATTTCTCATTAGAAAATACGGTAGTAAATGTCAGATAAAACCCTTAATAGGCTTTATATTTGTTCGCTTTTGTTGTTAAATGCTTTTTTGGCATATTTGGTACAAGATATTCTAAATATAAGGTCGCTTTTGGCAAATTCGCTTTCAGAGCAATTAACAGCTACACAGGTAGAAAATCTCTTAAACGCGCAACAAAAATGGCAATGGGTAGGGTATGGGTTTATTCCGTTTTTGCTTCTTATCAAAATGAGTATAACGGCATTAGTTCTTAGTATAGCTTGTATGCTTACTGACCGCCAAGTGCCGTACAAGAGGCTTTTTGTTATTGTTGCAGAGGCAGAAATCATCTTTTTGCTTGTACCTGTATGCAAAATAATATGGTTTTATTTCTTTCAACCTCAACACACACTTGAAGATATACAATTTTTCTACCCCTTATCGCTTCTTAACCTAACAGACTATAAGCAAGTAGCGCAATGGTACGTATATCCGTTGCAGTTAGCCAATCTTTTTGAGGTAGGTTATTGGCTATTGCTGACCTATTTGCTGGGCAAGGTACTGAAAATTAGTTTTAAGGAGCGGTTTTATTTTGTAGCGTCAAGTTACGGAGTTTTATTGCTTTTGTGGGTAGTTGTGGTAATGTTTTTCACACTTAATTATTCATAAAAAGTAAAGATGGCTAAACAAATCATTAAGAAAATATTGCTTGTAAGTATTGTTATTTTCGTTATGATAGGTGGATATTATATCTATCAGAAAATAGAACAAAAAAAGGTACTTGCTCGGCATATTGTTTCATTACCCAAATTTTCTTTTGCTCAAACAGACGGAAAGCCTTTTACAAACAAAAATATTACTCAAAATACTTCGGTTGTATTTCTCTACTTCAATACAGAATGTAGTTATTGCTGGTACGAAACCCAAGATATAAAAGAACATATAAGTGAGTTTAAAAATACCCAACTTATTTTTGTTTCAACAGAGGAAAGTTATAAAATTCGTAAATTTGCTCAAAACCAAGGATTGGATAAGGTTTCTAATGTTATTTTTCTACAAGATAGTTTGAACAAGTTTGCTACCATATTTGATTCTAATCATATACCTTCTTTATTTGTATATAATTCAACACATCAGTTAGTATTTCAGCACAAAGGGCAAACACGTGCCAAAACCATCTTAAAATACCTGTAAAATAGTATGTTTGATAAAAAACGCATCAAAAAATCGGTCGTATTACAACACGACCAGAACGATTGTGGCGTAGCATGTCTGTTATCGCTTATACGCTACTATGGCGGAAATCAATCTCTTGAAAAACTACGTGAATATAGCGGAACTACGCGACAAGGGACAACACTTTTGGGTTTGTATCAAGCAGCCAATAAAGTGGGTTTTACAGCGGAAGGCTGTGAGGCTGATATTCAGTCACTTATCAATCACCCAAGTCCTACTATTCTGCACGTTGTTTTAGAAGAAAAACTTCAACACTACGTGGTGTGTTTCGGTTATGAAAACAAAAAGTTTATAATAGGCGACCCAGCCCAAGGAATATATGAACTTTCTGTTGAAGAATTAGAAAAAATATGGATTTCTCACTCGTGTCTTACGCTTGAACCCAATGCTGATTTTGTATTGGATAAAGACGATAAAATCCGGCAACGTCAGTGGTTTCTTTCGTTGCTTAAAGATGATTATAAGTTATTGATCTCGAGTACGATTATAGGGATATTAGTGGCTGTTTTGGCAATGGCAATGATGGTGTTTTCACAAAAATTGATAGATGATATATTGCCCTCACACAACAAAAATAAATTGGTTGTAGGCATTGTTTTACTTACTTTATTGCTTTTGGCACGCGTAGGATTGAGTTTGCTACGAAGTTATTTTTTACTCAAACAAGCCAAAGATTTTAATATTCGGATAAATACCAATTTTTTTACCAGATTATTATCTTTGCCCAAACCTTTTTTTGATACTCGAAAAATAGGAGAATTAGTAGCTCGGCTCAATGATACACAACGTATTCAGCGGGTAATTAACCAGTTGGTTAATAGCTTGG
The DNA here is from genome assembly GCF_026005215.1 of Capnocytophaga catalasegens. Lineage (GTDB taxonomy): Bacteria > Bacteroidota > Bacteroidia > Flavobacteriales > Flavobacteriaceae > Capnocytophaga > Capnocytophaga catalasegens. Next base: position 89,515 of record NZ_BPMA01000002.1, on the reverse strand, counting down.
TGATTGACGTTTTGGTAACGATTGTATCTTTAATTTTCTTATTTTTTTACTCTTGGCAGATAGGAGTAATCACACTTTTGAGTGTGCCTATTTATTTTTTCATCGTATATCGAAGCAATCAATCACTTATCAAAGCCCAAAGAGAAATAATGCAAAACTATGCCCTTGTTGAGAGCAACTATATTACGAGTATGCAAGGAATTGAAACGATAAAAAATAATAATAGACAGGCATTTTTTGCGCAGAATAACACTCATATTTTCAGTTTTTTACAACAAAAATCCTTTAATTTAGGAATACTTGGGCTAAAACTCTCGTGGCAATCGGGTGTTGCGAGTATTGTATTTTTGGTCGTTACCTTGTTTTATGCGTCATTCCAAGTGTTTGATAACCAGCTACAATTAGGAGCTATGATGGCTATTTTAGGAATTTCAGGGTCGTTGCTTCCGTCCGTTGCCAATTTGGCACTTATCACGATTCCTATCAATGAAGCCAAAATAGCTTTTTCACGAATGTATGAATTTGCTTCCGTTCCTTGCGAGAAAGTAGCAGGCGAAGATATTAAAAAAATAGATACAATTTCTGTTGAAAATTTGTCATTTCGTTTTGCAGGACGTAAAGAATTATTCTCTGATGTAAATTTAACACTAAAAAAAGGACAAATAACAGCTCTTATTGGAGAGAGTGGCTGTGGGAAAAGTACTTTTGGGCAATTATTACAGCAGTTTTATACTCCCGAAAAAGGAGTTATTAAAGTAAATAATCGTAATATCGAAACCATTTCGCTACAAAGCTATCGAAATATGATAGGTGTTATTCCGCAAGAAGTAACTATTTTTAACGGAAATGTAGTTGATAATATTCTTTTAGGAGATAAATCTTTGTCGGAAGAAGAATTTTATTTGTTTTTGCAAAAATATGGTTTTGATACGTATTTTAATCAATTTCCGCAGGGAATAGCTACACTTTTGGGAGAAGAAGGTATCAATCTTTCGGGTGGGCAAAAACAACTCATAGCTTTGGCACGAGCATTGTATAAAAAACCTCAATTTCTGTTGTTAGATGAGGCTACTTCAGCAATGGACAGGAATACAGAAAAGTTTGCAATAGAGCTTTTAAAAAAGATAAAACCCCATTGCATTATACTATTTATCTCTCATCGGTTGCATTTGCTTTCGCAAATAGCAGATAATATTTGTATTTTAGAAAATACAATTACGTATAACGATACTCCTTCCAATCTTTTAAAAACTTCTAATTTTTATAGTCAATATTGGAAAAAATAATTCTTTAAATTATTTATATTTCAATTAACTTTTTTCCTACTAAAAACATACTACGAGACCTAATAAATTTGTATCTTTGCCGAAATTTTGTAAAAATGAATACAATTGATGTTATTTTGGCAATAATTTTGGCAATAGGTTTTTTTAGAGGACTTTGGAAAGGTCTTATTTTAGAAGCTTCGGCACTTTTGGCAGTTGTTTTAGGTATTTATGGAGCTATTTACTTCTCGTTTTATGTTTCAGATTATATGACCCAAAATTTTGATTGGGATAAACAAACTATCAAAATAACAGCTTTTGCTTTTACGCTTTTAACAATAATGATTTTGGTTGGTATTTTGAGCAAAATTCTTACCAAAATAATCGAAGGTGCCTCATTAGGATTTGTCAATCGATTTTTTGGAGGTATTTTCGGCTTGCTTAAATGGACGCTAATTGTAGGAACTTCATTGCAATTTCTAACACGAGGTTATATTCCGATTATTCCTGAGGAATATACACAAAAATCAGTATTGTTTATGCCGGTAACTAAGCTAAGCAATTTGATGTATTCACAAATTTTTCTTTTGAAAGAAAATCAAGAAGAAAAAAAAGAAAATATAGAAGAAATTCCTTTTTCAGAACAAAATATCTGAAAATAAAATTTCTTAAAATTTGATATTTTTAAGTCAAATGTATTGTTTTTTCAAAAAAAATCCGTAATCTTGTACTTTCTAACAGAAATCATATGCAATGAAATATATAACTCATCTTTTTTTTCTATTAAGTTTTTCTATATTTTCTCAACAGAAAGAAATTACCTTGCAAGAGATTTATACAGGTAAATTTCGTACAGAAAAATTACAAGAAATGCACGCTCTTTCTAATGGAAAAGAATTTGTTGTAGTTAATTATGATGAGGCATATCAACCTTCTATAGACGTGTATGATTATTCGTCATTTTCTAAAAAACGAACCTTAATATCATCGACCGAATTGTCTAATTTCCGTTTTGATGATTACAAATTCAGCCCCGATGAGCAAAAGATATTACTTGCAAGCGATACAGAAAGTATTTTTCGACATTCTCAAAAGGCAAATTACTATGTTTTTGATTTGAAAACCCAACAGAAAACAATTGTTTTTAACCAAAAAATACAAGAACCCTTATTTTCTCCCGATGGAACAAAAATAGCATTCGCCTATCAGAATAATTTGTATATAAAAGATTTACAAAATGATAAAACAACGCAAATAACTTTCGATGGTAAGGACAATGAAATAATTAACGGAATAACCGATTGGGTTTATGAAGAAGAGTTTTCCGTAGTTCGTATGTTTGATTGGAGTTCTGATAGCCAAAAAATTGCTTTTATTCGTTTTGACCAACGAAATGTTCCCGAGTTTTCAATGGATATATATGGTAAAGAATTATATCCAAAACCAATGGTTTTCAAGTATCCAAAAGCTGGTGAAAATAATTCTAAGGTAAATGCTCTTGTGTATTATCTTTCAGAAGATAAGTTGCAAGAAATTGAATTAAATATGCCCTATTATATACCGCGATTGCAATGGACAAAAGACCCTAATGTGGTTAGTTTACAAACTATGAATCGTCATCAAAATGAATTTAAATTACTTTATTACAATGTATTAACTGAAAAAAATACTATTGTTTATTCTGAAAAAAATACAACATACGTTGAGATTCCTTCATTACATATTCTTTCGAACAATAATTTTATGATAACTAGCGAAAAAGACGGATTTAATCATATTTATCTTTATAGTAAAGAAGGAAAGCAACTGCAACAACTCACTCGCGGAAATTGGGAAGTAACTGATTTTTACGGATTTGACGAAAAAAGCAAAACGGCATATTATCAATCAACCGAAAGAGGAGCTATCAATCGTGATGTGTATGCAATTTCTCTAAAAGCAACCCAAAAGATGCTTTTAACAGAAAAAAAAGGAATAAATGATGTTTCTTTCAGCGCCGATTTTTCGTATTTTATAGAAACTCATCAGAGTGCAACAGAACCACCAATTATAGGTATTTTTGAAACGAAAACACGAAAAAAAAATAAACAAATTATTGATAATCAACGTGTGAAAAAATTAGTTGATAACTATACTTTAGTTCGTAAAGAGTTTCAAGTACTCAATATAAATGGTAACAATCTAAATATGTGGATGTTGAAACCTTCCAATTTTGATGCAACGAAAAAGTATCCTGTTCTAATGTACCAATATTCTGGTCCAGGCTCTCAATCTGTTCAAAATGAATGGTTTGATTATAATGATTATTGGCATTTGCTTCTAACACAGAGAGGATATATTGTTGTTTGTGTCGATGGACGAGGGACAGGTGCGAAAGGAGCTGATTTTAAGAAGATTACACAATTTCAATTAGGAAAATACGAAGTCGAAGACCAGATAAAAACTGCCGAATATTTATCAAAACTTCCGTATATAGATGCCTCACGAATAGGTATTTGGGGGTGGAGTTTTGGTGGTTTCACATCGGCAAATTGTATCTTGAAAGGTAATCATATTTTCAAAATGGCAATAGCCGTAGCGCCTGTAACCAATTGGCGATTTTACGATACCATTTACACAGAGCGTTATATGAAAACTCCTGCTGAAAATCCGCAAGGATACGACCAAAATTCACCTTTGAATTATACTCAGAATCTTATTGGAAAATTTCTGTTGATACATGGCTCGGCTGATGATAATGTACATTTGCAAAACACAATGCACTTAGTTGAGTCTTTGATACAACATAACAAATCGTTCCAATGGTTTATCTATCCTGACAAAAATCATAGTATTTACGGAGGAAATACACGAATTCATTTGTTTGAAGAAATGACTAAATTTGTTTTGGAAAATCTGTGAGAAAATTTAAAAATTGTTAAACTTAAATATTAAATAAGTTATGTTAAATCCTGATTACAAATTTATGCTAATGGCTTGGGGAGCTGTTATGTTGTGGATTGGTTTTGTAATATTTTCAAACCGAAAAATACATCCAAAAGCCCTTTTTACCCTTTTTATGGTAGAACTTTGGGAGCGATTCAGTTATTATGGTATGCGAGCGTTGCTCATACTTTATATGACTGCCAATTTGCTTGACGGAGGTTTCCAATTTGATGACGCGAAAGCCTATGGAATTTATGGAGCTTATGGAGCATTGGTTTATTTAACGCCAATTATTGGAGGTTATTTTGCTGATAAACTCATAGGGTTTCGTAAAGCTATTGCTATAGGAGCGTTGCTTATGGCTGCTGGTCAATTTACATTGTTTGCTAATAATCAAACAACTTTTTTTATCGGACTAGCGTTACTTGTTGTTGGAAATGGCTTTTTCAAACCCAATATTTCTTCAATGATAGGACGTTTTTATGCCGATGGTGATAAAAGACGCGATGGAGCATTCACATTGTTTTATATGGGAATCAATATGGGAGCATTCCTAGCACCTCTTACATGTGGGGCTATTGGCGAGAATGAAGGTTGGCAATATGGTTTCTTGACAGCAGGTATCGGAATGATGCTTGGGTATTTAATCTTCTTGTGGGGTAATAAATCAGGTACTTTTGAACAAATAGGACTTACACCAGATGAAAAACCTACTAAAAATATTGTAAAATCAATTCCTAATTCGGTACTACCTTATGTGGCAATACTTGTAATGATAGCTCTTTCTTGGGTGCTAATCATCAATAACGATATCGTAGATGTGATGTTGGGTATTTTGGCAGTAGTTATAATTGGGTATTTGCTATATCAGGCAAGCAAAATGGAAATTACAGCCAAGCAACGTATTTGGGTTGTAGTGATTTTGTTATTATTTACGACTATTTTCTGGACATTCTTCGAACTAGCAGGGTCGGCATTGAACTTATTTACAGCACGAAACGTAAATAAAAGCATCTTCGGAATGGAAATCAAAACTACGTTCTTCCAATCGATTAACCCGTTGTTTATTATGCTTTTCGCACCTGTTTTTTCTTGGATTTGGATAAAACTTTCTAACCTAAATAAAGAACCTGCTGCTCCATATAAGTTTGGGACAGGTTTGTTACTTTTAGGTTTAGGATTTTTGTCGTTGAAATTGGGCGGGGGTTATGCTACTTTCGGAATGGTACCAGCAATTTTTATGATATTGCTATATTTATTACACACTTTGGGGGAACTTACCTTGTCACCCGTAGGACTTTCGCTTGTAACCAAACTTTCGCCTAAGCATATGGTAGCTTTTATGATGGGAATTTGGTTTTTGTCGTCATCAATCGCTCATCAAGGCGGAAAACACATAGCCAAACTTACTACCGTAAGCGAAGAAACAATTGTCAAGAGTGATGCTTTTAAAAACTCTGAAATCAATGAAGATTTTAAATCAATTTTTGCAGATGAAGAAATATTAAAATTGATGAATCAAGAAGAGATGGAAAAAGTGAAAAAATCTAAAATGTCAGTTGATAAAATATTGGTTTCTAATGATTTCATTACTAAACTCAATGCTAAAAATCCAGAAAAACAATATGTTGTATCAACGGTTGTTATTGATGATATTCTGAAAGATGCTGAAAATTATAGTGGAGCTAAACGAGAAAAGGTGAAAAATTCGGCTACAATGTCGTTCCTTTCTGAAAAAGGAAAAGAGGTAAATACGAAAGTAGAAAGTGTTGCCGAATACGCTTCATTGGCTGAGAAATCACCGAGTACAGCAATCGGTAATGTAATCAAAAATGAATCGCTTGACAAAGGTTTATCTGTATTTACAATGTTAGGATTTATTGCCATCGCTTGTGGTGGAATACTATTCCTAATGGGACCATTCATCACTCGGTGGATGCACGGAGTAAAATAAATTTTTACAAAAAGTAAGATCAAAAGATACTTAAAATGTTAACATTTTAAGTATCTTTTTTTTAGAAAAAATCAAAAAAAGTAAGCTAATACAAATCCTAAGATAATAACGGATAATTTACGTATGTTAAATTGATGACTTTCAGAGGTTTCAAATAATATAACTGATGAAATATGCAAAAATATCCCGATAACAAGTGAAGAAATCTCAATGGTATATTTACCTAATTCAGGAAGTGAAGTTGCCAAAAAAGCTCCTAAAGGTGTCATCAATGCAAAGAGAATTAAGAAAATAGCAGTTCGTTTTATACCAATTCCTGAATTTAGAAAAAAAACACTAAGTACCATAGAAATAGGCAAATGGTGAACGAATATTCCATACACCAAGTTATGATGGTGATGTAACGGAAACCCTTCTAAAATAGCGTGAATACTCAAACTGATAAATAGCGCCCACGGAAACGACTTGTGTAGAGCAGATTCCTCTTTGTGCATATGTCCGTGTTCTGCCCCATGTGAGAAAAATTCTAATATGATTTGTAGTAAAATCCCTAATACAATCCAAACGCCTATTTTTTTTCCAAAAGAGTGCGAATGTTCCTCTGTCAAATGTTCTTGAGTGTGGAAGACTTCGGGAATAAGTGTATAAACAGTCATAGCTAAAAGAAAAGCTCCACTGAAAGCTAATAATAGTTTTATATTGCGTTGATTTTCAGGGCGTAACAAAATAATGATTAAAAAACCTAAAAATACAGAGAGAAAGGGCAAGAAGTAATTCATCAATTCTTCCATAGAAAATATTTTGGGAGCAAAATTACAAATTTTTTTAGACAAAAAATTGGCTTTACATCAATATAAAATGAATTTTATCATCTGGTATATTTTCTTTTGAAAATAATCGTACATTTGCAACCTTATAAGAACTATTTTATGGGACAAAATTATAAAATGATAGCTAAAACTTTTTATGGATTTGAAGCTATTTTGGAAAAAGAACTCAAAAATCTCGGTGCGATGAACGTTGAAAAAGGCGTGCGAAGCGTTAGTTTTGAAGGTGATAAAGGATTTATGTACAAAGCTAATTTGTGTTTGAGAACAGCTTTGAAAATACTAAAACCAATAATCTCTTTTCGTATCAGAAATGAAAAAGACTATTACAATGAGATATATAACTATCCGTGGCAAGAGGTATTTTTGCCTTCACAAACATTCGCCATTGAAGTTACACTTGCAAGCGAAACTTTCAAACATTCGCAATATATGGCACACAGAGCCAAAGATGCCATAGTTGATAAGTTTCGACAACTATATAACAAACGTCCCAATATTGATATACTTCACCCTGATTATCAATTACATATACACATTGACAAGAATGACCAAGTACATATTTCGCTTGATAGTTCAGGCGCATCACTTCATCATAGAGGATATCGTTCGGCGACTAATATAGCACCTATCAACGAGGTTTTGGCAGCAGGTATTTTACTACTAAGTGGTTGGCAAGGACAATGTGATTTTCTTGATCCAATGTGTGGTAGTGGGACATTTCTTATTGAAGCAGCTATGATTGCCTGCAATATCCCAGCAAATCTTAATCGTAGAGAGTTTGCTTTTGAAAAATGGAAAGACTATGATGTAGATTTGTTTGAGGTAATATTTGATAGTTCGCTTGCCAAAAGTAAAGAATTTTATTTTCAAATAATAGGATACGATAAAGCACCTTCGGCAGTTGAAAAAGCAAAAGAAAATGTAAAAAATGCTCGACTTTCACAATATATCAATGTTAAGAATGAAGATTTTTTCAAAACGCAGAAGAATAGTGAAAACAAATTGCATTTGGTAACAAATCCGCCTTATGGCGAACGTTTATCAATAGATGTTCCTAGTTTTTATAAAAATATAGGCGATGTATTGAAGAAAAATTACCCAAATACAGAAGCGTGGTTGATAACTTCTTCTGAAGATGCTATTAAAAATATTGGACTTCGCCCTTCTCGAAAAATAAAACTTTTCAACGGAAAACTCGAAAGCCGATTACTCAATTATTCCATATATGAAGGTACGAAAAAAATTCATAAAATGAAATAAAAAGCGTTTTTTTGCTAAAATCTGATTAAAAATTTCGATTACTAAAAAATAAGGTGTATATTTGCCGTATGAATCATTTTGTAGTTTCCGCAAGAAAATATCGTCCTCAAACATTCCGAGATGTAGTTGGGCAACAAGCAATTACAGATACGCTCGAGAATGCTATTGAGAATAATCACTTAGCTCAAGCCTTGCTCTTTACTGGACCACGAGGTGTTGGGAAAACTACGTGCGCGCGTATTTTGGCTAAAAAAATTAACGAAAAAACCTCTGATTTAGATAGTGAGAGTGATTTTTCATTTAATATTTTCGAATTAGATGCCGCTTCAAACAATAGCGTAGAGGGAATTCGTAGCCTGATTGAGCAAGTGCGTATTCCTCCACAAGTGGGCAAATATAAAGTTTATATTATTGATGAGGCTCATATGTTATCAACAGCGGCTTTCAATGCATTTCTCAAAACGCTGGAAGAGCCACCCGCACATGCTATTTTTATTTTGGCTACTACTGAAAAACATAAAATAATCCCTACGATACTTTCTCGTTGTCAAATCTTTGATTTTAAGAGAATTACAATCAATGATATGCGAGAATATCTTAAATATATTGCACAAGAACAAGGTCTTTCTGCCGAAGATGAAGCCTTACAAATTATTGCACAAAAGGCAGATGGAGCTATGCGCGATGCACTTTCTACTTTTGATAGAGTAGTGAGTTTTTGTGGAAAAAATATTACAAGACAGCAGGTTTCCGAAATACTCAATGTTCTTGATTACGACACCTATTTTAAAATTACAGATCTTATTTTAAGTAATAACATTCCACAGTTACTTGTCGAATTTAATCAAATTATTTCAGAAGGTTTTGATGGACAGCATTTTGTTACAGGATTAGCAAGCCATCTAAGAGATTTAATAGTTTGCAAAAATAATATAACAATCAAACTTTTGGAAGTAGGAGAGGAGACACGAAATAAATATATTCAACAAACACAACGTACAGATACTGAGTTTCTTATGAATGCTCTGACACTTGTCAATGATTGTGATTTGAAATACAAAACAAGCCGTACACCTCGGTTGATGGTAGAACTTATGCTAATGCAATTAGCTTCATTGACCTTTGAAGGGGATAAAAAAAAAATGATGGATATTTCATAATTCCTCCTGATTTTTTTCACAAAAACACTAAAATTGAAAAAAATAAATCATCATTTGAACGTATAATTTCTGATGAAAAAAAAGTTTTACAACCTTCATCACAAATAGATACCTATTCAGAAATAAAAGGAGTTTCAGTATTTTCTATCAAAAGTATAGAATTGAAAAAAGAAGCTGAACAAATCCGAAGAAATAATAATGCTAACACCAAAGAATTACCCTATGAATTCTATACTCAAGAACAATTTTTCGAAGTTTGGCAAACATATATTCAGAATTTGATTGAAAAAGGAGAGAAAATACAAGCTGCCAATCTTACTCTGGGACATCCCAAAGTTTATAATAATACTATTCTGATAGAGGTTGCAAGTGAAATTTCCAAAGAAGAAATAGTAGCAAACCAAGAAGAAATTCTGTCTTTTGTTAGAGAAAAATTACGTAATTACTCAATAAATTTGGAAATAGAGGTCAAAGCAAGCGAATTTAAACAACGCTATATACTTAAGCCTGAAGATAAATATGAGAAAATGCTTGCTGAAAATCCGTTACTTGCCGAACTCAAAAAGGTTTTTGATTTAGATTTTTAGATTACAAAAAATTACAAACGATGAATACAAAAATCGCATTTATAATAGGAAACGCAGAGGCTATGAAATTGTATAAGAAGTTTTGCTGATATCGTATAAAACGTAATGAAATATTATTCAGTATTTTATAAGATTGAAAATAAAAACATTATAAATATTTCATTTTTAGGACAATAGAAAAGATACAAATCAATTAAGTTTTGAATATATGAAACAAATATTTATAACAATTCTGGTGATATTCCTTGCCATAGGATGTTCGCAATCAGATGAAAACCTGATGATAGTCAAAGGAAATGTAGAAGGACTAAAACAGGGAACTATTTTTTTACAAAATTTTGATAATCACGGAAATACACATAATATAGACTCTGTTATAGCAAACGGAAGCGGTACGTTTTTATTCAAAGTACCCTTGAAAAGTCCCGAAGTTTTCTGTTTGTATTTGGATAGAAAAAATAATGCAAATTTCAGTAATCGAATCTTATTTTTTGGTGAGCCCAAAACTATAATAATTGATACATATAACGAAACTTTTGACCTCAATGCACGTATTTCAGGTTCTGAAACTCAAAAATTATTTGAAGAATACAATCTTACAATGCGAAAATTCGGACAACGTAATACTGAACTTTTAGCACAACAAATACAAGCAGTTAAAGATAAAAATCTGCAATTTGCGGATTCTATTTTACAACTTTCTAACAAAAATAAAATTCGACAATATCTATTTTCAGTCAATTATGCATTAACTCATAAGGATTCGTATATAGCACCTTACATAGCGTTGGCTGATGGATATGCTCTACAACGCAAGTACTTAGATTCGATTTATAATTCATTATCTAATGAAGTTGTCAATTCTAAATACGGAAAAGAGTTAAGAAAATACATTGATGAAATAGCTCGACAAGAACAGACACCAGTTATTACAGAAGAATAAAATATAATTGGTTAAAAGGTTTGAATTAAAACTCTTTTCGTTTGCAGAAATCTTCAAAAATTCCTAAGCCAAAAAGAGCAAAATCATATTTGGCAGGGTCGTTTGCATCAAAAAGTCGTAAATTTTTGTCAAGTTCGGCAAGCGATTTGGCATCGTTTTGTTTTCGAGTTATTAGTCCCAAACAGCGTGCAACATTTCCTGAGTGAACATCAAGAGGGCACGAGAGTTGAGAGGGGGTAATTCGTTTCCAAATTCCCAAATCAACCCCTTTATTATCATGACGAACAAGCCATCGGAAATACATATTGATACGCTTGGCGGCAGAGCCTTTTTCGGGGTCAGATAGATGTTTTAATGTACGTATTGATTGAGTTTCTTTGAAAAAAAGTTGTTTGAAATTTGAAATTCCTTTTTGTAGATTGTTATTTTCAATACATTGATACACAGCCTCTTCCAAACTTCCAAATTGTAAATATATTTTTCGTAACGAATGTATAAACTCGGTTAAATCTTGTCCGTTAAAAGTCCGATGAACAAAAGATTGTAGCGGAATTAAGTCAGAAGGTTTGTAAGACATTATAAAATCATATGGCGAATTGCCAAGTAAATCCATAATGCGTTTGGCATTTTTGATAATTGTTTTTCGTTGTCCCCAAGCTATGGTAGCGGCTAAGAATCCTGAAATTTCAATATCCTCTTTCTCTGAAAAAAATTTCGGAATTTGTATAGGGTCAGTTTCTACAAATTCGGGGTGGTTATATTGGTCTGTTTTTTGATTAAGAAAATCGCGTAATTCTTCAAACGACAAATTGTTTTTTAGCATAAATAGTTGTAAAAGAATATTTTATGAAATTATTTTTCCATCTTGCATGACTAATTTTTTATCAGCCATTATTGCCAAATCGGTATTGTGAGTTACGATGACAAATGTTTGATTTAGCTCATCTCGGAGTCGAAAGAATAATTTATGCAGATGTTCTGCACTTTCTGAATCAAGATTTCCACTAGGTTCATCGGCAAAGACCACAGCGGGATTATTGATAAGTGCTCTGGCTACTGCCACACGCTGCTGTTCGCCGCCAGATAGCATATTGGGTTTGTGTTCAAATCGGTTTGAAAGCCCCAAAAAATCAAGAAGTTCTTTGGCTTTAGGCATAGCTTCTGATTTGTTTTTACCTTGAATAAAAGCAGGAATACAAACATTTTCAAGCGCTGTAAATTCAGGTAATAACTGATGAAATTGGAAAATAAATCCGATATTTTCGTTACGAAATTTGGCTAATTTTTTAGAAGACAATTCGTTGATTTTTACATTGTTAATTATCAAAGAAGCATTTGGCACAGCAGACATTCTTTCCAATGTTCCCAATATTTGCAGTAGTGTAGTTTTTCCAGCTCCCGAAGCTCCCACAATAGAAACAATACTGCCTTTATCTACTTGTATATCAACGCCTTTTAGAACTTCTAAACCGCCAAATTTCTTATGTATATTCGTCGCTTGAATCATAGTTTTTTTATACGAAATATTAAAATAAATGAATTTTTTAATTTTAGATGCAACTAATGTATCTTAATCTAGCAAATAATAATTACATAATTGACTTGCTTAATGACAGGATTATAATTTGCTCTATTTGTTGTAATTTTATAGCTCTTAATTAGAGGATTTTACAAAGATACAATATATTTTATTATCTGTCAAATTTTAAACTTTTTTTCATTGTATAAAACAACAAAAATAAAAAAAGATTTCCTAAATTTTGTTTAGGAAATCTTTGGACCATTTATTTTTTAGATTTAACCTGCGGAGGATATTGTTTTAGAATCTCGGCAACAAATTGGTTTATTCGTTCGTCTTTGTCGTAGTTTGAAAGTGTTCCGACTCCTTTTCCTTGCCATATCAAATCTTTTTTCTCAGCACTGATAATATCAATGAAGAGAGTCCCTTCAGTACGTGGTGGACTTACATTGTAAGATGTACCACCCCAAAAGGGTCCCCAACCCCAGCCAAAACCGACATTGTTATAAATGTCTTGACGTTCTCGTTCTTTTGTGAAAAAATTAACTAAAATATCAGGATTGTTATCCGTAAGAGTAAGTCCTTTTTTAGTCAATTCTGCTTCGATACTACGTAAAATACGTTTTTTGTCCAAATCTGAAATTTCAACTTTGTCAATACCTTCTTTTAAGAAGGCGAAAGTTCTGAACTGAGGAAAATAGACCTCTCTATCGAAGTCTGAAGATACGCTAACACTTGCGCATGAAGTTAATAGACTTCCTAAAATAATTGTAAGTAATAGAATTTTTTTCATCTTTTTTATTATTTTTTTAATTTAAAACACAGCAAAAATAGTACCAAAAAATGATTTTTCCAATAAGATTTGATAAAATTTTATTTTTTGATAAAATTTTATCATTTGTTGATTGGAAATATAAAACTAAAAATTAATTACTTTAAAATATAAAGTACAAAAAAACGATTTGCAATCAAAATTTTTTATATTTTTGCCTTCGATATTTTAAGGAAAAAGCTAAAAGAATATGTCTCAAAATTATCATTATAAAGGACTTACAGATACACAAGTTCTTGAAAATCATCAAAAATATGGAACCAATACGCTAACAGCTGTGGAAGGTGAGCCACTGTGGAAACAATTTTTAGAGAAATTCTCGGACCCAATTATAGCTATTTTATTAGTAGCCTTGGTCTTTTCTTTTGGAATTTCTTGTTACGAATATTTTGTTCATACCGATAAAGGATTTAGTGTATTTCTAGAACCTATTGGAATTTTATTTGCTATCCTTTTGGCAACAGGAGTGGCTTTTTATTTTGAAATGAGGGCGAATAAACAATTTGAAATACTCAATCAGGTTAATGATGATATTTACTATAAAGTTATCCGAAATGAAAAAATTACTCAAATTCTCAAAAAAGAAATTGTAGTTGATGATGTAATTATTTTAGAAACAGGTGAAGAGGTTCCTGCTGATGGAGAACTTCTAGAGGCTATTTCTTTGCAAATAAATGAATCATCACTTACGGGAGAGCCTTTGGTTTCAAAAACGACTAATCCTCAAGAGTTTGAGTATGAGGCTACGTATCCGTCTAATTACATTTGTCGCGGAACTTCTGTGGTAGATGGACATTGTATTTTTCAAGTAAAAAAAGTGGGGGATAATACCGAATACGGAAAAGTTTTTGAAGGTGTACAGATCGATGATTCTGTTAAAACACCTCTTAATGAACAACTTGACCATTTAGCAGGAATGATAACCAAAATCAGTTACGCAATAGCTACTTTAGTTATTATTGGTCGCTTATTAGTTTATTTTTCAAATCCAGTACATACTCCAATAGATTGGGTTAGTTTTGGAGGATATCTGCTTAATACTGTGATGATTGCAATTACAGTAATTGTAGTTGCCGTACCTGAGGGTTTGCCAATGAGCGTGACACTAAGTTTAGCATATAGTATGCGTAGTATGATGAAAACCAATAACTTAGTGAGAAAAATGCATGCTTGCGAAACTATGGGCGCCACCACCGTAATTTGTACTGACAAAACAGGAACGCTTACGCAAAATCAGATGAAAATATACGAAACTTTTTTTAATAAATTTTCAAATCAAACTGACGAAAGACAACTTATTGCTGAATCAATGGCAGTTAATTCAACGGCATATTTAGATTTCTCAGATAATGAAAAACCACAAGTTTTGGGCAATCCGACTGAAGGGGCTTTATTGTTATGGCTTGATAATCAAAAAATTAATTATCTGTCTATTCGCGAAGCAACACCAATTATATCACAATTGACGTTTTCTACTGAGCGAAAATATATGGCAACATTGGTGAAATCACCTGTATTGAAAAAAACAATTTTGTATGTAAAAGGCGCTCCCGAAATTATAATGAATTTTTGTCAATCATCAGATAAACAATTACTTTCTGAAATTTCACAACCTGAATTTGAACGTAAATTAGAACAATATCAATCTCAAGCTATGCGAACTATTGGATTTGCTTATAAAGTGATTGATGATGAAAATACCATTATTTCAGAAAATGGTAAATTGATTGTTTATGGATTAAATTTCATTGGGATAACAGCTATTAGTGACCCTGTTCGCCAAGATGTTCCTAAGGCTATTGAAGAATGTATGTCTGCGGGTATTCAAATAAAAATTGTAACAGGAGATACTCCTGGTACAGCTAAGGAAATTGCACGACAAATTGGACTTTGGGACGCAACGTGCGATGATAAAAATCATATTTCAGGAGCTGATTTTGCTAATCTTTCTGATGAAGAACTTTCAGAAAAACTTTCTGATTTGCGAGTTATTTCAAGAGCTCGTCCGTTAGATAAAGCCCGCTTGGTCAATTTATTACAAAGAAAAGATGGAGTTGTAGCAGTAACAGGTGATGGAACCAATGATGCTCCGGCACTCAAAGCAGCCCAAGTGGGACTTTCAATGGGTGATGGAACTTCAGTAGCCAAAGAAGCCAGTGATATAACTATTTTAGACAATTCGTTCAGTAGTATTGGTAAGGCAGTGATGTGGGGGCGTTCGCTTTATTTGAATATCCAACGTTTTATTCTTTTCCAGTTGACAATCAATGTAGTAGCATGTATTATTGTTCTTATAGGAGCTTTTTTAGGTACAGAAACTCCTTTGACTGTTACACAGATGCTTTGGGTCAATTTGATTATGGATACCTTTGCAGCTTTGGCTTTGGCATCACTTCCTCCAAGTAAAAAAGTAATGAAAGATAGACCTCGCGAACGAAAATCGAATATTATTACCTTACCAATGGCAAGAGCGATATTTGGTGTAGGCGGATTTTTCATTA
This sequence comes from Capnocytophaga catalasegens, assembly GCF_026005215.1. Taxonomy (GTDB): domain Bacteria; phylum Bacteroidota; class Bacteroidia; order Flavobacteriales; family Flavobacteriaceae; genus Capnocytophaga; species Capnocytophaga catalasegens. The sequence continues at coordinate 73,739 of NZ_BPMA01000002.1, read as the reverse complement.
TTTTTCTTTTCGGACTGGTTCAATATTTTAAAAATACAGATATACAATCGATTACAGATTTTTCTGTTGTAGATTATTTTTCTAATTTTTTTAATTTTACAAATGTAGAAAACGGACTTTCTCCTTACGAATTATCGCTGTTTTTTTCTATTTTTGTAATGTTGCAATTCTGGAATATGTTCAATGCTAAGGCTTATCGAACAGGTAGAAGTACATTTTATAATTTGTCTAATAATAAAGGATTTTTGTTTATAGCGTTGATTATTATTATAGGACAAATTATTATTACGACTTTTGGAGGAGTGATGTTTAGTGTAACTCCTTTAAAAATAGAAGATTGGGGGATTATTATAGTTGGAACAAGTATTGTACTTTGGCTTGGCGAATTTGCCCGAATATTAGGGTTTGGGAAAAAACAAAAATAAAACAGGTATTATTTTAAATTTGGATTGAAATTCATATTCATTTATAATTAAAAACAGTTATCTTTGCACCTATGGGAAAGAAGGATAAGAAACAAATTTTTGAAAATATCTTGGTAATTGATGCAGGAGCTAAAGGTAAGAGTGTTGCTAAGGCTCCTGATGGACGTGTGATTTTCTTAGAAGGAGTTGTCCCTGATGATGTAGTTGATGTACAGGTTTTCAAAAAACGCAAATCTTATTACGAAGGAACTATAATAGCTTTTCGTCAAAAATCAACAAAGCGAACCGAGCCCGTTTGTGAACATTTTGGGTATTGTGGAGGATGCAAATGGCAAAATATGGCGTATGAACATCAGCTTTTTTACAAGCAAAAAGAAGTAGAAAATAATCTTAAACGCTTGGGAGGAATTGAAATCCCTGAACTTTTACCTATTGTAAGTTCTGCTGAAAAATATTTTTATCGTAACAAAATGGAGTTTTCTTTCTCGGATATGCGTTGGCTTACTCCGCAAGAAATCCAATCAGAGCAAGAGATAAGTAATCGAAATGGTTTAGGGTTTCATATAGCAGGGGCGTGGGATAAAGTGTTGGATATTAACCAGTGCCATTTGCAAGAAGATCCCTCCAATGCGATTCGGTTGGCAACCAAAGAGTTTGCTCTGCGACACAATTTGCCTTTTTATAATCCACGCAATCAAACCGGATTGTTACGTTCAATGATGATTCGTATTAGTTCAACAGGTGATATTATGGTTGTAATTCAATTTTTTGAAGAAAATATAAAAAAACGAACGCAATTATTAGATTTTTTGATAGAAAAATTCCCACAAATCACCTCATTACAATACATTATAAATAGTAAAGCCAACGATTCTATCTATGACCAAGAAATTATTTGCTATCACGGAAGCGAATGTATTTATGAACAGATGGAAGGCTTGCGATTTAAAATCAATGCAAAATCGTTTTATCAGACCAATTCGGCACAAGCTTATGAACTTTATAAAGTAACGCGTGATTTCGCTGATTTGAAAGGAGATGAATTGGTTTATGACCTCTATACAGGAACGGGAACGATTGCTCAATTTGTTGCTCAAAAGGTGCGAAAAGTAATTGGAGTAGAGGCAGTTTCAGAAGCTATTTCTGATGCCAAAGAGAACGCTAAGTATAACAATATCAATAATATAGATTTTTTTGTAGGTGATATGAAATCCGTATTTAATGATGAATTTATACAAAAAAATGGCTTTCCTGATGTGATTATCACAGACCCACCTCGCGATGGAATGCACAAAGATGTTGTAGAGCAAATTCTACGAATAGCACCTCTCAAAATTGTTTATGTAAGCTGCAATAGTGCTACCCAAGCCCGCGATTTGGCTTTACTCAACGAAAAATATAAGGTAACCAAAGTACGCCCCGTTGATATGTTTCCACAAACGTATCACGTTGAAAATGTGGTACTTTTAGAAAAAAAATAAATATTTGGTAAAATGAAAAAAATTGTTATATTCATAGTATTTATTATCGGACTAACCTCTTGTGAGCGTGATGATATTTGTGCAGATACAGTAGTTACCTCGCGCCTTATTGTTCGGGTGTATGACAAAGATGCAACCAATACAACCAAATCTGTGTCCAATTTGCTCGTATATGGTAAAGGTCACGTAAATAATGAAGCAATACAATTTTCTTCAACTGATTCTATCGTACTTCCGCTCAAAATGTTTCAAAACGAATCAACTTTTGTATTAGTTAAAAATGCAGTAATAACTAATAATATTGTTACATCAGGAGAAGAAACGGAACTTAAAATAACTTACACTCCCGAACAAGTTTTTGCCGATAAAGGTTGTGGATACAAAGTAATTTATAAAGATATTTCCGCAGAAACACCTACTACTTCGTGGATTTCTTCGATTCGTGTATTATTTAATCATTTAGAAAATGAAAAAAAAGCTACTATTCATATTTATTATTAGTTTTGGAGTGATTTTTGTTGGATTTTCTCAGGAAAAAACAGAAAAAGCCATGCCAAAAAGAGAAAATTCTCTACAAAAAGAAAAAAAAGAAGAAAAATTGCCAGAACTAGCGCCTCAAACCTATACACAACGTTATGGATTGCGTATTGGGGCTGATATTAGCAAACCAATTCGTTCGTTTTTTGATAAAGATTATTGGGGAATTGAACTTGTAGGAGATTATCGTTGGAACTATCGATATTATTTGGCAGGAGAAATTGGCAAAGAAAAAAAGACTTCACAGACAGATTATTTCAATTTCACAACCGATGGGCAGTACATACGACTTGGTATCGACTACAACTCGTATGATAACTGGTATGGTATGGAAAATATGATTTATGTAGGAGGAAGATACGGTTTTGCGCAATTCAGCCAAGAGGTCAATTCATACACAATTCATACACTACGAAACTATTGGAACGAAAATATTACAGGGACTAATCCGAATATTTTAACAACGTATAACGGGCGAACAGCCCATTGGCTTGAATTGGTAATCGGAATGAAAGTGGAGTTATTCAAAAATCTGTATGCAGGAGCATCGGTTCGGTTTAGCAAAATTCTTTTTCAGAAAGACAATGATTTTCCCAATTTTTGGATACCTGGTGTTAATCGTGTATGGGAAAGCAGTACTTACGGAATAAATTATAATTATACCATTACTTATATGATTCCACTTTATAAGAAAATAAAGCCAATTGAACAAAAATCAGAAAATAAGAAATAATATTTTTTGAAAGGAAAAGAATCTCTATTTCGGCTAATAAAAACTGAAAAAGAGATTTTTATATATTTTAACTTACTGATTATCAATAGTTATCTCCGAAGTCGTATCAATAGGAATAGTAATTCCTTCTGGGTGAGAGCGGTCACCAACGGTTCGTGTATTTCCTTTGATGACTTGCTTCATTTGTGCCTGCTTAATCCACTTTGTTTTAGGGTCAAGTTTTATTGTTGAAAGAATTTCTCCGTTCATTGAAAAGAAAATAGTTTGCCCTTGTTCGAGCGTAACTCTTTCATTTTCAGTATGTATATTTGCTTTTCCAGAGATAAGAATATAATTAGGATTTATTTCTTTGAGTATATATTCCGTTGTAATGAGCGTATTCATTCCATTGGAAAGAAAAGAAGAAATAGTCCATTTTTCGCCTATTTGAACACGTTTTTTTGGAAAAATAGTAAGTAATGATTCTAAATTGGCAGTAAGAGTTTCTACTCCAAAAGATTTTTTTAATTGTTCCAGCGTTTGCTCCTGTTGAGGTTTGGAAATAGGTTGTATTTTTTGATTATTTTTTACAATAGTTCGGATGGCTTTTTCAAAAATAATGTCCAAAGGTGTTATTTTTACAATTTTTCCTTTCGAGTTGATTGTTACTTGAAAAGGATTATTTATGATTTGTTCAATGCCTTGATTTACAAGTTCTTTAGTTCTTCCTAAGCTCATTTCTTTACCATTGATATTGGTCTGCATATCCATTGAAATGTTTGAATAAGAAGCCTCTGTTTGGTAGATAGAATTATCTTGTTTTCGAACTTTAAAAATCAAATCGGTTTGTGTTTGAGCAATGGCTTCTATATCTTGTCCGCTAATGTGTTGTTTGATATGAACTTTTGATTTCATATGCTGTGGATACGAACTACCGGTGTTCAAATCCAAAGATAAATCAACGGCTTGTGAAAAGCCACAAGTCCAACTAATTAAAAATAAGTAGAATAGACGCATTTTTCTAATTTTTTAAATTAAAATAAATAAGTAACAAAGTACCAACAATTATTCGATAGTATCCCCAAGGTTTGAAGCCATATTTTTTTATCAGATTAACAAATCCTTTGATAGCAATAATTGCAACTATATATGCAACGATATTTCCCAGTATAAAGAGCGAGAGTTTATCAGTACTTTCAGCTAGAAGTTCGTATCCTTTGAGTTTGGCATTACCTATCAAGTAGTTTTTAATAATCAATGAATAAACCATTACAGCGAGCATTGTAGGTACGGCAAGGAAAAATGAAAATTCGGCTGCTGTTTCACGCGAAAGTTTTTGTTGCATTCCTCCAATGATAGAAGCTGCTGACCTGCTTGTACCGGGCATCATTGCCAAGCATTGCCAAAAGCCGATAATAACTGCTTTTTTTATAGAAATATCTTTTTCTTGAAAAATAGTAGGATTTTTGAAAAAATTATCTACAAACAGAAGAACAAATCCACCAATAACTAGTACAATAGCTATGGGAATGGGTTTGCCCAATATTTGATCAATATAATCGTCAAACAAAACACCTAAAAACAAAGCAGGGACAACAGCACAAGCCAATTTTATATAAAATTGCCATTTGGTAAAGTCAAAAAATTTTTTCCAATATAGTGTAACAACCGCTAAGATAGCTCCAAATTGAATGCACATAGCAAACATATTGAAAAAATCATCTTCAGGAATGCTCAAAATAGTTCGAGTGAAAATCATATGTGCCGTAGACGACACAGGTAGATATTCGGTTAATCCTTCAACAATAGCAATAATAATAGCATGTAGTGTATCCATCTATTTCTTTTTATCAGCATTAAGCATAATAGCATAGACTTCGATGGCGAATCCCAAAAGAACTAAAGTTGGAGCCAAAGTAAGCCGCCTGAAATTGAAAATATCTGGATTGAAAACATTGGGATTATCGCTTCCACCTCCACTCATTAGAATGAAACCTAACCCAATGAAAAACAATCCAATAAGCATAAAAATATAGTTTTTCTTTTTAAAAATAAAATCTTGTTTCATTATTAAGAAATTTTTGTTAAATATATAAATCGTCTGTATGCAAATTCAAAAAACGTTGTGCTGCAAAAAATGTGCTAAACCAGCTAATGAAAATTCCCAGCAAGAAAAGCCCCCCAAATACAATACTAAAATTTTGGGTATTGCTAAATAGTTGTAAATCAGGAAGATATAAATTAACATAGTAAAGACAAACAAAAAGCGCTCCACATGCCAGAATAGCTCCAATAATTCCTAACATAATATTAGTCAAAATAAAAGGTTTTCTGATGAAATTCTTAGTAGCTCCTACAAGTTGCATTGTTTTGATAATGAATCGTTTAGAGTATACAGAAAGTCGAATAGAAGAATTGATTAGCAGAATAGCGACTAAAGTAAAAATACCCGAAATACTGAGAATAATTACACTGATTTTACTAATATTATCGTGAATTTTGGCTATCATAGGTTTATCGTAAGATACCTCTGAAACAGATGGATTTTGAGTAATATTTTCTGCAATTTCAACTATTTGTTGCGGATTTACATAATCGGCTTTCAAATGCAAGTCAAATGAATTTCGCAAAGGATTATCTCCTATAAAACTAACGAAATCCTCGCCCAATTCCTCGCTATACACTTCAGCAGCTTTTTCTTTGGAAATAAAATGTACAGATTTGCTATATTCGGCAACCGAAAGTGTTTTTTGAAGTTGTTCAATATCAGCATCTTTGGCTTCATTTTTTAAGAATATTGTAATTAACATTTGTTCTTTGAAGCTATTGGTTATGTTTTGAGTGTTGAGTACCAAAAATCCTAAGGCTCCCAACAAAAAAAGTACAAGTGTAATACTCAGAGTAACAGAGAAATACGATGATATTAACTTTCTACGATTATATTGTTCTAACGGATTATTCACGATAATTTTTTATTTTTTGGAGTGTAAAAATAGATAAAAATACTAATATCTACCAACAAAAGATATATTAAAAATTATTTTTATTATTCAAGTTGTTGAAATACAGATGTTTATGTATTATTAAAATTCATCAAAACAAAAAGGTAAAAAATCTTTTACTGACGAAACCACCAAAACTTCACCTGTGGCACCCATACAAAGTATTTCAATAGGTTGTTTTTTTACGGATTCGTATTCTAGAATGGCTTGTCTGCAATTGCCACAAGGAGTAACAGGTTCATTTTTAGGAAAGTTAATATTTGTTCCTGTAATAGCTATTTTCATAATCTTAGCTTTGGGATATTGTGCCATTGCATAGAAAATAGCAACTCTTTCAGCACATGTACCTGAAGGAAAAGCAGCATTTTCCTGATTATTTCCAGTTATGATTTCCCCATTGTCAAGCAGAATAGCAACGCCTACAGCAAAAGAAGAATAAGGAACATAGGCTTGATTTCTTATCTTAATAGCTTCGAGCATAAGTGTTTGCAAATCAGTAGGTAAATCGTTTATGTTATCGTATTTTTTGTATGAAAAAGAATGTATTTTTGTTTCCATTTTCAAGAAAATTCGAGATAGAAAATACAAAGTTATGAAAAAAGTATCAATTAGTATATTTTTGATTTAGAAAATTTGTATTTTTGTGGCTCAAAATAAATTACTATGATATTTGAAGTATGTGCAAGTTCGTTTGAATCCGCAAGAAATGCTCAATTAGCAGGAGCTCAACGAATAGAATTATGTACCGAATTGGGAGTAGGAGGAATTACCCCAAGTTATGGACTAATTAGTAAAGTTATGGATGAATTATCCATAAGTAATTGTGTGCTGATACGCCCCAGAAGTGGTGATTTTACGTATTCTGACTCAGAATTTGATGTGATGTTACGTGATATAAAATTTTGTCGAGAACTTAATTGTGATGGTGTAGTCACAGGCGTATTGCACAAAGATGGCCGTATAGATGTAGAGCGAACCCAAAAACTCATTGAGGTTGCCGGCGATATGGATTTTATTTATCATAGAGCGTTTGATTGTACGCCTAATCCCGAAGAAGCCATTGAGATATTAAAAAATTTGGGAGTGAAACGAATTTTGTCTTCTGGACAGAAAAAAAGCGCTATTGAAGGGCTCTCACTGTTAAAAAAACTTAATGAAATAGCAGGAGGTTTTCCGTCTATAATGCCTGGTGGAGGTATCAATTCACAGAATATTCAGGAAATAAAAAATGCAGGATTTAACGAGATACATTTTTCAGCAACTATTTTTGAAAAAACAGCAGGGAATATGCCTTTTTCAATGAACTCAATGCAGTTTTTGAATGAAAATGTACGCCCCATTTCAGATATTGAAACCATCAAAAGGCTAATGGAAGCAACTATTTAAGTTGTAATAACCAGAAATTTTGTAAAAAAATACCTAAAAATGCAAAAAACGAAGTTGTTTGTTTTTTCAGGATTGCCAGCTTCCGGGAAATCTACACTTGCTCAATTTGTCGTAAAAAAATACAAAGCTAATTATTTAAGAATAGACACTATCGAACAGGCTATCAGGGATTTATGCTCTTTTGATGTGCAAGGAGAAGGCTATCGTTTGGCTTACAAAATCGCTACTGATAATCTAAATTTACAACAAAATGTGGTGATTGATTGTTGTAACCCTATCGAATTGACTCGTGAAGAATGGAAAAATGTCGCACTCACAACCGATAGTTTTTTGGTAAATATAGAAGTTTTATGTTCTGATATTCAAGAACATAAAAAACGTGTAGCTCAACGAAAAGTAGATATTCCAAATTTGAAATTACCTACTTGGGAAGAAATCGAAAAATATAAATACACTCCTTGGGAAGAAAGCCGAATTGTGATTGATACAGCTCATAAATCCATTGATGAAAGTGTGCAAGAATTGATTGAAAAAATCAGTAGCATTGATAGACAATAAAAAAGTTTATTACAGATTTTGCTAATATTTTTATCAAAAAAATATTTGTGTTCATTTGTGGTTAATTTTGATTGCAAATTTTAACGAATAAAATCATCTTAAAATAGAATTATAAAAGTTTAAAACTAACAAAAAATGTCAGACGATAAGAAAGTAATATTTTCGATGTCGAAAGTAAGCAAAACTTACGCTTCAACTAATAAACAAGTACTTAAAGATATTTACCTTAGCTTCTTTTATGGAGCAAAAATAGGTATTTTAGGGCTTAATGGCTCTGGAAAATCCTCTCTTTTGAAGATAATTGCCGGAGTTGATAAGAATCATCAAGGGGAAGTAGTCTTCGCACCCGGTTATACGGTGGGATATTTGGAACAAGAACCCCAATTGGACGAAAACAAAACCGTAATAGAGGTAGTTCGTGAGGGAGCAGCCCAAACTATCGCCTTATTAGACGAATTTAACAAGATAAATGATATGTTTGGCTTGGAAGAAGTCTATTCTGACCCCGACAAAATGCAAAAATTGATGGACAAACAAGCCGAATTGCAGGATAAAATAGATGCTGCAGGGGCTTGGGAGATAGATAATAAGCTCGAAATAGCAATGGACGCACTAAGAACCCCCGAAGCGGACACTCCTATCAAAGTTTTATCGGGAGGAGAGCGAAGACGCGTTGCTCTTTGCCGATTATTACTCCAAAATCCTGATGTTTTGCTCCTTGATGAGCCTACTAACCACCTTGATGCTGAATCTGTGCTATGGTTAGAGCAACATTTACAACAATATGCAGGAACTGTAATCGCTGTAACCCACGACCGATACTTTTTGGACAATGTTGCAGGTTGGATTTTGGAACTTGACCGAGGTGAAGGCATTCCTTGGAAAGGAAATTACTCTTCTTGGCTTGACCAAAAGGCAAAACGATTGGAGCAAGAAGAAAAATCGGCTTCCAAACGAAGAAAAATCCTTGAAAGAGAGTTAGAATGGGTACGTCAAGGAGCAAAAGGACGCCAAACAAAGCAAAAAGCACGTTTGCAAAACTATGATAGACTCTTAAATGAAGACCAAAAACAGTTAGATGAGAAACTCGAAATCTATATCCCGAATGGTCCTCGCTTAGGAACAAATGTTATTGAAGCAAAAGGAGTAGCTAAAGCCTTTGGGGATAAACTTTTGTATGATAATCTTAATTTTGTACTTCCACAAGCAGGAATTGTTGGGGTTATTGGACCTAATGGAGCAGGTAAATCTACTATTTTCCGTATGATTATGGGAGAAGAAAAGCCCGATGCAGGAGAATTCAGCATTGGAGACACAGTCAAAATCGCTTATGTAGACCAAACGCATAAAAATATCGACCCAAATAAATCTATTTGGGAAAATTTCTCTGACGGACAAGACCTTATCCTTATGGGAGGACATCAAGTAAATTCCAGAGCCTACCTCAGCCGATTTAATTTCAGTGGAAGCGACCAAAATAAGAAAGTTGCTACCCTTTCAGGAGGAGAACGTAACCGTTTGCACCTTGCTATGACCCTAAAAGAGGAAGGCAACGTCCTTTTACTCGATGAGCCTACCAATGACCTTGATGTTAATACCCTCAGAGCCTTAGAAGAGGGCTTGGAGAACTTTGCTGGGTGTGCAGTAGTCATCTCGCACGATAGATGGTTCTTAGATAGGATTTGTACACACATTTTGGCGTTTGAAGGAGATTCTCAGGTGTATTTTTTTGAAGGAAGTTTCTCCGAATACGAAGAAAACAAACGCAAAAGACTCGGAAAAGAGGTTACACCTACTAGAATCAAATATAAAAAATTGGTGAGATAATTTTATTTTTAATAAAAAAACATTTCAAAATATATTTTTTGAAATGTTTTTTTGTTTATATATCTTTTTTAGAATAAAAAATAAGTGAATATAATAATTTTTTATATTGAGGAATAAAAAATATAAGTTGAGGAATTATTCCTCAATATTGAGGAGTATAAAAATTATATTGAGGATAATTTCCTTAAAGTTGAGGATATTAAATTATAAATTGAGGATAGTTTCCTCAATTTTTTTATTTATATATTCTATCTATTTATGTAGATATACAATAATAATATATAATTTTAAAAATAAAAATAGTATTTAAAATAAAAAAATAAATTAAAAAATATTGTATATCCGGTTAGTGTAATAAATAATTTTCATTGTGGTAATTTACCAAAAACATAAAATATAATTATCTTATTTTCAATGGTATTTTTTATTTTTGAATTCTATTTTTTGGCAAATAGATTTTTTTATTAGTGATTACGGAGATACATTAAAAAATTTATATTTTGAATAAATTTTATATCTTTGCAAAAAAAATATAATAAATAAAAATTTAATTTTAAAAATAAAATAATTATGGCAAAAGTAAGAAAGAGTTTTGCAGAACTTGTATCACAAGGAAATTTGATGAATTCAGGATTAAAAAATAATCTAAAAGAAGTATCAAAAAGAGGATTAGAGTCTGATTTTATTGAAGAATTAGAGAAACTATTAGTAGAAGCTATTGAAGAAAATAATCAACAAGAAAAATTAAAAGCAGAGCTTAAAAATAAAACAAAATCTTTTAATGAAATTGTTGAAAAAATTCAATCAAAAATGAGTGAAGCTAAAAAAGTAGTAAAACTTTCTATAGATCAATCTCTTTGGAAAGAATTTGGTATCAATGATAAAAGATAATAATTAGTTGTTATTGTTTATTAAAAAATTAAAAAGAAATATTTTTTTAAAGTAAGTTATTATTATTTTAAAATAGATATTTTTTATATATAATAATTATTAAAAAAATAGATGAAAAGGATATTTTTACTAATAATTTTTATTTTTTTCAAAATACAAGGACAAGAGTTAGGAGTTATCAATACAGATAGACCTGATCAGAGTGAAGGTACATATATATTACCTAAAAAAATACTTCAAATAGAAGAGGGTTTAATATTTAATAAAGAAAATATAACAAATGATTTGATGTTTAGATATGGAATATTACAACATACAGAACTCCGTTTAGAAACATTATTTTCAAAATATAAACATATAATAGAATTAGATGGAGTTGTATTAAGTGCAAAGCAGCGTATAACTAATGGAAAAGAATTATTACCTGCAATTACTTTAGTTGGATATGCAAATTATAGTATTTATCCTGAAAGAAAACTTTCGGTAGAAATAGTATCTTCATTTGAATATGAACTGATAAATAAGTTATCTTTTGTAGGAAATTTTGGACTAATCAATCAATTTAATACATATTTAATTACTTCAGAATTAAATTATACACCCATAAATTCACTTAATTTATTTGTAGAGTATTTTGCAAATTTTTCAAAGGAAGCTAATCCAGATCATAATATAGATATAGGAGTTATGTATTTACTAACAGATACTTGGCAGATAGATATATGTTTGGGACATTCTATATATAATAGTGAAAATAAATTCTTTTTATCTACTGGATTTTCTCATCAATTTTAAAAAAATAGTATTGTGAAAATATAATGAAGCTTTAGCGTATTAGATAGGGTAAAGACGATGTTTTTATCGTTTTGACAAAAATCAAGAAATAAAATTTAAGAGATTCAGCACATACTTACTTTTACGATTTTATTTAGTTTGATATTGTGTTAAATTGCATAAAAACTAAAAATTTAAACAGATTTTATGTAAAAATGTGTAAATATTGAAAAAAATAGTATGTCATTATCCTTACTAAAAAGGATGTTTCGAAAAACTAAATTGAAAAAATAGAGAATAAAAAATTATTAACAGCCAATTGTTCATAAGTGTTGATAACTTTTTTTTGTTTTATTTTCAAATAAAATAACTTTGAAATCTCTTATTTTACAAGGATTTTAAGATATTTTATTTTTTCAATAAATGTAAAATGAAATTGTAAAATTTAGAAATTTGTAACTTTTTTTAAAAAACTATTTGTATATAAAAAAACTTTTATATATTTGCCTTTGAAAATTGTATATGCTAAGCAAAACAAAATAATATGTTAAAAATAGATATTTTTACTATAAAAAATAAAACTACTATGTGGAAAAAATGGCAAAATATAATAGGTATAATACTCTTTTTTTGTTTTTTGCAACAAGGGTATGGGCAGAATATTACAGATTTGCAATTAAAGACAAAAGACTCTAGTACTTATGATAGAATGTGTATATCGTCTAGTTTTACAGGACAAAATCATTATGGCGTAACATTTAAAATTACAGGTGCAATTACAAGTTTAACAGATACAGATACTTTGATTGCAGAATTATCTTCTCCAACAGGAGATTTTTCTTCTCCAACTCAATTAGGTAGTATTCAATGGAGGGACGCAAAGAATGATAGAAATAATATAAAGATAATTTTTGCAAATGTTCCTACTACGTTGAATGGAGCTGCTTATAAAATTAGAGTAAGATCATCTAATAGTAGTATAACTTCGTCAGAATCTAAGGCTTTTGAAGCTCATTATGCTTCTATTACAACTAATTTGAAATTGAATAATAATCAAAATGTTGAACTATGTAGTGGAGGTTCTCGTCAAATTTCAGTAGATAATAAAACAGCAAATGCTTATATATGGTATAAAGACGATGCTGTAATTCCTAACCAAACATCTCATACATTAACTGTTACTCAATCTGGAAGATATAAAGTACAAGTAAATTATGGAAACTGTGAAACATTAGGGCAAGCTACGATGTCTCCAACAATTACAGTTTCTATGCGAGGTACCCAAACCCTTAGTATCGAAGGAGCAGCCAATATAAATGTGTGTTCAGGCAAACCCCATACTTTTACAGCAAGCATAAAAGAAACAAACTCTAATTATATATGGTATAAAGATAATCAGAAAATAGATGAAGGAATAGGGAAAACAAGCTATACAACCTCAGCAACAGGTAATGTAGCAGGTGTGTATCGTGTAGAAATGGGAAATGATCCTACATGTATGCTTAAATCAGCTAATGTAACTCTTACTTTAAAAGATGGTTTTACAACAACTATTACAGCTCCTAGTGGTACCGTGCTTTTGCCTGGTAAGTCGAAAGTTATTGGAGTTACTACCACAGCGGTTTCTCCCAAATATGAATGGTATAAAGATGGTACAAAAATGACAGGACAAAATTCAGCACAACTTACCGTTACCGAAGCAGGAGAATATTATGCCAAAGTTACCTCTCAAGACGAATGTTCTGTAACGAAGGAAACAGATAAAATAAAAATAGAAACACCTACAAGTTTCAAAATTGAAATTTCGTATCAGAGTGCTTATCAAGATTGTAAGTATGACAAAGTAACGCTTCAAGTAGCTAAAATAGAGGCACAAACAGCAGCAGGACAATCAATAGCCGTTAATGCATCTGATTTTGACCTCTTTACATTTAGTTGGGAAAAAGATGCTACCTCGTCAGGACAAACAGGAAAAACATTAACACTTACAGGAGCCAGCCAAAATGGCAAATACAAAGTAAAAACAACGTTGGCAAGTTTTTCAGGAACAATTACTGATTCTAATGAACTAGATGTTAAACTCTATGATGCTGATTATATCAAAATAGAAGGAAATCCGGTAGTATCTATTTGTGTGGGGACAACTCATACGCTTACTGCTTCGGTTAAAGATAATAATGCGACTTATAAATGGTTTAAAGATGATAAAGAAATAACGAGTGCAAGTGGGCAAGGCAAATATACATATGTTGCCTCTGAGTTCGGTTTGTACAAAGTAGAGATAACGCCTATGGTAGGTTGTCCTGTTACTTCTTCTTCGGTACGTATTGAAAAAGATCCGTTCCGAGCAGAATATCTTGATTTTTATAATATTGATATAGATGATAAGCTAACATCTATTCAAAAACAAGCTAAAAAAGCTGAAATAACCAATAAGATTTATTATCCCAATAGAGGAAAAGAGATTAAATTAGAACTTCGTATTATACCAGACAATGCACAATATACAGTACAATGGTATAAAGATGGAAATGTTATAACTAATGCTACAGGTACATCGTATAATGTAACAGAAAAAGGAGCGTATCATGCCGTAGTAACTCAAACTGGAGGTTGTAATTCTTCAATTCCTTTGGATAAACGAGAAATTTCTGAAGCTACACACTACGATGTAGAGGTTGAGTATCGTCTTTGTGAAAATACAGTCAATGTTAAAAAAATTATAGCTCATTTGAATAATAATAAACAAACTGTTGTAGAAAGTGTTGATTACCAATATTTTACATTTCAGTGGCAAAAAGATAAAATTGATATTGCTGGTGAAACAAAATCGTTTATAACAATTTCGTCAGGAAGTGGTGAATATCGCGTCCAACTTAATGGAGGCAATACATATTCCAACGAAGTAAAACATACAGAAATTGCTATTAAAAAACCTGAAACAGGTTTTCAACTTTCTTCTGGAAATAATGTATGGCTTTTAGAACCTAACAAACCTTTGAAATTAGAATCTTCCGAAACAAGTACTGATTTTAATTATCAATGGTATAAAATTGTGTCAGGAAGAGAAGAAGAAATACAAGGAGCTAATAATCCTACTTTGGAGGTAACCACAGATACAAAAGATGTAAATTCTGCTGGATATAAAAATGCTTTGGGCCTATATCGACTAAAAGTTTCGCTTAAAGATGATCCAAATTGCTCAATTACTCGAGATATTGAGTTTAAAAAATATGGTTTAGACGAATTACGTATCAAAGATGTACCACAAGACCTCTCCATAGTTGCTTTTAAAATCGAAATTATAGAAGGAGTAGGTGCTCGTATTGATATGAAAGGTGCTTTTGATGGTTATGAAGTAGTGCCAGAAGATGGCGTTGTGGATAAAGAAACTAATTCGTTCCGATTAACTAAAGAAGGAAATTATATACTCAAAACCTATGTGGTTAATTCGACAACACAAACCAAAACATATATTGATGAAAAAATCATTTTCAATGTAAAAGCTATTAAAATAGATAAAATACCTAATATTGTAATTATGAGTTCTTCCGAAGATGCCAACAACAAATGGGTACTTCCAGAGCAATATATGAACAATGCACAATATACCGTTACTATATATGCACAAACTGGTAAAAAAGTTTTAGAACAAAAATCGTACAAAGGCGACTGGCCTCCCTTATCGTTGCGAACAGAAAATAAAGGACGAGCCAATATTTTCTTCTATGTGATTGAAAAAGGAGGACAAATCGAAGCACAAGGTACAATCACGGTACTTAACTAATTGTAGATTTCTGTATAAATAGGATTTTATTAGAAAGAAATTAGAAATAAACACATTTATGAAAACAAATCTTATTTTGTTGTAAATCAATAGGATAAGGTATAATTAAAAGAATTATGTTAAAAAGAATTTATTTGGGGTTGATGATGCTATTCTGGGCGAATATTTTTGCCCAGGATGCATCATTTTATCTACCTTATCAGATGCCAACACATTCATCTGTTAAGTTTAATACCTTTTTGGCAAACCCGGCCTTTCCCTTATTGGGTTTTCAGGAACAGAATGCGGGATTGTATTATAGACAACAATGGTCTGGGTTTAAAAATGATAACTTTAACTTAATGGGACTTTCGTACGGAATCAATTGGAACGAAATAAGTTCTGCCAACGCTTTTGTATACAGACGCAATGCAGGAATTATGTCCAATACGGGTATTGTACTTAATTATGGACATTATGTGCAATTTTCCGATAATATGGGATTGCGCTTAGGTTTAAACGTTATACCTATGTATAGTGGGATTGATGAAAATCGAGTAATAATTAACGCACCTAATGATCCTCTTTTTAACTTCAAAAAAACATTTGGATTAACAGCTCAACCAGGATTTGATTTTAATTTTGGTGATCTTACTCGAAGTTCCTTTCATGTGGGAGTTACTGCCGAAAATTTGTTTGATTATTCTTTTGCTGATAGTAAAGCAATGACCGCTTTTGCAGACAAAACTTTTACAGGACATTTGATGTATCGTTCAATGTATGATTCTAATAGTAGTATTCTTGAAGATGGACATTGGCAAGTTATGTTTCGAGCAACTAAAGAACAAGATCAGTTGAATATGACGGGTAATGTAGCTGTTGACCTGCCTCGTTTGGGTTGGACCTATCTGGGTTATACCCAAAAATATGGTGTTTTTGCAGGTGTAGGTTTTCATATTAACGATATATTGAGTATAGGATTTGAATATGAAAATGGAGCAGGGGCAAAAATTAAACAATTGGGACATACTTGGGGAGTGCATATCAAT
This sequence comes from Capnocytophaga catalasegens, assembly GCF_026005215.1. Classification (GTDB taxonomy): domain Bacteria; phylum Bacteroidota; class Bacteroidia; order Flavobacteriales; family Flavobacteriaceae; genus Capnocytophaga; species Capnocytophaga catalasegens. Next base: position 57,331 of record NZ_BPMA01000002.1, on the reverse strand, counting down.
GGACAATTTGGAGGAGATAGACAAAAAGCATCTAGACTTTCTCGTGAAAAACAACAGGCACAACGACAAAAGGCTCGTGAAAAAGCACGTCAACGCATAGAAAGTAGAAGAACAGATGCTCGAAAACAAATTACACCACCTGTGGTCAAAGATACTGTACCTAAAACTACACCTACACCGCCACCACCCAAAGTAGATAAAGTAGAAGAGCCACCTAAGGTAGAACCAGTAATACGAGTACAAAATATAGCCAGCGATAAAATACCGCCAGGTCACTATGTTGTTGTCGGAGTATTCCGAGATCCACGTAATGCATTCCGTTATATTCAGGAATTACGTAAAAAATATCAAGTAGCAGGTTTTGTACATCCGAAAACAAACTTTACTTATGTGTATGTAGGCGGAGCTGCTCTTAGTAGAGAAGCAGCAGAAGCTATTCATGGTAAAAATATGTTTAATCCAGACTTTAATACTGGAAATATTTGGATACTGCACGTAGGAAATTAGTTTTCTTTGATAGGAAAACTTCGATATTAGAAATAGACATTCAAAAAACATTCCGTATTTTGAAGAATTTCTTTTTGAAAGGAAAAAGTTTAAAAAGTAATTAACAAAAAATGTTATTAAATATTTTTGTTAAAAGATTGTTTTTTTAAACAAATTGTTAGTATATTTGCCCCGTATAATTGTTTTTAGAATGTTTATTTTTGTTAAAAAAAGAAAATCAATGAGTTATATATAAAATAAATATACAAAAACAAATTGTATTTGAACCAATTTTTATAATTTGTTTTCAAATATAAAGTATTATCATTTGTTATAAATTAACAAAGTTTAAAAAGCTGAAAAGAAAAATAAAACAAAAAATAAAATTAAGATTAAACTATGCAAGTAGCAAAAGTTAAATTTCGTTTATGGGTTGCCCTATTTTTTGGGATGATTTTTGGTGGATATGCCCAAACTCCGCTAAAGGTTCTTTACGATAATGGAGGAGCCAGTTTAAAAGGAGATTTTATTATCATAGGAAATAATACATTAAGTTACAGAGGTGAAAAATATGATGGAAATTCCAGTAATGGATATGGTTTTCCTATGACATTCATAGATGCAGATACTGATGGGAGTACTTTCCAATCAAGTAGTGCTACCTTAAGAGTACCTTCTGTCAATAGTGCATGCGTTCGAGTTAAGAAAGCGTATTTGACTTGGACGAGTTATTATGAGAATGGTCGTCTTACTGGAAGAGAGAATACTGTAAAATTAAAAATACCTGGTGCATCAACATATCGTACTGTAACGGCTTCATCAGTACAAAAATATGGTAATAGTACGGGGAATTATTATGATAGTTTTGCTGATATTACTAATTTAATGTCTGCGAACCTTGATGGTGAATATTGGGTAGCAGACGTGGCAGGAACACCTGCTGATAATTATAATATTTCAGGAGGTTGGTCAATTATTTTAGTGTATGAAGATTCCGATCCATCAGTATTAAGTAAGAAAATTACTATCTATAAAGGATTTATTAAACAAGGGCAAAGATATACAATTTCTGGTTTTCAGAGTATTCCTAAAGGTCCTGTAAAAGCTCGTATAGGTGTTCAGACACTTGAAGGAGATATAAATTTGGTAAGAGACTATTTTAAAATTAATAATGTTTTACAAGGTAATTTTTCATTGCCTAATGCAAAGGATAACTTTTTCGATTCAAGTATTACACTTAATGGGCAATATGTACAGGATCGTAAACCTAACTCTCGTAATACATTGGGTTGGGATATTGATGTATATGAACTCCCTAATCCTAATAATAATGTTATTACTAATAATGCCACTTCTGCCGAATTAGAATTGGGAACTAATGGTGATGTATATTATATTCAAACGTTAGCTTTCTCGGTAGAAACAATAGCTCCTACTATTGAGTTACGTAAAGGGCTTAAGGGACTTAACGCGAGTGGTAATTGGACAGATTTTACCAATAAAAGTGTTACTTTCGGACAACAACTTCGCTATGAATTAGAGTTTAAAAATGTAGGAAATGATGATGCTGTACAAGCGCGTTTAGAAGATATTTTACCTGCTAATGTTAATTATACAAATTTTGAACAACCCTTACCCAATGGAATTACTTTTGATAAGATAGAAGATGTTATTATCAATGGAGCACAACGTAAGAAAATAACTTTTAAAATAGCTGATAATCTTTTAAAACAAGGGGGGCAAGGTAACTATGGAAAGCCTATTGTTATTAATGTAAAAGTTATTCCTGATTGTAAATCCATTCGTGATGTATGTTCTAACGAAATCAAAAATCAAGCTGAAATTATATATAAAGCAGCTTTAGATGTTAAAAATGGAGTTACTACTGAAAGTAAAATAGGAAGTTATAATGGTATAGGGAATTGTGCTAAAGATCCTTCACCAACTAATTTTTTGATAGTAGATCCAACATGTAATCAACCACAACAAATAACGCTATGTGGTACAGAAACTACTCTTACAGCAGGAGCAGGTTATGCTACCTATCGTTGGACAAAACAAGGAGATACAAATGTGTTGGGAACACAACGAACTCTTAATGTAACTGCCCCCGGTACGTATGTAGTTACCAAAACGGTATTACCAGCACAAGCCTATTGTCAAAATAGTTTGACAGAAACTTTCAATGTAACCTATTTTGGTTCACAAGCAAATAATCCATTGATACCTTATGCAACCAATATTACCACATGTGCTAATGACGGAAAAGCATATGTACAGATGTATTTGTGTGGTAATCAGAGTAAGCAGATAAATCTTACCTCGTTTGGTAATAATAATGTTAAATGGTTCAGATATACTGGAACAGCTTCACCAACAGCTTCATGTCCGGTAGCAATGACTAATGCAAATCGATCTCAATTTCAATTATTACATACAGGAAGTGTTTATAATTTAACACAAGCTAGTGCAACAGGTACTGAATATGCAGTAGAAGTTACTTTTACAGATGCCAATGGTGTTTCTTGTCAGCAATATTACTATTTCCGTGCTTACAAAAATGATTATAATTATAATGTAATAGCTAAAAATATATTGTGTAATGAACAAGGAGAGATAACTATTAGTAATATTCCAAGAGGAAATAATCAATATAAAATAGTAAAAGGGACACAAGTTATTAAAGATTGGACAGATGTTCCTGCGGGGCAAACTTCTGTAAAACACACTGGAATTGCTGATGCAGGACTTTATAAAATATATATTCGTCCCAAAGTAGATCCACGTTTCCAAAAAAATGTCTGTGAATATGAAAATGAAGTAACTGTTGAAAAAGTAGATGTTAATACAGAACTTACTATAATACCTAAAAATGTAAATTGCCCAGAAACCAACAAAAATACCGGCGAAATTCGCGTACAGGTTTCTAACAAAATACCAACACCTTATACTATTAAAATAATAAATACAGCAACAAGTGCAGTAGTTACACAATATAATGATATACGTGATAGTCATCTTGATGCAACACAACATAATATATTGACTACCTTACCCAAAGGCACATATAGCATTACACTTACTACTCCCGCAGGAAATGGAAATTGTTCCGTTTCTAAAAATGTAACTCTTGATGAATTACCTGGGCTTATTATAACAGGGGCAGGAGTTCCTACTCTTACATGTGATGCAGGTGTTAGTGAACGTAAAGTAAATATTTCTGTACAAGGAGGAGAATTATTGCCTTCGGGAGGGTATTCTTTTGTAGTGTATAAAGGAACGACAACGCTTATTGATGCTAATAAAGTTACCTGGCAAGAAACAGGACGTAGTAATGTAACTGTTGGAGGAAAAACCTTTCCACGCATTAGCTATACCATTACTATAGAAGATGCTTGGACAGCAGGACAAACATCTGAGCAGTATCGTGTACAAGTAGTTGATGCTAATAATTGTGGTAATAAAGTAGATATAGAAGTTAAAGAAATAGAAAAACCTAAATTTACTGCTACATCTACACCTGCTGATTGTGATCTTACAGCAGGAACGATTACTCTTACTCTTAATAACCCAGCATTGGCAACTAAGTATGATATTAAGTATAGTATTCGTAAGAAAACAGGAACTAATACTTGGGGTGCTTGGCAAACGTATCAAACTCATAATAAATTTACAGGGCTTTCTACGGGTGATTACCAAACACGTGTATCTTATACCGTAGGAACAACTACATGTTATTATCCCGAAGATATTCGTTTAATACCTGGTCCTGGAGGTGCTTTAGTACCACCTGATCCTATTCCACAAGATCAAAAACCTATTGAGGTTACCATTGACGAAGGTGGAGGACCTATCAAAGCATTTGTTGGAGTTACCAAGTTGGCATGTGCCAACCCACCTGCGGGTGCAGATATTCGTGTGGCAAATGCTTCAGGAGGAGAGCCTATCAATTCAACAAATCCGTATGAATATAAACTGGATGGAGGAAATTGGACAACAAATAAAAACTTTACCAATGTGGCTCCTGGTACACATACTATACAAGTACGAGGTAAAAATCCTAATTGTGTAGTTACTTATACCATTACCGTTGATCCACCACTACCAGCTCCATCACTTACTCATAATATAGTGTATGGTTGTGATGGGAAAGGTTCTCTTGTAGTAACTACACCTACTACACCAGTTTATCAATATTCGTATGATAATAAAGCTACCTGGATAAGAACCACTCCATATACGGTAACACCCCCTTATGCAGTGGGTACACATACCAAACGGGTATATTTTAAACCAGTTAGTTCTCCCAATCCACACGTATTGATACGTGAAGATTTTGGACAGGGACAAAATACATGCAATCCTAATGTATATCCTGCATATCATTGTGGTTCTACAAGCGGAGTAGGACATTTTATAAATGATGGGGATTATATAATTACTTCTGCTGCTAATCAGGATAATGTACTAGGTAATGGTTGTTGGACAACCCCTAATGACCATACAGGTTTGCCTCAGGGACGTTATTTGGCAATGAATGTAGGAAGTATTGGTTTTAATAATCCTATCTATTTTAAAGAAGTAGATGATGCATTACCTAATCAACCGATTAAGTATAGTATGTATGTATATAACTTGTGTCATTGTACAAGTTGTGGACCTCCTCTTTTCCGTATAAGAGTTCGTGATAAAAATACCAATGCTATTTTGGCAGAACAAGACTCTGGAAATATTCCAGTAAATGGAAAAGATCCCAATGCATGGCATGAGTTTTCAGGAATCTTACCAGTTGTAGCCTCTACGTCATTACGTATCGAAGTTGTAAGTATGAGTCCTGTAACCAATGGTAATGACTTGGCGGTTGATGATATATATGTATATCAAGAACCTACAATATGCGATAGCTATGTAGATATTCCTTTCGTTGTAGAGGCAGGAAAAGCCTTTGGTGTAACTCCAGGTACTACTCCTAAGGTAACTGATGTAACTTGTCACGGAGCAAGCGATGGAAAATATCAAGTACAGATAAGCAACTTTACAGGGTCTTATCAGTATGCGTATGGTATTGGAACCGTGGGAGCTTGGCAAACAGCTACTTCGGGTAATTTAGAAATTACTGGATTAGCACCAGGTAACTACACCCTTAAACTACGCTATACACTTAACGGACAAGTATGTACCCCGGCAGACCTTACTTTTACAATAAAACAACCCAATGAACTTGTTGTTACGCCCAAAGGTTCTGGTCTGATAGATTATTTAAGCTGTACAGAAACCTCCAAAACTATCAAAGTAACAGATATTCTGACAGTTACAGGAGGTACAGGACCTTATACATATGAAGTATCAGGAGGAGGCTTGGCAACTCCAATTATAGCCGATGCACAAGGCTATGTAACTTTACCTTCTGCAGGTATATATACTATTACGGTGAAAGATACAAGAGGTTGTAATACAGCAACTTCACGTAAGAGTGTAACTTTTGATCTACGTCAACGTCAAGCTCCTACAATGGATATACAACAAAATTGTCCATCGAACACAGGTTCTCAATTGACAGTGACTGTAACAACACATCCTAATAATACAGGAGCAACCTATACATATAGTATAAAACAAGGAGCAATAAGCTCTACTAATCAGTATGTACCTAATGCAAGTAATATATTTACAAATATAACACCAGGGCAATGGACAATAAAGGCTACAGACCAGTTTGGTTGTTTTGTTGAAAAAGAAGTGATAGTGCATAGTCGTTTTGTAGGCTCTATAACTGGATTCTTTAATCCATTTACTTGTAATGGTACTCAGAACCCAGGTAGCATTACTGCAACTATAATCAGTGGTGGTAGCGGTACCGCTGCTAACTATGAGTATGCTTTTGTTATCAATTCGGGAGCAAAAACATATGGGGCTTCTAATACATTTGTTTTGCCAAATAATGGAAACTATGTAGTAGAGGTTTGGGTACGAGACAAAACTCTTACTCAGTGTGAAGAAAAATTGGGCACTCAACAAGTTACAAGTCGTTCTGACCTTGACTTGTCAAATGCTTTGAAAATAACCGATCCATATTGTGCAGGAGGAACAGGTAATGTTATAATCAATATTACCACTGGAGAACCAAATTACTTTATTGAAATACGAGAAAATAACTCGACAGGTACACTCATACAAGAATTTAACAATTCTAATGGGCGTAATGTACAAGCAAATGCACTACCAGCCGGAACATATTGGATTGGTGTATGGAGTGCTGATGATGCCTCAGCAGGAAAACGAACAGCAGCTAATGTTTGTTCAAAAGATAGAACAATAACTATTAAAGACCCTAAATTAGATGTTAAAATAACCGATGTAAATCGAACTCCGGCAGCTTGTAATCCTTTGCAGGCAGATTTAGGTTTCAAAATAGACAATGTTGATGTAACACCCAATAATCAAAATGGTGAAGTCTATGTATATTTATATAGTAAAGATGGAGGTGTTACTTGGCAAACAAGTAATGAATTTATCAATATTGCCGAAGGAACTACCGTAAAACCTATGATGGGACGTTTCAAACCGGGAACAACACCGACCAATGCAGGAACAGCTAATTATCCACTGTTGTGTGCTACCAATCTTGGTAATTATACAACCAAACGTTCTGGTGGTGTAGAAGTGCTTTATCCTCAAGCACAGATACAGAAAGGTACAGCCGATTGTAGTGTTAGTTATAGCGTACCTGTACAAATGGGAGGTACAGTAACCTACTACAATGTACAATATGCGTTAGATTCGCGTAATGCAACCACTTGGACAACCTCAGGTACAGCAACCTCAACCAATCGTCATCCGTATGTGTTTGGTGCAGCAGGTAATCAACCAACAGGCGGACTTATCGCAGGTCGTCAGTATGTAATCTGGGCACGTTATACAACAACAAATATAACAACACCGACAGCATCAGACTATTGTTATACTTCGGTTACCATAGACCTTACAAATACAAATATACCAAAACCAAGTATTATTGCTTCACCAGAAGTATTTGCTCCGTGTCCGCCATCAGGAACAACAGGACAAATAGATTTCACTCTAACAGGAGGCATGCCAACAACTACGTTAATCAACTGGCAACTAAAACAAGTTGATTTGACAACTGGAGTAGAAAGTAACGTAACAACACCTAGTGTGGCGCCAACAAGTGGTAGTAATGTTGCCTTTAATAATGGAATGAAAATAAACATAACAGGAATCCCTTCTAATCCAAATATCCGTTATTACATAGAAGTAACAGATATTACAACACAATGTAAATCAGCCAGTCAAATGGTTGAAATGCCAAATGTATCAGGAACACCTATTACAGCAACAGCAACAGCTACGGATATAGCTTGTAACGCAAGTGGAACAACGATTACTGTTACTGCTCAAAACGGGACAGGAACAGGGTATGTATATCGATTGTTGCGTTCAACCAACCCGAATTTAAGACGTGATATCATAAGCAATAGCAATATTATCAACGTTTCTCGTCAAGACTTTAATGCATCATTTTGGACAGCACCACCTGCATCGGTAACATTTAATATAAGTGTAGTTGATAGTAATCGTTGTGAGGCAACAACTACGGTAACAGCCAATGTGGCACCACAGCCAACATTTAAGGTGGTGGTAACTAATAATTGTACGTTGCCTTACCAAATACGAATTGAACCTCTAACACCAACAACTACGGTTACGGATTATGAATACTCAATAGATGGAGGAGCTAATTATCAAACAAGCAATACATTTAATGTACCAGCAGGCTATGATGAAAAAGATGTACGTATTCGTCATAAAGGAACAGGTTGCGAAAGTGCTGCTAAAACAAGTAAAATTATTGTATTTGCAGAGTTTATCTCGTCTGTACAGGTAACAAAACCAGCAATGTGTACAGGAACAACAAAGCAAGCAGAAGTAACTATTACAGTATCAAGTGGTTCAGGTAAATATCAATATGAAGTAAAAGACAATGCTGGAGCTACGGTAATTGCAGCTTCTGCAGCAACAGAGTTTAATGTAGCTCCACCAGCAACAACTGCTACAGTAACATTTTCTCTTGACCATAACAAAACATATAAAGTATATGTTATAGATAGAGAAAGAAAAGCATTATGGACAGCAGGAAATATTGAATGTCATACCAAAGAACATATAGTTACCATAGATGAAGCCAAAGATCCAGATATTACTAAATATAAGATTGACAAATTTGATGTTTCTTGTGCTGGTGCAAATGATGGTAGAATTATAGTAACAATTCCTTCTGCACACAATGTACAAGGTCCATATGTCATAGGACTACGTGTAGGAAGTTCAACAGCGCCTATAACAATACAACCGACGAGAACTTTTAATAGGTCCAATGGAGATGTAGGAGCTATTTTTGAAGGATTAGCAGGAGGTAATCATCCAACAGGAACATCTTACTTTGTAAATGTCGCTTCGGCAAGAGGTTGTGAAGCTGTAAGTACTGCTACGGTAATTTACAATCCACCAGCCATAACAGCTTCACCTCTTACAGGACCTACAGGAATATTGCCTTTTAGCTGTACAAATCCAGCCAATACAGTAAGTCCTTCCGGCACTACAGAGTATAAAACAGAATTTATATTGGTTGTTAATGGAGGAACACCACCTTATAAGTTTTCAATAGACGGAGGTAAAACTTGGAGTGCAGATATACCAGGTACAGGAGGTCCAGTCGCACCTACTGCAACATATCGAGTAACTATTACTGATATAGGAGTAGACCAAAATATCGAATGGCGTGTAACTGATGCAAGTGGATGTACAGGAGTACCAGGAGCAACTAGTGGTACGTATCCGTTAGCTACAATGCCAAAAATAAAAGATATTGAAGTAAAACAAGAAACACCGATGACTTGTACTATGGGTGAAGTAGTGAAAATTTCATTTACTCGTAATAGTACAACATCAGTACAAGGATTTGAGATACATGTTGTTGAAAACCCAGCGGGAGCAATATCACCTCCTGTATTGTTAGGAACAATAGCTGGGGGACCTTCACCATTAAGTTCTGTACCACCACACTTTACCTTGCCTTTGGCATCGGGTGCGGGAATATACAAACTAAAAATTACTGACAAAGATACAGGTTGTACGTATGAAGTTCCGTATTCGGTAGCACCAGCTAAGTTGCCAACTCTTACAGCAACAGCTAAGCCTGTTTGTCACGGAGCATCAACGATAGACATAACCCTTAATGTAGGAGGAGAGTTAGGAACTAATGGATATACGTATGAAGTTAAAAGACAAGGAGCCACAACATTATTACACAATGGTTCAAATACAATAACAGGACAAGTTGTATTACCAGCAATTACGATACCAGGTGCGCCACCAGCGTCATTGGCAGGAACATATGAAATTACATTAACTGCAACAAGTACAGGTTGTAAAGTAACTACAACAGTTGACATACGCCAACCTGATAATGCAATTGTTGCAACTCTTACTGAATTGCAAAAAATATCAATAGATTGTACAGGTAATTCAAATAATGATGGTATAGTAGCCTTAACAGGACCAGCAACAGGTGGTTGGGGTGCTCCTTATGAATATCGTTTGTTGAAAAATGGGACACCTATAACAGGTTGGTCATCACAAGTACGATATGAAAATCTTGATGCAGCTTCATATTCACTTGAAGTAAGAGATTCAGGAGGTTGTCAGCAAACAACCAATGTAATTGTGTTAGTTGTTCCAACTCAAATAGGTAATGGAGGTTCTTTACCAACAACAACTCCAGTTACTTGTAAAGGAGGTAATGATGGTACTATAACAGTATCTAATGTAACAGGAGGAAGTGGAAACTATTCGTATTCTCTATATGATAAAGTTACAAATCAATTACTTGTAACACAACGAGGTACATTGGTAGGAACACCTCCAACAGGGACAACAACCTTTACAGGCTTGATTGCAGGAGAGTATTATATAACAATAACCGACCCATTGTTTAGTTGTGCAGCTCCATTTAAATTAGAAGCTACCGTAGGAACTAATGATGCTGTAAATCCTGTAGCTGTAATAACAACCTTCCCAGATTGTGGCGTACCGGGAACTATCCAAGTGAATGCCACCGGAGGAACAGGAACTTATACAAGTTACCAACGTGTAGATGCTGATGATATTACGATAACTATTGGTACAGCTCAAACAACCAATACATTCTCTATACCAGATAATGTAACGGCGAAATACCGATACAAAGTAACAGATAGTAATAATTGTGAAGGATTTACCAATACAATTTCAATAGATGCTGTAAAACCATTAGCAATAACAGCTCAGGCTACTGTATCACATATCAAATGTAATGGTGATGCTTCAGGTAAAATAGAAGCTACAGCTACCGGAGGTAGTGTAGTGGGTGATTATACCTATCAGTTACTTGATGGAGCAGGAACTCCAATAGCAGGAGTACCAACAAACTTGACAGGTATTTTTGAAAACCTTAAAGCAGGTCAATATATTGTTCAGGTAACCAAAGGAGCCTGTACTGCTGCTCGAAGTGCTGTAATAACAATAACCGAAGAGCCACGCTATGAGGTAACAGGAATTAAAACCGATGTAACTTGTAACGGATTAAGTAATGGTAAATTTACCATTACGCTCAAATCAGGAGGTACATTGCTTGATGGTACAGCACGTGAGTTTCGATATGCAATCTCACCACGCTTAGATAGATTCTATGATAACGGAGGTAAATTTACCGACTTGGCACCAGGCGTTTATCAAGTGATAATGCAAGACCAAAATGGTTGTCGCCCGTCAGAAATTTATGACGAAAATGGAAATGCGTTAGGTGTTGATATATTTACCTTTACAATTACTGAACCACCAGTATTTAGTGCGGTGGTAACTCCAGGTAGTGTAATTCATGAAGGTTGTTTAGGAGCTTCTGATGGTGAGCTTAAACTTTCAATAATAGGTGGTAGACCTTTTGTAGATAGTTCGGTAACTCCAGCAGTTAAATACTATGAATATTCATTCGACCAAACAACATGGCTACGTTATGACAATAGTGTAGGTATTACAGGGCTTCGAGCAGGAACAACTAACAAATTATGGGTACGTGATGATAAGGGTTGTGACCCATTAGAAGTACCGCTTCCTGAAATACAAGCAGGTGTTGATTTGCAACCGAGTGTTAAGGTAGAATATACTTGTAATGGAACGAACGTGATGAGTAACAGAGTAACTTTGTCTGTAAATCCGAGCGAAGTAGCCAATGTCAAGTTCTATTATTATCTGAAAGGAACGACACCACCTACAACACCAACCTATACGAACAATCCGGTATTTATTTTCCCAGCTGTTCCCGTAGGAAGTGCGCCACAAACGTACGTAATTGTAGTAGTTCGTGAGAAATATAGTCATAAAACTTGTACCGCAGAAGTAGAGGCAACAATTGAACCTCGCGAAGTCTTGACCTTGCATACACCAATTCAGAAAACTGACGTGAAGTGTTATAATGGTACCGATGGAAGTTTCCAACTGAATGTAACAGGTGGTTCAGGAAATTACGAATATGCAATTTCACCAGATTTGACCAAATTTACAACTAATAATCAATTTACGAATTTGGCAGCAGGCTGGTACAATATCGTAGTTCGTGATACACAATACAATTGTGTGGTAACTGATAGAATTGAAATAAAAGAACCAGACCCAATAGAAATTGATAAAATAACAGCACGAGGTATTTCTTGCTATGGTCAAACAGATGGTAGTGTATCTTTTGAAATCAAAGGAGGTACAGCTGCGTATAGTTATACAATTTACGAACAAGGAGATGCTAACAAATTAAGTAAAGCCAACGGAACGAATATTCCAGCAGCTACAACTCAAAGCGTAACAAACTTAGCACCAGGTTCTTACATTATAGAAGTTACTGACGATGCAGGTTGTAAAACAGAAAAACTATTTATTGTTGAAGATGCACCAAACTTAGACCCATCAAAAATAGAAGTGTTCTATCAGTGTAACGATACGAAAAATGGAGAAAGACCTACATACGATATTTATGTAACCCTCAGAACAGAAGACAAAGATGGTAACCAAAAATATCATTGGAGTGCTACTTCTGGATTGAAATATACGTTAGATAATTCATCAACACCAGTAAATTTCACTCGATTTGAGTCGCATAATATCGCTGTAATTGAAGTACGTGGTACACCTACGGGTAACCAAATAGGCTTCCTTGCAGATGGATTACATACGATACAATTACACTATGGTTCTTGTGTTAAAAAGGCAACACCAACATTTACTATTGAGAATAGTACAGCACTTACCATTACGAACGCCACAGTAGCTACTGAAATCAATCAGATTAAGATTCAGGTAAGTGGTGGTAAGAAAGCCTATAAAGTGTATTTTGCAAAACCTCTTTATACAGAAGTTGATGATATCAAAGCCTTCTATAATCAGGTTATAGATTTTGACCCAACTGCTCCAACTGAAACATTGACCTATCTTGTACAGAAAGGTGATCACGGAGTGAAAGATCCTGTAACAGGCAGAGATATTAAAACAATACGCGTGTATGTAGAAGACCAAAATGGTTGTGGATATTTTATAGATATTCAAAAAGAATTCTATGATATAGAAATACCAAGATATTTTACTCCAAACGGAGATGGAGATAGAGACCTGTGGTATCCGAAATATCTTGAAAGTTATCTACAGGCTGAAATTACGATATTCGATCGCTATGGTCGTAAGATAGCCGAACTCAAACCAGGTCAAGGTTGGAATGGATTATATCAAGGTAGAGAATTGCCGACAGGAGACTATTGGTTTATCCTTCACCTGAGAGAACCAGACGATGATAGAGTATTCAAAGGACACTTTACATTGTATAGATAATATAAAGTAAGAATATTAAACATAAAAACAACCCCTTAGTGGGGTTGTTTTTTGTATTGACAGACATTTAAAATATTTAATTTTTTCTATAGATATTTAATATTTGTTTTGCCTTTATTTGTAATGAAAGAAAATATAAAATAAAGTAAGTTATGAAAATGTTATTTTATGGTTTTGATTTTCAATATAATATGATTTTTAAAAATAGAAAAAAGGAAAAAAGAAAAAATATTTTACATTTTGTTTGCAAATATCAGGAAAAATTATAATTTTGCACCCAAATATAGATAAAAATGGACATGCGACAGAAAGAAATATTTGAAAACATGCAAAAAACAATTTCATATTTGATTATTTTGATGGTAGTCTTTTTGGGAGCTACTTCATTTTCCTTTGGGCAGTCAGTTCCACCAGGAGGAGCTAAGGCTTCCACAGGATTTAATATTGCTGACCAGTTTAGCTTTGGAACATTAGAGATTAGTGTAACGGGCATTACAGGCAGTACTCAGGTGCGAGTTACCCTTCCTGAGGGAGTTACCTACAAAGCAGGAACTATAACCAATATCACAGGAGGAATAGTAGTAGAATCTAATATTTCTGACCTTAACAAACCTGAATTTACTCTTACAGGAAGTTCGGTAACTTTTACCATTGAGAAAAAAGCTTCCAAAACGGCTTATGAAAAAGCCAGAGGTGGGGTTAAGCTCAAAGATAAAGTTGTAGTTATTGCTTCAAATCGTCAGGAGAATTCTAACGACTATGTATTTGCTTATCCAGAAATATCTGTACAAAATGTCGCTGCTCATACTAATGCTTATGGGGCAAGTGGCATGCAAACTTTTCAAATTCGCAATGGAGGAAATACTACCTTGTACCATATTTATTTCTATGTAGAATATCCAGCAGGGATTACTCATAATAAAATTTCTTTTAACGGAACTGACCTTACACCTACAAATCAGTCAGGGAATCGTTATTATTATGAAATAAAAAGAAACCAACTCACACACTTAACGGGTGGAGGACTTCAAAATAATGCCACTATTACCATAAACCACGAATATAATGTAAATATTTGTGGTACTCAGAATATCATTTATAGTGCAGGTTGGGGAGAATCTGCTAATAATCTTTATCAAGAAAATAGTGCAACACGCTCTGTTACTGCACCTACGGGAGCACCTAAGTTGAATATGCAGGTGAATCCTAATAAAACTTATTTTATTCCTTCCTCTAAAGGAATTTGTGATACCTATATAGGGTCATATGTTATTACTTATAAAAATGAAGGAACTACAATGAGTATAGCTTCAGCTATGCGGAATCTAAATATTCGTATTCATGAATCGTATGTAAATACAGCTGCTTTGTATATTCCAGATAAAATTGAACTACTCAATTCAGCAAATCATAATGAAGTTGTGGGGACTTTAATTCCTACTACAACACACCAATATAAGAAAATATATACAGCAGATTTTTCTTCTGCTACATTAGTTTCGGGTAAGGAAAATCTTTCAGGACTTTCTGATTTAGACGGTGAAGGGAAATATAATGATTTAGCATCACAACAAGAAATTACCCTTCGAATTTATCTCAAAAAAGAAACACCTGTTAATTGTGTGGGTGATCTGCCATTTAACAAAACCTTTTCAGTGGCACGGGTAATCCAATTTGGATACACTAATAATTGTAATACAGTAATCTCTGCTGAAGGACAACCTAATATGGGTACTTCAGTTCTTACGCGCTCACTTCACGGAATGTCAGATAGTTCTGCTTTTCCACAAGTGTTAGGCGAAAATGTGACCATTGCAGGAGGTTTTAGTTTCGGGGGAAGTACTTTTACTTCTTCTGATGTTAAAAAAGGAGGTGGCTCCGATATTCAAAAATATATTCAGTATGAACTTGAATTACCTGCGGGACTTAAAGTTAGTAACATAAAATGGACAGATAGGAATGGGACTCCACTTTCAACTTCACCAACTGTTACTCAAAATGGAAATAAGGTTATTATTTCGGGACCTAAAAGATCTAATATTATAATGGAATATGTAACGATGGACTTCACCAACGACTGTACAGGAGGTTTGGGAGAGCGCCCAATTAAGTACAATATCAATTATGTAGAAGAAAACAATGGACAAACTTGTGTTCTTAAAATGGTTTGTGCTCAAAAAAATATCCGTTTTATCTGTCCGCAAACTTGTACAGACGAAGGTCCTGTAATTGAACGAACTTCGGGACGTAGAGCTGATAATTCGCTTGGTTGGACAGACCATACAATGACCACACGTGCTACGGCTACCAGTGTTGATCCAATTGATTTGAAGCGTTCGTTGTATTTAGATGATATTGAAATTACCGCTGAAGGAAGACAAAATAGAGGTACAACAGATAATCTATACTATACTTTCTTAACAGAAGATAAAGTTTCTTTAAAACCTCTTAATATAAAAGTAAAATTTTCTCGTGGAGGAACTCAAATAGGAACAGAACAAATACTAACAGATGCAGTAGCTACAGTGGCTAATGAAGGACAAAAAAAACGCATTACTTGGGATTTGAGTTCAGTGCTTCCTGTTGGTGGACTCTTACAAGATGATAAATTTACTATTGTGGCTTCCTATACAGTAGATGCTCAGTATGCTTATAATCAAGATGTATTGGTCGGGAATTCTTCTCACTTTTATATGTTGAAACCATCAGATAATAAAAAATATTATTGTGGAGTGCCGATTATCCCCGATTTTTACACTGCAGGAACTTATACCATAAATGGAAGTAATGATTTTCTTGTGGAGGGGTGTGAGGAGAGAGCCATTGGGTATAACATGAGTTACTTGGCGCGTCGTTTTAATTCATCGGGAATTGTCTTCCGAAATGAATTCCGACCAGATCGACTCATAAAAACCTTTACCATTACTCTTCCAAAAACGTATACTATTAAAAAATTAGAATTTGAATACAGATTAAATTCTTCCAGAGGAAGTGATTTTAGTCCAACAATGAATATCCCCTTGAATAGTCCAAATCTTTCTATAACTACAGCGGGCGATAAGGTGATTTATGTTTATACCAACCCACCAAAAGGTAGCGTAGGGTATTTAGCACCAGGGGCTTTAACTGCGGAAAATGGATATAGTGCTTATATTCGCCCATATATACAAGCTTCTTGTGGCTCCATAGAAGGACAAACAAAAGACTCTACAGCCGAAAGAGGTACTTTGGAGGTTACTTATGAGGATTATTATTATGCATATCCATTAGGAAGAAGTATTCATTCTGTAGATGTCTCAAAACAAGACAAAGCAATTCAACTTACTCAAAAGCCAACTTTGAGCGTACAGGCAGTAGGTAATACCAATCTAAAAATAACTAAAATAGAGGAAGAAATAGAAGTAAAACTTACCAATACACACGGAAAATCTGTAGCTCCTTACACTTGGATTTCTATTCCAAATATCACTGGAATAGAAGTACTTAGCCTTACTGATGTTTCTTCGGGAAGTGTAATTACTCCGCAAGCGGGCGTAACAGGAGAGAAAATGTATCATTTAGATGCGACAGGTTTAACTGCTGGACAGTCTAAAAATTACAAAATCAAACTAAAACTGACCAATTGTAATACTTCAACTTTGGTAATTCACGCAGGTTGGAACTGCGGTGCTTTCCCAACAGGAAGCTACAACGGGGAAGGAGCGTGTAGTGCTTCAAATGTTCAATACACTTTAAATCCTGTTAGTAGTGAAATACAAGTTTCGGCAGCAGCAGGTTCGCCTGCTTCGGGAGCAAAACTCAAAATGTGTGAGGATAACAAATACACCTACATTCTTAATAGTGCAGGTGAAGGAGTTATTACTGAGCCTAAAATGCAAATGGCATTGGCAGCAGGTATCAAAATTACTGGTTTCAGAATGGAATATCCTCTTGATTCAGGTACTTGGCACCCATTTGCTAACCCAACGGGATCGAATGTTGAATTTGATTTAAGTCAGCATCCTCAGTATCCTGCAACAGGATTGCCTGGTACTTTAGGAACCACAGAATTGAATAAACGACAAGTAAAAATAGAATTCAATGTACAACCAGAGTGTAACTTCGTAGCGGGTTCTTCGTTTGATATTCAGGTTACTGGTAAAAATATGTGTGGTGACCCCATCACAGGAAACCGAGTAAGCACTATTACTGCTGGTATTGATGGCGTTACGGGTAATAGTTATTCAGTAAATAATACGTTAATATATAAAAGTGGAAATGCAAACTTGTGCGATGCTAATGGAGCTATGTATGAAGGAAAACATATTATCCAAGCAACACCTGGTTTTACTACTGGTGCTAATGGAGAAGTAGTTATAGTAATTCCTGCTGGTTTTGAATATATTACAGGTTCATTTACAGTAGGAACTAAAATAGGTTCATTTACAGACCCTACTTTTTCAGGTACTATAACTGCTCCTAACGGAGACCAGCAAGTGCATATCAAAATTCCTTTGGGAATGAAAAATGATGATAATTTTACATATACTATTCGTATAAAACAAAAATCAGGAACCGCTTTGGATTGTGCTACTACTAAGGAAATTTCGTTCTATACCACTGATGTAGCTTCAGGAGTAAGTTGCCCAGGTAAAACACCACCTACTTGCCCTCCAATTACAATTATAACCACAACGCAACAAGGTAAAGTAGCGGTAAAAGTAGATAGAGCAAACCTCACTATTGAGAATTTGAGAGTAACTTCACAAATTGTTTCAGGCAAAGAAAAAGTTACTTATACTTATGATGTTAAAAATAGTTCTACTACGAGTTATACTGGAAATCTAAATATAAGTTTATATGTAGATACCAATAATAATGGTCGTACTGAAGATACTGAAAAAGTAAGTACATTTGCACTTTCTTCTATTTCGGTGGGAGCGGGAGTGACCCTTACAGGACAAACAAGTACTTTTGATTTAGATGAAAATCAGGTATGTCGTATGTATTTGAAAATATCAGGAGCAGACAATCATTGTTTGTGTGATGGTACGCCAGTAAAAGCACCTGCACCTGACCCAATATCAGGATTAGTTCCCGATATGAGCGTTTGTGGGACAGAAAGTAAAGCTTTCCAAACAGTTGCTTTGCCTAACTATGCAAGTTATACTTGGACAGCGACTAATCCTGCCGATTTAGCTTATTTGCAGGGAGGAACGAATGTCAAAGCTCCAACTTTTAGATATACGGGAGCATCGCTTACAACTAATAAAGAAATCACTTATAAGGTAACTATTACACGTACCAATGGTTGCGTAGCAACCCAAGAAGTAAAAGTAACGGTAACTCCTGCACCGGCAGGACCAGTGGTTTCGGCGCAGACATTCTGTGGTACATCAAGTGTATTAGATTTGAAAAAACGTGTCAATAGTGCTACTCCGTCAATGATTAAGGTTTATCGATTGGGAGTAGAATTACAAGATACAGAGTTACTTTCTTCGGGAACTTATAAAGTAAGTTCACTGCAAGGGGGTTGTGAAAGTAAGCAAGTAGATATTTCAGTAACATTAGTTATGTTACCTATCCCAATAATTTCAGATACAACTATTTGTGGAACAATTACTTTGGGTGAATTAAAAACCCGTATTACAAATAGTAGTCAAGTAGATGCAGTAAATATTTATGAAACAGGGACAACAACAGTACCATCAACAATTACTGCGGGTCATCAATATGATATAGAGTTTGTAAAAGGAAGTTGTAAGTCGAAAACGACAATAAATGTTACAAATGGACAAACATCGGATAGGGGGTATTTATCACATGAGCCTTTCTGTCAAGCGCCAACTCTTGGAGAACTTAAAACAAGAATATCTGCTGCAGAATCAGGAACAATACGGGTATATAATTTAAAAGCTTCCGGTGAAAAAGATACAGAAATAACAGATGGTACGATTGTTTTAATCAATAATAAAATGTATGGTTATACACGAACCCAGCCAGGTCAATGTGAAAGCGTAATTCAGCACATTACACCACAATCAGGAATAAAAAATCCTGTGGTGCCAACAACTCCTAAAAAATTCTGTAAGACGGCAACCTCAGAAATGTATTCATTTGGTAGTGAAGTTTCTGCTCTTGATGCAAATCACGAATTGAAATGGTACGATGATGCAACTACTACCACCGCATTGACATCAGTGCCACAAGTAGATAAAAGTGTTGTAGGTATTGCAACAAAATATGTTAGCCAAATAAGTAAAGACCCCAAATTGGCAGGTTGTGAAAGCGGTAGAGTTGCAGTAACTATTGAAATAGAAGCACTTCCTGCCGTACCGACAGTAACCGTAAGTGTAGCCACTTGTAATGATGCTTCGGTAGCAACGATAACAAATTACAATGCTTCTTACACGTATGAATTTACTTCGGGCGGAAGTGTATTAACTGGTGTAAATATCGCATCGGACGGAAAAGTATCTGGCTTGCCAACAGGCGCAAACATTACGGTAAAAGCAAAATCAGGTACTTGCGAATCGGTAGCTTCGCCAGCCTTTACGTTGCAAGCCCAGTTAGCAAAACCTGCTGTACCAACTGTAACTTCACAAACCGTTTGCCCAACAAGCAATACTGAAATGGTAGCTTTTGCAGCAACAGCAAGCGTAGGAAACACATTGCGTTGGTATGAAGATGCAACAACATCAGTTTTTGTAACAACAGTTCCGCAAGTAGATAAAAAAGTATCAACAAAAACAGTTGTAACCAAATATGTTAGTCAAATAAATGCATCGGGTTGTGAAAGCGATAGAGTGGCAGTTACTATAACAATAGACGACACCGTAGCACCAGTGCTAACAGTTCCAGCAGATTTGACAATAGGTTGTAGAGATACATCATTTGATACCAAAGTTGCGAATTGGTTAGCCTTGGCAACAGCAAATGATGCTTGCGTAGGAGCAACAAGCGTTACGAACAATTATGTAAAACCAGCCGATGTTTGTACAAATGGAAATATAGTTGTAACCTTTGAAACAACAGATAGTTTCGGAAATAAAAAGACACAAACAGCAACTATAAAAGTGATAAACATCGATGCAGTAAATGACCCAACTTCGACCATTGGCAATGCAGGAGGAACAGTACCAAGCGTACTTACAAATGATACGCTAAACGGAACTTCTGCTACAACAAGCAATGTAAATTTGACTTGGGATACGACAACGATACCAACAGGCTTTACAGCAAATACAGATGGTACGATAACTGTTGCATCGGGAGCGACACCAGGAACATATACGATTAAGTATCAAATCTGTGATAAAGCAAATCCAAGTATTTGCGATAGCGCAGAAGTTAAAGTAGTAGTAAGCACTATCGATGCGGTAGATGATCCAACTTCAACCATTGGCAATGCAGGAGGCACGGTACCAAGCGTACTTACAAATGATACGCTAAACGGAACTTCTGCTACAACAAGCAATGTAGATTTGACTTGGGATACGACAACGATACCAACAGGCTTTACAGCAAATACAGATGGTACGATAACCGTTCCATCGGGAGCGACACCAGGAACATATACGATTAAGTATCAAATCTGTGATAAAGCAAATCCAAGTATTTGCGATAGCGCAGAAGTTAAAGTAGTAGTAAGCTCATTGTCAATTGACTTGGTAGATGATGCAAACAACGACGTAATAAGTACAGTAGATGGAGGTGTTGTGAAAAAATCGGGTGTAGATTTGAATATTTTTGACAATGATACTGTTAATGGTTCAAGTATTCGAAACGCATCGGATAGAACAAACTTATCAGTAACAATCAACAATGATATACAAAGAGATGGTACGCCATTTACAGGAACTAATCCATTTGTTGTAGATGTAGCAAGTGGTAAAATAACGGTAGCACAAAATACACCAATAGGCACATATACCTTTACATACAAGGTTTGTCAAGTAGGAAGTACAACTAATTGCGATACCGCCAAGATAACTATTCAAGTTTCACCAACGATAACTTCACAGAGTGATGATTATTCATCTACACCGATAAATAGTAAAAATGGAGGTACGTTGGAAAACATTTTGGATAATGATGCTTTGAATGGAAGAATAATTGGAGCAGCGAATAGTGGTAATATTACAATAACGTTAGAAGATACGGGAGGCATTACAGGTCTTACATTGACTCCTGACGGAAAAGTAATTGTACCGGCAGGTACTCCGGTAGGTACGTACAATGCCAAATATACAATTTGTGAAACAGGAACATCGCTTTGTACGCGCACTCCATCAATTATCAAAATTGTGGTAACAGATATATCAGCTACTGATGATATAAGTACAAGCAAAGTTAATGGAAAACCAGGGGGTATAGTTCCTAATTTAAATGTATTGACCAATGATACATTGAATGGAAATACACCTACATCATCGGTAGTTACGATTCGTTCAACACCAACTAATGAATTGGAAATCAATTCAGACGGAAGTGTACGAGTAAAACCCAATACACCTGCAGGAACTTATACGATAACCTATACGATATGTGAAGTATCTAACCCTACAAGTTGTTCGAATACAGCCACAGTAACGGTAGATGTGTTAGATGGTTGTGAGTTAGTATTCTACAACGGAGTATCGGCTAATGGAGATGGACATAATGATAAGTTTGTAATAGAAGGAATCGAATGTTATCCAAATAATATATTGAAGATATTCAATCGTTGGGGCGTATTGGTATTCGAAAAAGAAGGCTATGATAATTCGTTCAATGGATACTCAACAGGACGAGTAACGATACAAAAACAAGAAAAATTGCCAACAGGAACGTATTATTATATATTTGATTATCAAGATGGTTTAGGTACATCACACCGAAAAGCGGGTTGGTTGTATTTGGATAATAATAAATAGGAAAATCAATTTAGATAAGAGGACTGAGATATCTCAGTCCTTTTGTTTTTTTATTGAAAAATATTTATTTTTGCAGAAATATTTAGAATACTGATGCAAAACTTTTTTTTATTCTTTTTATTGAATGTTTCAATAATGCTTTCAGCTCAAGAGTTTGATACTTATTTTGAAGAAGGCGCCCTGCGAATTGATTTTTTGCTTATAGGCACTCATAATCAGACTTCGGTTTCTATTGTTAAGTTAAAAAAAGAATCTTATTTTGGAGGTTCTAAAACAAATTTGATTTATCCCGAATATGGAACTTTTCGAGCGAAAATAAAAGATGCTAAGAGTAACCGTATAGTGTTTGCAAAAGGATTTTCGCCTATTTTTGATGAATGGCAAACAACTGTCGAAGCCAAAGAAAAAATACGTGCTTTTGAAAATATAATTCGAATTCCATTCCCCAAATCATCTGTGATATTTGAATTACAAAAAAGAAATAGTAAAGGTGCTTTTACAACTATTTTTACAGAAGTCATTGACCCTACTCACTATGCTATTATACGAGAAACACCTGTCAATTATCAAGTTACGGAGTTATATAAGCATAATTTGCCCGACAAAGCGATAGATTTGGCTATTGTTGCCGAAGGATATACCAATGAACAAATGGTTAGTTTTGTTGCAGATGCAAAACGTTTGGTTGATTATATGTTTTCTAAACCTCCGTTTGACAAATACAAAAACAAATTTAATGTCTATGCTATTCAATCGCTTTCTCAAGAAGCAGGAACTGATGTATCAGGTGAAGGAATTTATAAAAATACAATACTTAATTCTCATTTTTATACGTTTGATTCGCCAAGATATTTGACCACTCCATCGTTATTTACTCTTGCAGATATTACAGCTTTAGTTCCTTGCGACCAAGCTTATGTTCTTGTCAATACTCAGTATTATGGAGGGGGTGGATTTTATAATGCGATGAGTTTGGTTGCTGCTCAAGGACCTTCTTCTGAGAAAGTTTTTGTTCACGAATTTGGACATGCTTTTGCTGGGTTGGCAGATGAATATTATGAAGATTCGGCAGGAATGGAAATTTCACCAAACTTTGATATAGAACCTTGGCAACAGAATGTTACAACATTGATTAATTTTTCATCCAAATGGAAAGATTTAGTTAGCAAAAAAACGCCTATTCCTACGCCAAGAACTCCGAAATACCAAAAGGTTGTTGGAGCTTTTGAGGGAGGAAATTACCAACTTAAGGGAATATATAGTCCTGTACAAAATTGTTTAATGAAGACGCTTTCAACAGAACATTTCTGTCCTGTTTGTCAACGAACTATTGAGCAAATTATCAAATTTCATTGTCAATAATATTTTAAAATTTTATACAGATGATAAAAATATATCATAACAATCAGTGCAGTAAAAGTCGGCAATGTTTAGCATTGTTGCGTAACGAAACGGAGCAAATTCAAGTGATTGATTACTTAAAAAATCCGCCAACAGAGGCTGAAATAGAAGAATTATTACAACTTTTGGGAATTGCTCCTATTGATTTAATTCGGAAAAATGAATCTATTTGGAAAGAATTTTCAGATAAAGAAATGTCTGACAAAGAACTTATCAAATTACTTGCAACTTATCCAAAACTTATTGAAAGACCGATAGTTATAAAAGAAAATAAAGCAATTATAGCACGTCCGCCAGAGCTTATTTTCCAATGGTTGTCATTAAAATAGTTGTTGTTGAAATTAAATATTAACATTGATTATTATTGTTATAAACAATTTTTTTTGTTCCTTTGCAAAAAAAAAAAAATAATATTTCAAATTCGATGAAAAAAATTTTAGTAGCAATTGCTTTTTTGGCAACAACAATGATGGTACAAGCGCAATTTTATGTATCTGCATCGGGCGGATATGCTTGGGGAGTTCCTTCTATAAAAATTGGTGAGGAGAATATCAAAGGAAATCAAAAAGTTAATTTTGGAACCTATGGAGAAGGATTTAATACACAACTTCGTTTAGGATATTTTTTTAACAAAACGTGGGGTGTTGATATTAGTGGCGGATATTTGCATGGGGCAGATCAATCTGTTCGTAAGGAAGTAGCCACTAAAAATTTAGCAAATACACCACTTACAGCAACTGTTAATGGCGATGTAAAAGCCCGTGGGCGAGCTTATGGTTTGGCGCTTTCCGTTATTTATAATTTTACAGACAATTTTTATGGTCGTTTTGGAATTTTGACCAAAGTAGGAGGGAAGACCGAAGCGATAGCCTATTCAACAACCGTTACAGACCAAGATATTCCTTTGGCAGCATTGGCTTCGTTGGGAGCGGAATTGCCGTCGTCTTTGGCAACAAATATAGCAAATTTGCTAGCTAACGGCTATACACATATTCAAAAAGGAGCCAAAATAGAAACTTCATACACTGAAGATTTTAAAGGGAAAATGCCTTTTGGTACAATTGCTGCTTTGGGGTATAAATACAATTTTTCTCCAAAAGTAGCTATTTTTGCAGAAGTAGAATATATGAATATCAGCGTAAAACGCGATTATTCTCAGTTACAACATTTTGAACAAACCTTAGAGTCAATTTTTATCAATCCTGCAAATGCTTCGTTACCTGCATACTCAATAACAATGCCTTATAAAAAGTTGAGTGAATTTACAGATGGCGTATATCGTGATGCTTTACGAGACCAAACCTATTTAGCAAGAACGACATATGTAGATGAGTTGCCAGCAAGCAATACAGATATTACTAAAAAAATTACTGAAAAAGTTTCGTATTCGTCATTAGGAATAAATGTTGGTATAACTTATACATTCTAAGATAATTACGTTCTAATAAACAAAAAACACCATTTGATTTTAAAATCAAATGATGTTTTTTGTTATTTTTTCTTATCAAGATATTCGCTCAGTTTCCGAGAAAGCAAATTGGGACCTACGTTAATAGCTATTATTTTCCCAGAATTATCTAATAAAAAATTGGTAGGAACTTCAACAATTCCCAATGATTTTATAATCGGGTTGTTATATTTTTTAAGAGCAAGAACTGTATGCCATTTGAGTCCTTCTCTTGACAAATGTCCTAAATAGGCATCTTTGTCGTGTTCCAAAAATATTTCATAAATGGCAAAACCGTTGTTTTTATATTGGTCATAAATGGTTGCATATTTTCGGTCAATTTCAATGCAAGCAATGCATTCTGATGAAGAGAAAGAAACTAATGTAAAACGTTTTTTTACAGCATCAAGTGCTTGTAGTTGGTCTTTGTTATTAGGCAATTCTATGTTGGGAAATTTTGCTCCAATTTGTGTTTTTTGCAAAGTTTCAAGCAATATCTGTATCTTTGACATATCTTCGGGGTCTTGGGCTTGTTTATCAAGTAATGTAGATAATTGTTGTGCTTGCTTGTAGTTTATTTTTCGTTCTGAAAAAGTTTCTGCCAAAAGCATTCCGTAAAATTGATTTTTTGGATTGGAACGAATCAAATCATTCAATCTTTGATAAAGAATATCACTCAAATTGGCTGCATTCCGATTTTTATTTTTTAAAATGATAAAATTTTTAATTTGTGTAACAGATTGACTACCTCTGACTGCTTTGAAATTGACATTGCGCTTGTTTTCAATAGCTATATCAACAATAAGCCGGCTATTTTC
Source organism: Capnocytophaga catalasegens (assembly GCF_026005215.1). GTDB lineage: Bacteria > Bacteroidota > Bacteroidia > Flavobacteriales > Flavobacteriaceae > Capnocytophaga > Capnocytophaga catalasegens. Next base: position 31,355 of record NZ_BPMA01000002.1, on the reverse strand, counting down.
TAACATCAAAAAGCCCGTTTGTCGATTATTACGTAAGGTAGCAATATTGGCTTTCATAGGATAAGGAATACTTCCTGAAAAGGTAAATCGCTGATTTACAACACGCACGCTGTCTATTTTATATCCATACATTAGGTATAAATAGCCTTCATACGGATGCAAAACTTCGCCATCAATTAAAAAATTTTGCCCTTGTATTGTAGAGAATCCTAGTAAAAAAATTCCAAATAAAAACGTTTTCATTCTAATTTAATTTTTGAAAGCCCAAAGATACAGACTTTTTTTGATTATAAAAGGAAAAATGAAATTTTGTCTAAAAATATAGGTATTTGTTGAAAATTAAATAGGACAAGAAATTAAAATACTTGTACTTCATCAATAAAAAGCCAAGCATCACCACCTTTGGGTGGGTAAGCTAAATTTTTGATTTCCAGCTTAATATAACGAGTATTCTGTGAACTTATTTGTAAAGAAAAATCTTTCAAAGTAGCAAAACCATTGTTTTTATACGGGTGAATTATTTTTCCTATTTCAGTATATTTTTTTCCATCTTGTGAAGATAGAAAACGAATTTCAGTAGGGAAGTAAATTCCCGAACCTTGATTTTCCATTGTTCCGACTACAATTTTACTAACTTCTTGATTATCACCTAAATCAATGATAATCGTAGGGCTATCAACTAACCACCCAAGCCATTGTTTGTCGTGAAAATCTTTTGTACCACGAACGATATTTGTCAATGTTTTATTGCCTTGTCCTTGATAATTTTTATGATATGTAGGAGCAAAAGTTACAGATTTTCCAATCGCTTTATGGAAGGTAATCGTATCTTGATATGCTGTGTGAGTTGGTTTTCCTTGGACGAAAGCACAAGCCTTAATTGTTGTTGTCTTGTTAATATAAAGTGTGTCTGTGTAGGGGATAGCTTTTGAAAAATCGTCTTCATTTAAGGTGTATCGAATATCTGCATTGGGAGCTTCACTATTCAAAGCTATTTTTACTTTATTATATTGAGTATCAGTAACTTTGGCAGTGGTTTGATACATTGATTTGGAATAATTGATGTCCATTAGACTTAGTCGTGGGAAAAATTTCTCAACACGTTGTGAAAAATCCGTCCAATTACGATGATTCTCAGCCGTCCAAAATACTTCCGATAGCGCTAAAAGTCTTGGGAAAAGCATATATTCTGAATGTTTTTCGTCAGGAATATATTCAGCCCATAAGTTAGCCTGCATACCGAGTATTTTGGTTTGCTCTTCTGTTGACAATTTTTTTTCGTCAAAAGCTTCATTATAAATACGACTTATGGGCAGATAGCCACCGATAGCCAAAGGTTCGTTATCAGGCAAACCTTGGTATTGGTCTATATAACCTTGACTTGTCAGAATTACTTGTGAGCCTTGTTTTATAGCTTTCTTAGCTATATCATTGCCTCGCCAAACCATTATGATGGCATCATCGGGCAAGCCTCCATCAATAATTTCGTCCCAACCAATAAGTTGCCGATTTTTTGATTGCAAATATTTATTTATCCGTTTGATAAAGTAGCTTTGTAACTCGTGTGCATTTTTCAAATTTTCAGTTTTCATACGAACTTTGCACAAGGGGCATTTTTCCCATTCGGTATGCGTGGCTTCATCTCCTCCAATATGGATGTATTTACTTGGAAATAAGTTAGTTACTTCATCTAAAACATCTTGTAGAAAAGCAAAAGTTTTTTCTTGTCCCGCACAATAAATATCGGTAATAGGCCATACGCCACCCGAAGGTACAGCAATAGGGCGTTTGTGGCACGAGAGTTCTGGATATGCTGCGATAGCGCTCATTACGTGAGCAGGCATTTCTATTTCAGGAACTACATTGATACCATATTTGGAAGCATAAGCTACGATTTCTTTAATATCTTCTTGTGTGAAAAATCCGCCATAAGAACCTTTTTCATTGGGATTATTGGTGGTTCGAGCATTCCAATGTTTGTTTTCTTGATTTACGCGCCATGCACCGATTTCGGTCAATTTTGGATATTTTTTTATCTCAATACGCCAACCTTCATTGTCCAACAGATGAAAATGAAATGTATTGATTTTCAGCATAGCCATTCGGTCTATTGTTTTGAGAATGTATTCTTTTGAAAAAAAATGTCTAGCCACATCGAGCATTAGACCGCGCCACTGATACTGAGGTTTGTCTGTGATTTTTACAGACGGAATAACCCAGTTTGTTTTTACAACAGAAGTGCTTTCTATTTCCGCAGGAAGTAATTGCCGTAGTGTTTGTATTCCATATACAAAACCTTGATAATCACGAGCATAAATGATTATTTTATCTTTATCTGAATGGAAAGTATAGCTTTCTTTGGCAAGATTTTCATCTACGACCAATTTTATATAATTAGAAGGATATTGCTTGTTTGAATTTTGAATATTTTTAGAAAAATCCCAACCTGAGGCAGAGCGAAATTTGTTTGTAATAAGCTCAATTACAGGGCGTAGCGAATCATTAGCAACAAATTTCGTTTCAGGAGAAAATTCAAAATAATCAGTTTCCAAAATTATTTCTTCGGGCTTGGGAACAAGATTAATATCTTGCTCGGTAAAATGGATTTCTTTGCCAGATTGGCAATTCATAGTAAGAAATCCTATAAAAATTATAAAATAACGTTTCATCATATTGAATTTTATTCAGGAATGACGAATTTAAAATATTCGTCAAAATTTTCAAAACTTCGTACAGAAATTTCATTAACATCTTGTGTTTCATCTTCTTGAAGAAACTCTTGGGTTGCACCTATTTTTACAAAATATACGTGTAACTCTTCACCTTTATCATTTTTGTAAGTTGTTACACAAGATTTTGCATAATCTGTAACTTTTTGTACGGCATCTTCTTGATTTTCGGCTTTTACAGAAATAAAAGTCTCTTCATATATCATTTGTTTGGTTGCCAAATTGGTTGTACGAAATAGTATTGTTGAAAAATATTTTTTCATAGGGAAATATTTTTAAATATTTATAAATTAGTTATAATGTTTTTGAGATTTTTTCTAAAGCTTGAATAGTTTTATCTAAATCTTCATAAGAGAGGGCATCATTTAAGAAATAACTTTCAAATCCGCTTGGAGGCAAATAAATACCTTCTGCAAGCATTCCGTGAAAGTATTTTCTAAATTTTTCTTGATTAGATTTACACGATGATGCAAAATCAACAACGTCTTCTTCTGTGAAAAATAAAGACATCATTGACCCGAAACGATTTATCCGAAACGGAATATTGTTTTTAGTCAATATTTCTTCAAAACCTTTGTGTAAATATTCTGTCTTTTTGGCTAAGCTATCAAATACTTGCGAATTATTTTCTATTTCGGTAAGCATTGCTAGCCCTGCACTCATTGCCAAGGGATTTCCGCTGAGTGTTCCAGCCTGATACACCCGACCCTCAGGGGCTAAGTGATTCATTATTTCATTACGACTGGCAAAAGCACCTACAGGCAAGCCACCACCGATTACTTTCCCGAAAGTAACTATATCTGCTTGAATATCAAATACTTCTTGAGCTCCTCCTTTGGCTAAGCGAAAACCAGTCATTACTTCATCAAAAATAAGTAATGATTGATTTTCAGTGCAAATTTGTCTTAATGCTTTAAGAAAATTTTTTCTGGGAAGAACACATCCCATATTACCAGCAACAGGCTCTATAATAATGGCAGCTATTTGGTTTTTATTCGCATCAAATAATTTTTCAACAGATTGAATATCATTGTATTGAGCAAGTAGAGTATCTTTGGCAGTACCTTGCGTAACTCCTGGACTATTAGGCGTACCAAAGGTAACAGCTCCGCTACCAGCTTCTATTAAAAAAGAATCAGAATGCCCGTGATAACAACCTGAAAACTTAATAATTTTCTCTCGATTGGTATAACCGCGAGCTAATCGAATGGCACTCATACAGGCTTCAGTTCCGCTATTGACAAAACGAATTTTATCAATATTGGGTACCATTTTGACTGCCAATTCGGCTATTTGAGTTTCAATTTCGGTAGGCATACCAAAAGATGTTCCTCTTTTAGCTCGCTCTATAACAGCGTCAATTACAGGTTGGTAAGTATGTCCGAATAATAATGGACCCCACGAAGCAATGTAATCAATAAATTGGTTTCCGTCTTCATCATATAGGTAAGCTCCTTGTGCTTTTTTTACAAAAATAGGAGTTCCTCCTACCGAATTAAAAGCTCGTACAGGTGAATTAACTCCACCAGGTAGTACTTTTTGTGCTTGCGAGAAAAGTTCGCTACTTCTTTTATATATCATTATTGTTTTTTTGTTAGATTTTTTAAATGAAATTACAAATGTAAAGAGTTTCTATGAATTTATGAAATTTTTTATATGAAAAAATACTCCCTGTCAAATTTTTAACAGAGAGTATTAAGGCACTAAAAAATTTAAATTACTAGAAAAAATATCTTCGGAAAGCTTCCATTGCTTCGTATTGAGCAAAACCTAATTCGCGGAAACGTTTAGCTGTGTCAGCATTACGTTCTTCTGCACGTTGCCAGAATTCGCGCATATCACTTCCCATATACATAGCTCCATCTTTTTGTGATTGATGGAAAAAAATCGCTTGACGTTTGCGAAGTACTTGGTCTCGGGTCATTGGTACGACCATCTCCATTTCGTGAATATCCCATTCGTGCCAAGCTCCTCGATAGAGCCATACCCAACAATCTTTCATATATTCTTCGTGTTTGAGGCGTTCCAAAGCGGCAAAAATTCCGTCTAATGCCACTTTGTGTGTGCCGTGTGGATCTGCTAAGTCGCCTGCAGCATATATTTGATGTGGTTTCACTCTACGGATAAGCTCTTCAATAATTTTAATATCTGCCTCGCCAATAGGTTGTTTTTCAACGGCTTGTGTTTCGTAGAAAGGAAGATTCAAAAAGTGTAAATTCTCATCAGGAACGTTATAATAACGAGTAGCGCCATAACATTCGTGGCGACGAATATTTCCTTTGAGTTTCCAAACATCAAGAGTTTCTTTATCGCCAGCTTTTTTGTTACGAAGTATTTTGATGACTTCTTCCAAGTGAGAAACATCAGTTTTTCCCAAAAGCATATCGTGTGCAACTTCTACAAAACGAAGGGCTTCAGTATCTGCCACGGCGGTACTTCCTGAGGTTTGATATGCAATATGTACTTCGTGTCCTTGTTCTACCAATCTATCGAACGTACCTCCCATCGAAATAACATCATCGTCGGGGTGTGGACTAAATATAATAACACGTTTTTTATGAGGAAGTTCTCTTTCAGGTCGATATTGGTCATCGGCGTTGGGTTTGCCTCCTGGCCAACCTGTAATAGTACGCTGAATACGATTGAAAATCTTGATATTCATATCATAAGCTGATTTTTCAACCAATAAATTGCCTAATCCATTTTCTAAGTAATCTTCTTCACGAAGTCCTAAAATTGGTTTTTTTAATCGGTCGCAAAGCCAAACTACGGCACGAGTAATTTCGTCATAGTTTTTCTTAAAATCATAATCACTTACAAGCCAAGGAGTTTTGAATCGAGTAAGGTTACTTGCGGCAGTTTGGTCGATGACAAATGTAGTATTGTTGTGTTCTTGTAAGAAAGTAGCTGGGATATGTGTTGAGATATCTCCTTCGATAGTTTTTTCGATAATTTCCGCTTTGTTAATTCCCCAAGCTAATAATACGATACGTCGAGCAGATAATACCGTTCCTACTCCCATAGTGATGGCTTTCTGTGGTACATTTTTGTATCCGCCGAAGGTTTCTGCGGCATCAGTTTTTGTAACTTTGTTAAGAGTTACCATACGTGTAGCAGAATTGATATTAGAGCCTGGTTCATTGAACCCAATGTGTCCGGTTCTTCCTATCCCTAAGAGTTGAAAGTCAATACCGCCTGCTTTTTGTATTTTATCTTCGTATTGATTGCAATATTCACGAACTTGTTCTTTAGGAATTTCCCCGTTGGGAATATGAATATTGGCAGGATTGATGTCAATATGGTCGAACAGATGTTTGTGCATAAAGTGCCAGTAACTTTGTGGGTCTTGCTTTGACATCGGATAGTATTCGTCTAAGTTAAATGTAATAACATTTTTGAAACTTAATCCTTCTTCTTTGTGTAGGCGCACCAATTCTTTATATACTTTGATAGGGGAAGACCCTGTGGCTAATCCTAACACGCAAGGTAACCCTTCCGATTGTTTCAAAGTAATAAGGTCAGCAATTTCGTGAGCTACTGCCAGTGAAGCTGCTTGTGCATCGTCAAAGACTACGTTGTGGATTTTCTCATAACGCATTTCTTCTTGTTGTCCCGCAGGTTGATGCTTAATACGTTGGTCATTTTTGGAATATAACTTACTCATTTTTAAGAATTTTGTTAGATAATGAAATTTGTTTCAAAGCTACAACATTTTTTTATTCATAATCTATGACAGATGGAAAAAAATATACATTTCTGAACTAAAACGTTTTATAAAGTATAATTTAGTTACTAATGAACAAACTCTTACATGGGTTTATACTTTTAAAAGCTATTTGGTTACGAATATGTATAGTAAAGAAATGAATTATTACCTTTTATATAATTATTTTGATACTAAATTTATGCTATATGGAGCATATTATTAAAAGGAAGTGCAAATAGTTTATTATTTTTCTCATTGGAGAATTGAAAATGATAAATTTAAAATGAATAAATACACGATATAATTATTATTTTCTTACTTATTTTTTGAAAAATAAAAAACATATTTTAATTTTCTTTAAAATAATTTTATTTTAACTATTTGTGGCACATAATTTGCTGTATTTATTTTGAAAAATATAACTAAGTTATTTATTTTTACCAATACTATTTTTTTTTTAAATAAAAAGATATTGATTCATATTGTATAGAAATAAATTTTTACCATATATAAATGAATGATTACCATAAAGAAATGAATTCTGACTGATTAGAAATAAATATTGACCAATTATAAATAAATATTTACTATGTAGAAATGAATTCTGACTGGTAAAAATCAATTTATGAGAAAATAAAAATGAAAAAAATAGTAGTTTATAAGTTTTTTATATAGGAATTATAATAAAAAATAAGTAAAAAATAATTTATAACATATAAATAGATAATAATATGAGCGAAAATCAAATTCAGAATGAGAAGAATCAATCTCCAAAGAAAAAAAATCAACACATATCAGTTGAGGAGTGGATTCAAAAAATGCGTTTAGCATTTTCTAATGGAAAATTACCAAACATACAAGAGCAAGTAAAACCACTAGGTTATACGCTTGAAGCTCTTGATGAACTTTATGCAAAAGTTGTTCGTTTGGAAGAGTTACATCAAGTTCAAAAGACTGAATATGCGAAACAATACGCTGCAACAAGCAAATTTGACCAAAAATTTGCAGAAATTAACGAATTGTATAGCAAACACTTAGCTTTCTGTAAAATCCTTTTCAAAGGTGATAAGTTAGCAGCTTCTTCATTGGACTTCTCTGGGAAAAGAAAAATGGCATATAGTGATTGGTTAGTGCAAGTAGGGAACTTCTATTCACAATTGCTTAAAAACCCGATATTTATGTCTAAACTCCAAACAATTAGTATTAAAGAAGAAGACTTAAAAATGGTTCAAGATAAGCTCTCAGAAATTATCTTTCTGAAAGAAACTCAAAAGAAAGAGACCGCTCAAGCTCAAAAATCGACAGAAATCCGTGACAAATACTTCAATGAGCTTCACAAGCAGTACATAGACTTTGTGGCATATGCCAAAGTAGCACTCTCTCAGGCACAAGACCTTGAAGCATTGGGAATTGTTACAAAAAGAAATTAAATTTTCTATTACTAATAGAAAAGAGCAGTGTTTTAATAGGAATAACTGCTCTTTTCATTGGTATGTATAATAAAATGAAGGATATTTGGCAACGTATATGCTGAAATAAAGATTTATTGGAGTACATTTTTTATTCGTTTGATAGCTTCACGAAGCTCTTGTTCGCTTGTAGCATATGAAAGTCGGATACATTGATTATCTCCAAAGGCTTCTCCCGTAACAGTAGCTACACCAGCCTCTTCAAGTAAAAACATAGAGAAATCATTGGCAGTATCTATCTTTTTACCTCGTAATATTTTCCCAAAAAAAGAAGAAATATCAGGAAAAACATAGAAAGCTCCTTGTGGTTCATTTACTTGAAAGCCATCTATTTGGCGAAGAAGCTCTAATACTAAGTCTCGACGATTACGAAACTGGTCAATCATATATTGTGTAGCACTTTTGGGCGCTTGTAAGGCAGCCATAGTCGCTCGTTGGGCAATTGTATTAGCTCCACTGGTTATTTGACCTTGCAATTTGCTGCATGCACGAGCAATCCACTGGGCAGCTCCCATATATCCGATACGCCAACCAGTCATGGCAAAGGCTTTGGAGACGCCATTGATGGTAATAGTTCGTTCGTACATTCCATCTATTTCGGCTATGCTGGTATGTTCGCCTATGAAATTGATATATTCGTATATTTCGTCAGAAATAATAAAAATATTTGGGTATTTGCGAAGAATTGTTGCCAAAGCTTCTAATTCGGAACGGGTATAAATTGAACCACTCGGATTGTTAGGCGAGCAAAGAAACAAAAGTTTTGTCTGTGGTGTAATTGCTGCTTCCAATTGCTCGGGAGTTATCTTAAAGTCGTTCTTGATAGATGTTTTTACCTCAATGGGAATGCCATTGGCAATTTTAGTAATATCTGAATAGCTAACCCAATAAGGTGCTGGCAAAATGACCTCATCACCCTTATTGAGCAGTACCAAAGCGGCATTTGCCAATGACTGCTTAGCACCTGTCGAAACTACAATCTGAGAAGGAGTATATGTGAGGTGATTATCGCGCTCGAACTTTTGGCAAATAGCATCTTTAAGGTCAGCAAAACCATCAATAGGAGAGTATTTACTATAATTCTCTTCAATGGCTTTGATAGCAGCTTTTTTGATGAAATCGGGGACGTCAAAATCAGGTTCTCCTAAGCTTAGGTTAATAATATCTTTGCCTTGCGCTTTTAATTCGCGTGTTTTGGCTGCCATAGCAAGCGTTGCCGAAAGTGTAATGCGATTTACTCTATCCGATAAAAGTGTATTCATTATAATAAAGTTTAGAAAAGACAAATATAGAACATATATTGTTTTATTTGATAAAATAATAAAGAAATTTTTGGAAAATATAACAAATATGAAGGATTTGTTTTATTTTTGTAGCCTAATATGCAAACTATGGAAGAACTTTTAAAATACTTTCCGGAATTAACCGCCAAGCAAGTGGCACAATTTGATAAATCGGTGGAATTGTACAAACAATGGAATGCCAAAATCAATGTAATTTCGCGCAAAGACATACAAGAGATTGTCGTAAGACACTTGTTACACGCCTTGGGAATTGTCAAAGTGCAAACCTTTCTGCCTCATACACACGTGATGGATATCGGGACGGGCGGAGGCTTTCCCGGCATTCCATTAGCTATTTTTTTTCCGGAAACGCAATTTCTCTTGGTCGATTCTATTGGAAAAAAGATAAAAGTAGTTCAAGAAATTGCTGCATCATTAGCATTGAAGAACGTCCGAGCTGAGCATCGTCGGGCAGAATCTGTTACGGAACAGTTCGATTTCGTTGTAAGCCGAGCAGTTACGCAAATGCCCGAGTTTGTTCGCTGGGTACAAGGGAAATTCAAACCTCAATCGCTTCATAATCGAAAAAATGGAATATTATATCTCAAAGGAGGCGACCTTACAGAAGAACTTTCACCTTTTGCAAGTGCTCAGTTATACAATCTTTCTGATTACTTTGAGCAAGATTTCTTCCAGACCAAAAAAGTAGTTTATCTACCTCAACCATAATAAGGACTGAGGCTTTATTTTCAAAAAAATAGAGGTATTACTTCGTACCAAAGGCTCTTTTGTTGAAAACAATAAGCAAACCAACAGCTATACTGATGGCACTATCGGCTATATTGAAAACAGGGTCGAAAAAAGTAAATCGTTTGCCTCCCCAAATGGGTAACCACTCCGGAAGCTTGGTATCAATCAACGGAAAATACAGCATATCGACCACCTTGCCGTGAAAAAGCGTTCCATAAGGCTCTTGACTGAAAAGCGTAGCGACCTTACCTGTGCTATGGTCGAAAATAACTCCGTAGAAAACCGAATCAATAATATTGCCTAATGCTCCAGCGAAAATAAGAGCGATAGAAACGATTAAAATACGCGAACTTTGTTTCTTAACGGCGTCCCAAAGCCAATAACCGATACCGAAAACAGCTATAATTCTGAACAATGTTAGTATCAATTTGCCATATTCTCCCGGAATTTTCACTCCCCAAGCGGCTCCTTCATTCTCAATGAAAAAAATCTTGAACCAACTGAAAACCTCAATATCGTCGTACTCTGCAAAGTGCGTTTTTATATAAATCTTAGAGGCTTGGTCAGCCAGAAGTACCAAAAATATGATAAGTATTGCGTGTTTGAATTTCATAACTGAAAAATAAAGTGCAAAAATAGAAAATAATATTCAATTCTACCAAATACATTTTCTAATTTCTTTGTTAAAAATTCGTTTTTGAAGAAAGATTATTCTTTCACCAAAAGATACCTTTTGGGAGTTGTGCCAAATTTCTTCTTGAATGCAGAAATAAAATGACTCGGTGTGCTGTATCCGAGCTTCAAACTAAGCTCATTGATGTTATACTGCCCACCTTCCAATAACTTGCGAGCCATTTCCATTTTGTAATCGAACAAGAAGTTATATACCGACTCACCATACACTTGTTTGAAACCCGATTTGAGTTTTTTGAGAGTTATGCCTACTTCATTGGCAAGTTCTTGCAAAGATGGGGGAGTGAGCATCTGTTGAATGATGATTTCTTTGGCTTTGCGTATTTTAACCATATTATCTTCATCTGAAAGGAAAGGACATTGCTCAACATCTGTGTTTTTGTTGAAGTATATGCTTAATAATTCGTAAATTTTGCCTTTTAGATAAAGCGAATATACGCTCGAATGTACGTTCGACTGATACATTTGATGTAAAATAGTTGCCATTTGCGAAGAAATATTGCCTTCTGAGTAGTATTTTTTGTCTTTATTTTCGACTTGTAAGAAATCTATTAAGTCAGATTCTGTCGAAAACAAAGAATGGAATTTTTGTATCGAAATAAAAATAGATATTACAATTGATTTAGGATTTAATTTCAGATGTACAGGAAGTTCTCGCTGTGGATTGTACAAAAGTAGCATTTGTAACGCAGGCATCATAAGTCCATACGTTCCTTGGTTGAATAAAAATTGTCCTTGTCCTTTTATACAGAAATGAAATTGAATAAAATTTTGCTGAATAGTATGCGTAACTTCTTTATAATCAGTATCATTGTTTAAATTGAAGAGAACGAAGATTTCGTTATCTACTTGATGGAGTGTGCGGGTACTTTCTGCGATATTTTTTAAAATTTTAGTTTTCATTTTTATGATGTATTTATTTAGATTTATTCCATATTTCACAAGTGTAGAAAATTTAAAAACTTGTAAATTATTGATTTTCAGTATTTAATTTTTTACGATGCAAAGATAGAACTTTTAGGGATAAAAAAAGAACTTTGAGCGTTATTTTTTTTGATAATAACGTCTTATTTTTGCAAAACGATACTTAAAATACTTATGCAGCAATATAACATTTCAAAATACAGCCACTTCTATGTAATAGGAATCAGTTATAAGAAAGCAGATGCTAATATACGTGGGGCTTTTAGTTTGGATAGCCAACATCAAGAAGCTTTGCTGGCAGATGCTCAATGTGAAGGGATGGACGCTCTTATGGTCATTTCGACTTGTAATCGTACGGAATTGTATGGCTTTGCGCAACATCCTTTTCAGCTTATTCAGAAGCTATGTATGCATTCCAAAGCTAGTATTGATGATTTTCAAAAAGTAGGTTATGTGTATAAAAATAAAGACGCTTTTGACCATATTTTCAATGTAGGAACAGGCTTAGATAGTCAAATACTGGGCGATTTTGAAATTATTAGTCAATTCAAAAAGAGTTTTGCACTCTCTAAAAAATACAATCTTATCAATGCCTTTATGGAACGATTACAGAATGCTGTAATTCAGGCAAGTAAGCGAGTGAAAACAGAAACAGAACTTTCGTCAGGAGCTACTTCTGTCTCATTTGCTGCAGTACAATACTTGCTAAAAAATGTAAAAAATATTTCTCAGAAAAATATTTTGCTGTTTGGGGTAGGGAAAATAGGGCGTAATACGTGCGAAAATTTAGTGAAACATATTGATAATAAGCATATTACACTTATTAACAGAACCAAAGATAAAGCAGATGAAATAGCAGGAAAGTTTAATCTTATTGTTAAAAATTATCAGGATTTGTCAGATGAAATAAAACAAAGTGATATTCTGATAGTAGCTACTGGAGCAGAAAATCCCACAATAGACAAACAAATAATTCCGCAAGGAAAACAAATGGTTATTTTAGATCTTTCAATTCCTAAAAATGTAAATGATAACGTAATTGAACATCAGGGAATTACACTTATACATATGGATTATCTCTCACAAATAACTGATGATACACTGGAACAGCGAAAATTATATATTCCACAAGCACAGCAAATTATAAAAGAGGTGAAAAAAGAGTTTTTTGAATGGGTAGAAAGTCGAAAATTTGTTCCAACCATCAAAGCGCTTAAAACAAAACTTGAAATAATGAAAAACGCTGAAATTGATTTTCAACGTAAAAAAATTATTGATTTTAATGAAGAACAAGCCGAAATACTCAGTAATCGAATTATTCAAAAAATAACAACGCAGTTTATGAATTATCTCAAAGAAAGTGCATCGGTTGAAGAAAGTTTAGTTTTTGTACAACAAATTTTCCAACTGAATCAAATGGAGATGAGCGTTGATAAATAATAAAAAAATAACTTTGTAATACACAAAATTGAATTTGTTTTTCAAATTTGATTTTGTTTTTTTTTTCATAAATCCTTATAAGAAATTCAATATGTAGAATATTCGCTTACATTGTACTATTTATTTAATAGTTTTATGTATCTTTGCGCAGATTTTTGTCAAAAATCAAATTTTTATAAAATAAAAAGAAAAATGTCTAAAAAAAAGAAAGCAACCCCCAGTAATGCAGACAAGAAGCAACAACGAAAAATAATGTTAGGTTTTTTCTTGTTGATGTTTTCTATTTTATTGAGTTTTGCCTTCGTTTCTTATATGTTTAGTTGGCAAGTAGACCAAAGTCTTTTGACAAATCTTTCTGACCGCAATGTACAAGCCAAAAATATTTTAAGCAAAATAGGGGCATTCTTAGGGAATTTATTTATTTACAAAGGATTTGGTATAGCTACATTTATCCCTGTTGTTTTATTGGCACTTTCAGGACTGAAAATATTGTTAGAACTTAAAATACGATTACTAAATCGCTGGTTTTGGGGCATTCTTTGGATGTTATTTATTTCGATTTGTTTGGGTTTTTTCAATTCTGAGGCAACCATATTGAGCGGAATAAGCGGATATGAAATAAATCGATTTATGCAAGATTATATAGGTTCTGTGGGTACAGGGCTTATATTACTGACTATTGGTAGTATTTATTGTATCGGAAAATTTAATATTACTCCCGAAAAACTTCGAAATGTTTTGACTTCTTCACGAGAAACCATTGGAGCTTCCAAAAATTTGTTTCAAAAAGTAACACACCGAGATAAAGACATTTCTTCACAAGAAATATCAAATCAAACATCGGGAGAAGATACTAAAAATACAGCTTCTGAAGTTGTTTTTAAAGAAATTTCTCTAACAGAAAAACCTCAATCCAAAGTTGATGTTTATACACATAAAAAAGATATACCTCCGTTAGAAATTGAAGTAAGAGATGTTGATACAGAGGTTATTACATCACAATCTTTTGAAGTTAAGGTAAAGAAAGAAGAAGAAATAGACCCTAAATTGTTAGCGCAACAATTGGTTGAAAACTTTGGAGAATACGACCCTACTTTAGAACTAAAAAATTATCAATTTCCGCCAGTCGATTTGCTTAAAGAATACAGTAATACGGGAGTTATTCGTGATGATGCTGAACTGAACGAAAACAAAAATACAATTATACAAACGCTTCGGAATTATAAAATTGAAATTGTTAAAATATCAGCAATTATAGGACCGACAGTTACTCTGTATGAAATTGTCCCTGCTCCTGGTATCAAAATTGCACGAATTAAAAGTTTGGAAGATGATATCGCTCTTTCACTTGCTGCATTGGGTATTCGTATTATAGCTCCAATACCAGGGAAAGGTACAGTCGGAATAGAAGTACCTAACAAGAAACCTTCGATGGTTTCGATGCGTTCAGTTATTAGTTCGCAACGTTTTCAAACTGCTGAAATGGAGCTACCTGTGGCTTTTGGAAAAACAATTACCAATGAAACTTATGTAGTTGATTTGACCAAAATGCCCCACTTACTAATGGCAGGAGCTACTGGACAAGGGAAATCGGTTGGACTAAATGCAGTGCTTACTTCGCTTTTGTATAAAAAACATCCTGCTGAAGTAAAATTCGTTTTGGTAGATCCAAAGAAAGTAGAACTTACTTTGTATAATAAAATAGAACGACATTATTTAGCAAAATTACCCGATAGTGAAGAAGCTATAATTACAGATAATACAAAGGTTATCAATACATTGAATTCACTTTGTATTGAAATGGATAATCGATACGAACTTCTGAAAAATGCAATGGTTCGTAATATTAAGGAGTACAATGTAAAATTTAAGGCTCGGCAATTAAATCCGAATGAAGGACATCAGTTTTTGCCTTATATTGTTTTGGTTGTTGATGAATTTGCAGACCTTATTATGACTGCGGGCAAAGAAGTAGAACTTCCTATTGCACGATTAGCACAGTTGGCACGAGCTATTGGTATTCACTTAATTATTGCTACGCAACGACCTTCGGTGAATGTTATCACAGGTATTATTAAAGCTAATTTTCCTGCTCGTGTAGCATTTCGTGTAACCTCTAAAATTGATTCAAAAACCATTCTAGATGGTTCAGGAGCAGACCAGCTTATTGGAAAAGGAGATATGCTTTATACTCAAGGTAATGATATGGTTCGTATTCAATGTGCTTTTGTTGATACTCCCGAAGTAGAAAAAATAGTAGATTTTATCGGAGCTCAAAAGGCTTATCCTGATGCACATTTATTACCTGAATACGTAGGAGAAGGAAGTAGTGAGCCTTTGGAGTTTGATGCTTCGGATCGAGATGTTCTTTTTAGAGAAGCTGCTGAAATTATTGTTAATGCTCAACAAGGTTCTGCATCACTCTTACAACGTAAGCTAAAGTTAGGATACAATAGAGCAGGACGACTTATTGACCAATTGGAAGCTGCAGGAATCGTAGGGCCTTTCGAGGGGAGTAAAGCTCGCCGTGTGCTTATTACAGATGTTATTGCATTAGAACAATTTTTTGAAAATAATTTATAAAAATAGTTAGGTGATATTTTTTTGGTATCATTTTTGCTAATCAAAGGTAAAAATATTATCTGATAAACATACAAAAATAATAAAATGAACCGATTTTTTACATTATTAGCGATATTTGTTGTGGGAATTACTTCGGCACAAAATGCAAATATCAAAGCTAAAAAACTGCTTGATGAAGTATATAATAAAGTAATTTCGTATAAGAATATACAAATTGATTTTCGCTATATGCTTGATAATCCCAAAGAAAATATCAAACAAGAAACACGTGGTGATGTAACTTTGGAAGGAGAAAAATATGTTATTAACTATCTGGGAGTAACTCAAATATTTGATGGGAAAAATATTTACACGATAACTCCTGAAAATGAAGAAATTACTATTGAGTCTGCAACAAATAAAAAAGAAGAACTCTATTCCCCTTCTAGTATGCTTACTTTTTACCGAAAAGGTTATACTTATAAGTGGGATATAGAGCAAAATGTGAAGGGACGAAAAATTCAGTATATTGACTTGAAACCAACTAAAAACGACAGCAATATTAAACAAATTCTTCTCGGAATTGATAGTATGACCAAACATATTTACAATGTTATTCAAATTGATAAAAAAGATGTCCGCACCACTATTGTTGTCAATCAGATAAAAACTAATCAGATATTGCCAGAGAACAAATTTCAATTTGATGAAACCAAATATAAAAAAGAAGGCTATTACATATCAAGATTTTAATATATTATTTTAAAACAAAAACATTAGTATAAAGTTTTATGACTTTATACTTTTCCTTTTTACTTTTGTACAATGAAAATTCTCAACCGATACATATTAACTCGATTTTTGATTAACTTTTTTAGTGGTTTTTTCATCATTGTATTGATATTTGTATTTCATACAATATGGCTGTATATTGACGAATTTGCAGGAAAAGGAATTAGTATTTGGATTATTGTTAAGTTTATTTTACTTATGCTCCCCAATCTAATTCCTATTATTCTTCCGCTAACAGTTGTTCTTTCATCAATTATGACAATGGGAGCTTTTGCCGAAAGTTATGAATTTGCAGCCATGAAATCTTCTGGTGTATCACTTTTTAGGGCTTTGCGTATTTTGATAATTTTTATGTTTGTTCTAAGTTTGTCTGTATTTTTTACAAGTAATAACCTGCAACCTGTGGCTCATAAAAAAGCAGCCGATTTGAGAAGAAATGTTCAGCAAGTACAACCATCAGCAGCCATAAGCGAAGGCATCTTCACTCATATACAAGGATTTGCTATTAAAGTTCGCAAGAAAACGGGGGAAAATGGGCAATATTTGCACGATGTTATTATTCATCAGACAGAATATAACGTTAATAGAACTGTGATAAAAGCCAAAGAAGGTGAACTCATAAGCGAGAACAATATGTCAAACGTACTGCAATTAGTACTCAAAGATGGAACCTATTACAGAGATATAAGAAACGACCATAGTCATATTACATTTCCTTTTGCTAAGACAAAATTTGAAACTTATACAATGAATATTGATGTTAGTCAAGCCGAAGTTGATCTCAATCAAGAAAGTGATAGGGGCTCTTATAAGTCTATGAATGTCAATCAATTATCATATGTTTTAGACTCTTTGAAAACAGAACATAAAGCCAGTATAGAAGCTTTTGGAGAAAGTTTATATCGCCGTACTGGGATTGGTTTTGTTCAAGGGCGAGGACCTAATTCAGAAAAAAAATATAAAGATACAATACGAAATTTTGGGGAGTTAAAAAATTTCTTTTCAGATGATTACAAAAGAAGTCAATTGTATAGTTTAGCCAAAGATAATAACAATTCGTTACGGAATAATCTAGAATCTAGAAAAGAAGATATTAAATTAAAAAACAAAATTATCAATGTTTATACGCTAACGTTAAGCGATAAGTTTGCTTTGGCTTTTACTTGTTTTGTGTTATTTTTTGTTGCAGCTCCTTTAGGTGCTTTTATCAGAAAAGGAGGTATGGGACTTCCGTTAGTAGTTGCTATGGGGCTTTTTCTTTCGTATTATTTCTTAGGAATGTTTATGAAAAGTATGGCAGAAAATGGACATCTGAATGCTATAATTGCCCCTTGGATACCTACTTTTATATTATTACCTTTGGGAATGTATTTGACTATTCGTATTAACCAAGACAAGCCTGTGTTTCAGTTTGCAGAGCGTTTTTTTACTATTAAAAATATTTTAAAATCGATAAAAAAATGGAAAATAAAATAAAATTAAACACTATACAAGAAGCTATTGAAGATATTCAACAAGGGAAAATGGTTATTGTTGTTGATGATGAAGACCGAGAAAATGAAGGTGATTTTGTCGCAGCAGCAGAAAAAGTAACTCCCGAAATGATTAACTTTATGACATTATACGGTCGCGGACTCTTATGTACGCCATTGTTAGAGAGTCGTTGTAAGGAATTGGGTTTGGATATGATGGTTGAGAACAATACGGTACTTCATCATACCCAATTTACAGTTTCTATTGATTTGAAAGGGCATGGTTGTACAACAGGAATTTCTGTATTTGACCGCGCCAAAACCATTCAAGCTTTAGTGAATTCTGCTACAAAACCTGAAGATTTTGGTCGTCCCGGGCATATCTTCCCGTTAAAAGCCAAAGAAGGAGGCGTACTACGAAGAACAGGACACACTGAAGCAGCAGTCGATTTGGCTCGATTGGCAGGGCTTAATCCCGCAGGAATTTTAATTGAAATACTAAACGAAGATGGTTCTATGGCACGACTTCCACAACTTATGGAAATTGCCAAAAAACATCAAATGAAGATTATTTCTATTGAAGATTTAGTGGCTTATCGTATGCGTAACGACCGACTTATCAATAAGAAAGAAGATTTTACCATAGAAACAGATTATGGACAATTTCGTCTAAGAGCTTACGAACAAACAACTAATAATCAAATTCATTTGGCTTTTACCAAAGGCAATTGGAAAGAAAATGAAGCGGTTCTTACACGTGTGCATTCTACTTTTATTAGCAATAATATTTTGGAACTAATTGCTAAAAATCAAGATAATGAGTTAGACCGAATTTTTAAAAAAATAGCACAAGAAGGCAAAGGAGTAGTGGTTGTAATCAGTCAAGAAGATTATTCATTGAATTTGTTACAACGTATTCAACAACTCAAAGCCTTGCAAAATGGCGAAAAAATCTCTTTATCCAAAAGCACAGAGAGTAAAGACTTTGGTATAGGTGCTCAAATTATTCACGACTTACAAATATCTAATATGAGATTATTGACTAACTCTGAACCTTCACGATATGTAGGTATGTCGGGCTACGGATTAGAAATATCAGAGTATGTAACGTATTGATTTGTAAGGTATAAAGGAATTAAAATTTGAAAATAGTTTGGGGAGTGATACAATAATCAAGAGGAATATCATTTTGTGAAATATCTGAAATTTCTTTTTCGGGAGGGAAAAATGATAAACCGATTTTAAGAACATCAAAGCGGCATTCTAAAAAAAATCGGTCGTAGAATCCTTTGCCATATCCTATCCGATTTCCTTGTATATCATAAGCTAAAAGAGGTACGAAAATCACATCAATCAATTGAGGTTCTATTGGAATGCCTCCATCAGGTTCTGGAATTCCTTGTGAGTTAATTTTTATTAAAGTTTGGTCAGTAAGTAGAAAATGTTTTAACCTATTTTCCTCAAAAATCGTTTTTGAAGTGGCTATATTTTTGTCTTTACCAAAAAGAATATTCAATAAGTACTGTGTATTAACTTCATTCTGGTTTTCTATTGAGAAAAAAATATGATATAGGCGTTTATTCCAAATAGGTAATGTAAGTGATTGATTAGCAATATCTAGACTTTGTAAATCACGAAGAGCCTCCGAAAGGGAAGCTCTTTTTTCTTTGTATATTTTTCGTAAAGTATGTT
Organism: Capnocytophaga catalasegens; assembly: GCF_026005215.1. Taxonomy (GTDB): domain Bacteria; phylum Bacteroidota; class Bacteroidia; order Flavobacteriales; family Flavobacteriaceae; genus Capnocytophaga; species Capnocytophaga catalasegens. Next base: position 11,843 of record NZ_BPMA01000002.1, on the reverse strand, counting down.
TGTTCATTATGCCTTGGGTACTAATGATTTATAAAAAACAAAACCAAATCCGAAACAGAGCATCAAGTGAAAAGGAAATAGTCCAAAATCATTGAGTTTGATACCACTATACAATCCAAAAAGGAAATAAAGCATTAGCAAAAATTCCAAAATCATATTAGGAGAAAGTTTTGTATTGATATATTTGTTTCCTTTCCAAGAGTCTTTAAGATTACTAATATTGAACTTGGGAGTACGGACAAACTCACTTTTTTTTCCTGTATAACCTTCTAAAACAGCAATTACATTGTGTAGCGAAAACCCTAAGGCAACAGAGAAAAATGTAAAAAATAATTTTATATAATCAACAAAATCGTCAAAAGTTTTCCCTTGAATATTTTTATAAGTTATCCAATAACAACAGAAAAGAATAATAGTACTAGCTATGAAAAAACTCGTTACTTGAAAGACCCAAGCTAAGTTTGGATACGCATTTTTGATATACATCATCGGAACGCTAAGCACCGCTACAATGAATACATATAAGAACATAGAACTATTGAGCAAGTGCATTACTCCGTGAAATTTTGTTTTCCAATTGATGTTTTTAGCAGTTAATACTGCACGAACCGATTTTTTGAATACCTCAGCACCGCCTTTGTTCCAGCGAAATTGTTGTGAGCGCGCTGCAGAAACCACCACAGGAAGTTCGGCAGGCGTTTCAACATCTTCTAAGTATTTGAATTTCCAATTGCGAAGTTGAGCTCGATAACTCAAATCTAAGTCTTCGGTTAGTGTATCGCCTTCCCAATTACCAGCGTCAAGGATAGTTGCTTTACGCCAAATACCCGCAGTACCGTTAAAGTTAATAAAATGTCCTTCGCTGTTTCGCCCAACTTGTTCCAAAGTGAAGTGGGTATCAAGAGCAAGTGCTTGAATTTTAGTAAGTAATGAATAATTTCGATTGATGTGCCCCCAGCGAGTTTGCACTACTCCAATTTTTTCATCCTTGAAATAAACAATGGTTTTTTTAAGCCAATCGGGTTGAGGCATAAAATCTGCATCAAAAATAGCTATGAAATCACCTTTGGCAAAAGCTGTAGCTGCTTTCAGTGCACCGGCTTTGAATCCTTCTCTGTTTTCGCGCCGAACATGAATAATATCTAAACCTGTTTTTTGTAATTCCGCTATAATTCGAGCTGTTTCTGAAACAGATTCGTCGGTAGAATCATCTAAAACTTGAATTTCTAATTTGTTTTTAGGATATTCGAGTTTGGCAATATTTTCCAATAAACGCGGTACTACATATTTTTCATTGTAGATAGGAAGTTGTACAGTTACATATGGAATTTCCCTTGGATCAAGTAGGTTAAATTTTGGAGCATCATCGGTTTGTTTTTTATGTTTGAGATAGTTAATCGACAGATTAAGAATTGACAAACTATAAAAAAAGATAAGCAATAATGCCAAACAATAAATGCTTACAATTGTGTATGTGATAATTAGACCTAAATCCATACTTTTTTGATTTTGATTTTCGTTGCAAATGTACAGACTTTTTTTTTATAACAAAAAAGTAAAGCAAAAAAAATAAGTCAAATATTAAAAAAGTGAGTATTTCCTAAGGTTTTAAAAAATAAAATTTTCAAATTTGACTTATAAATAAAATGATAAATGCAAGATTTAAAGTCATTTTTTTATTTGATTTAATAATTCTTCTACAGCTTTTTTAAGTTGAGTATCTTCTCCTTTTACTATTTTATTAAGATCAAGAGGAGCATATATATCTGGGTCGAGTTGATCATTTTCCAAGTAAGTTCCATCAATTTTTTCGTATCCCACTACGGGAATTCCAAAATTAAGAGAAGTATCTTGAAGAGTAACCCAATTAACCGAAGTCATTGTACCTGCTACGGGCATTCCCACAAGTTTGCCAATACCTGTATGTTTATAAACCCAAGGGGTGCCGTGTGCATTTGAATAATCAGCTTCATTCATAAGCATAATAGAAGGTTTTGTCCATCGGCGACTTGGCATATCAGCATATTTTTTGCCTTGTACCTTTTGAGTTAGATATTTTTTTGCACTGAAAAGTACTTCGATATCCTCATGAAGTCGACCACCTCCGTTATATCGAATATCAATAACAATTCCCTCTTTGTCATAGTATTTTCCGAGCAAATCTGTATATATTTCTCGAAAACTATCATCACCCATTGAAGGAATATGTACATAACCTAAGCGACCATTAGACCATTTTTCGACATCTTTGGCACGTTGTTTTACCCATCGTTTGTACTGAAGTTTATTCCAATCGCTTGTAGATAAGGGCTTTATGATTTCGTCCCATCGTTTACCATCTTTTGGATTGTAGAGAGAAATCAATACTTTTTTCTGAACTTTTCCTTCCAGAAGTATGGCATAATCCGTTTGTTGTGTTATCTCTTCTCCGTCAATTTTTTCAATAATAACGCCTTTTTCTGCTTTAGATTGAAAATTATCAAATGGACTATTGACTACAATTTCATCAATCACTAAGCCTTTTCCATTTTTTGGAGTACTTACAAAAGCACCTAATTGTGCCGTAGCTTCATCTGCCGATGTGGAAGGATAATATCTTGCCCCAGTGTGTGAAACATTGAGTTCTCCTAACAATTCGCTTAGCATTTCGGCAAAATCATAATTATTATTTATATATGGTAAAAATTTTCGGTATTCTTGCGTGAGTTTTTCCCAATTAACTCTGTGTAAATCTTTAATATAAAAACGTTCTTTTATTTCGCGTTTGACCATATCAAACATAAATTCTCGTTCCTTGACAAGGTCAATTTTTGCCGAAGCATTGAATGAAATGGATTTAAATTTTTCTGATGGAATTTCCATTACTTGCATTTTTTGACTTCCAAGCAAGAAGATATTTTTCCCATCTTTATCCATATCGAAGTAAAGAGAATTTCCATTAATTTTGGATAATAATTTGGTCGATTTCTCGCGCAAATCGTGTACCCAGAGGTCATATCCACTTTCAAAAGCAGCCAGGTAGTACAATTTTTTCCCGTCTTTACTTATGATAGCATCTCCTAAAACAGACGAATTTGGAGTAAGTCGAACAATCCGTTCTTGAAGATTGTCAAATTCTATTTTTATATCTTTCTTTTTAGTCGAATTCTTATCAGAGATACTATCTTTTTTACTTTCTTTTTGGTCAAATTCTTCGGAAGATTTTTTAGATTTATTTTCTTTTTTAGAAGCTTCAGTGTAGAGCTCAAATTCTTCTTTATTCATCAAATATTTGTCAAAAGCCTCTCGATTTAAAAAAGCAATTACAACATCGCGCATAGAACCCCATGAAGCGTGATTTCTCATTCCGTAACGTTCTGTATTCCAGATTATTGCATTCCCATCAAGCGCCCATCTTGGATTGGTATTCGTATAACCACTTTCGGTAATATTAAACACTTCATTACCACCTTCACTACTTACAATACCTATATCATAATATGGAGCATGATTTCGTGCAACATACTGAATTACAAACCATTTTCCATCAGGCGACCATTTATAATGAAAATATCCACTACGTTCCAGTTGGTATTTTCCATCAGTAATAATACGTGTTTTTTTGCTATCTAAATTATATACAACAAGTTCAGTTCGATTGCGTACAAAAGCAATTTCTTTGCCATCAGGAGAAAATTGAGGATACATTTTTTCAGAAGAATCATTTTTAATGAGTTTTTCTTCGGAAATTTGTACAGCATTTGCAAAATTCATATCTTCACTTCGGGTTATTTGCGATTTGTACAAATCCCAGTATCCATCGCGATAGCTCGAATAAACAAGTGAGCGTCCGTCAAAGGCAAAAGTAATATTGGCTTCAGCCGAAGCAGTTTTAGTAATTTGTTTTGTTGTAGTATAATCGGTTGAAGTAACAAAAACATCGCCACGAATAGCCATAGCTATTTGCTTGCCATTGGCAGAAACGGCTATCGAAGTTGCTCCTGATGAAAAATTTAATTTCTGTTCCTGAATGTTAGAAACATCATTACGTATGGAAATAATAACTTTTTCAGGTTTTTCACCTTCTTTGAGTGTGTATAATTCGCCTTTGTAACCGAATGCAAGCATTCCATTGGTAGCCATCGAAAGGAAACGAACAGGAAAATCTTTGAAAAAAGTAAGTTGCTTAGGGTTATCAATATTCTTTAAATCTGCTTTAAAAACATTAAAAGAACCATTTCGTTCACTTAAAAAGTAAAAAGATTGATTATCAGTAGTATATATCGGATTTCGGTCTTCTCCTTTCCAGTGGGTAAGTTGGGTATGTGTGTTATTTTTCAAGTCGTATGACCAAATATCGCGTGTAATTGACGAGGTGTGATGTTTGCGCCATTGATTTTCAAATCCTTTTATATCTTGATACAACATTTTATTTCCGTTAGTACTGAAATTAACGCATTCTGCTGGGGTTGATAAAATTCGCTCGGGGCTTCCTCCATTTATAGAAATCTTGTATAATTGATGAAAATTACGAAATGGATAAAGTGCATTTTGAGCTTCGGTTCCAATGCTTGCTGAAAAAATAACAAATTTTCCGTCTTTTGAAAAAGTGTAAGGCGTAGCACTAGCCGAATGGAAAGTTAGTTGAGTAGCCTCTGAACCTTCACTATTCATAATAAATATACGTTGATAGCCTCCTTTGCGATCGCTTGTAAAAGCTATTTTTTTACTATCGGGAGACCAAATAGGCTTGGTTTCGTACCCCGAATGTGTAGTTAAGCGGATTGCTTCACCTCCTGTAACAGGTACTTTGTAAATATCTCCCTGATATGAAAAAGCAATATATTTTCCATCGGGAGAGATGGATGCGTATCTAAGCCATGAAGGAGCTTGCGCAAATAAATTCGTTGAAAAACTTAAAAAGAAAAGATAAAAAAGAATTCTCATTTTGAATTGTATTTGATGTGTAATAAATAATTGATTTTTTGTTTATAATTCAATATATAAAAGTAACTACCACACAGTCATTAAGTATTTGTAAATAAAATACTTATGCGCTAAATTGATAAAATTATAATGAAATTCAAGTACAAATTATTTCTGTATAACTTGTATTTTTTGTTATTTATCTAGAATAATTGGGGGCTTCTTTGGTAATGGTAACGTTGTGTGGATGGCTTTCAACAATACCGCTTGCTGTAATTCGTACAAATTTTCCAACCTCTTGCAGGGTAGGAATGTCTTTGGCTCCGCAATATCCCATACCAGCACGTAACCCACCAATGAACTGATGCATACTCTCTTGGAGTTCTCCTTTGTATGGTACGCGTCCTACAATTCCTTCGGGAACGAGTTTTTTGATGTCGTCTTCCACATCTTGAAAATAGCGGTCTTTGCTTCCTTTTTCCATAGCTTCCACAGAGCCCATTCCTCGATATGATTTGAATTTTCGTCCTTCAAAAATAATAGTTTCCCCTGGGGATTCTTTGATTCCTGCCAAAAGTGACCCAAGCATTACGCTATGGGCTCCAGCAGCAATTGCTTTGACAATATCACCTGTGTAACGAATACCTCCGTCTGCAATAACAGGAATATTTTTACCCTTTAAGGCTTGTGCTACTTGCATAACCGCAGAAAGCTGAGGATATCCAACGCCAGCAACTACACGCGTAGTACAGATAGAACCCGGTCCGATACCTACTTTTACAGCATCGGCACCATTTTCTGCCAGATAAATTGCTGCTTCGGCAGTAGCTATGTTTCCTACTACGATGTCTAAATCAGGAAATTTGGCCTTTACCGATTTTAAAACAGAAACAACTCCTTTGGTATGTCCGTGAGCAGTATCAATGATAACAGCATCGACACCAGCACCAACAAGAGCCTCTGCTCGTTCGGTAGCATCGGCGGTAACTCCCAAAGCAGCGGCAACACGTAGGCGACCTAAGTGGTCTTTGTTTGAAATAGATTTTTTTTGAAGTTTGGCAATATCTCGGAAAGTTATCAGACCGACTAATTTATTGTCTTTTCCAATAACAGGAAGTTTTTCAATTTTGTTTTTTTCGAGGATTTTTTCTGCTTCAAGCATTGAAATACCTTCTAAGGCAGTGATTAGATTCTGATGAGTCATCACCTCGACAATCGGACGTTTGGTATTTCGTTCAAAACGTAAATCTCTATTAGTAACAATCCCTTTGAGAATACCATTCGCATCAACAATAGGAATGCCACCAATACTATTTTCTTTCATACAAAGTTTTGCATCACCTACAGTAGCTGTTAGAGAAAGGGTAACAGGGTCAATAATCATGCCACTTTCGGCACGTTTTACTTTTCGCACATTTAAGGCTTGCTTGTCAATGGTCATATTCTTATGAAGCACGCCAATACCTCCTTCACGTGCCATAGCAATTGCCATAGCCGATTCGGTTACAGTATCCATCGCAGCGGAAACCACTGGAACATTCAGTGTGATATTTCTTGAAAATAAAGTTTGAATAGAGACATCTCTAGGTAGTACTTCGGAATAATTAGGGACTAATAAAACATCATCGTAAGTGAGTCCTTCACTTATAATTTTAGGATTTTCTGAATTCATAAGGCAACTTTTTGTAGTTGCACGCAAATATAGGTCAAAAAAATAATATGACAAATTTTTTCTTTAAAAAAATAGAGTAGGAGTAGGGTAAATATTTTTTAGAGTTAGTTGTTTGTAAATCACCGAGATATTATTTTTATTTAAAATAATTAAAAATAATTTTGTTTTTTTGAAAAATGGTTTTACCTTTGCGGTGTTGTTGTTTGAAATGCGAATCTTCGCATAAGCAAAATGAAATAAAAATTAATAGTGTTTTTTATGTTTCATTTGCAATTCTGACAGGTATGTTCTTTTTAGTGTTTATATCAGTTGTTTAGCCTTGTCAGAATTAGTTAGTTTTAAGTAGAGAAATACCCGTTTTTACGGGTATTTTTTTATCTATTTTTGTACATCTCTTCGTAATATTTCTGGTAATTTCCAGCCGTTACATTATCTATCCACGCTTGATTGTCCAGATACCATTTGACGGTTTTTCGGATTCCTTCTTCAAACTGTAACGAAGGCTCCCAACCCAATTTGTTTTTGATTTTCGTAGCATCAATGGCATAACGTAAATCGTGTCCAGCTCGGTCAGTAACGTACGTTATTAGCTTTTCAGAAGTTCCTTCGGGACGTCCCAATTGTTTATCTACTTCTTTGATAATCAAACGGATAAGGTCGATGTTTTTCCATTCGTTAAATCCGCCAATGTTATATGTGTCGCCTATTTTTCCTTTGTGGAAAATAACATCAATGGCACGTGCGTGGTCTTCCACAAAAAGCCAATCACGGACATTTTCGCCTTTTCCGTAAACGGGAAGCGGTTTGTTGTTTTGTATGTTGTTGATAAACAATGGAATTAGCTTCTCAGGAAATTGATAACTTCCATAATTATTCGAGCAGTTGGAAATCACGGTCGGCAATCCATACGTATCTTGATAGGCTCTTACAAAATGGTCAGACGAGGCTTTCGATGCCGAATAAGGCGAATGCGGGTCGTATTTGGTGTTTTCTGTGAAAAGGGTGTCGTCCATTTCCAACGCTCCATACACCTCATCAGTGGAAACGTGGTAAAATAGTTTGTCTTTCCAATCGCTATTCCATACCTCACGAGCTGCTTGTAATAGCGAAAGCGTTCCCATTACGTTGGTTTTGGCAAATGTAAAAGGGTCTTTTATGCTTCTATCTACGTGACTTTCAGCAGCTAAGTGAATAATCGCATTGATTTTTTTGCTTTCAATAAGTTGTTTCATTGCTTCGAAATCACAAATGTCAGCCTTGACAAATTCGTAATTTGGAGCATTTTCGATGTCTTTGAGGTTTTCGAGATTTCCTGCATACGTCAGAAAATCTAAATTGATGATGTTGTACTGCGGATATTTATTGACAAACAACCGAACAACGTGTGAGCCAATAAATCCAGCTCCACCAGTGATTAATATATTTTTCATTATGTATATTTTTTAAGTTTCATGTAGGGGCAAAAAATGTTTTGCCCTTTCAAAAGTAAAATTTAAATATTCGGATTTTTCGCTTGACTTTTTCTAAAACTTTTTGTCCAATGCGGAATAGAATAGTTAAAATCTGTTTTAAGTTTTGTTTTGTCCAATACAGAATAACTTGGGCGAGTTACTTTACTTGGGAATTCGTCTGATAAACAAGGTTTTACGATACAATTGTTTCCAGACAAACGCACAATTTCAGTAGCAAAATCGAACCACGAACATACGCCTTCGTTTGAAAAATGATAGGTTTCTTGTTGGTTTTTCAGTAAATCATTTTCGATGACATACACGATAAAATCGGCTAAATCAGCGGCATTAGTAGGTGTTCCGACTTGGTCAAAAACCACTTTCAATTCCGCACGTTTGCTACTCAATTTTTGAATAGTTTTTACAAAATTATGTCCAAAAATGGAATATAACCACGAAGTTCGCACTATTAAATGTGGAATATTTGCCTTTCTGATGCAATTTTCTCCATCGAATTTCGTTTGACCATAAACTCCCAATGGTTTTTCAGCGTCTTTTTCGGTGTAAGGCGTATTTTTTTCTCCCGAAAATACATAATCGGTGGAAATATGAATCATCTTGCTTGATGTTTTCTGACAAGCATCAGCTAAAAATTCCATAGCCAAACAGTTGACTTTGTGAGCGTTTTCAGGCTCATCTTCAGCTCTGTCTACTTGGGTGTAAGCAGCACAATTTACCACTATATTTATTTGATTATCAACAAAAAAGCGTAGTACAGCCTCTTTATTGGTAATGTCTAATTGCTGAATATCTGTAAAGATATAATTGTTATTCGATGATTTTTTTACGATATTTCTTATCTCCGAACCTAACTGACCGCTGGCTCCTGTTATTAAAATGTTCATTCGTACAAATCTTGATTATAATCAAACAAAAAAGCGTCTTTCAATAGTGGACTTTCTTTGTCTTTTTGTGAAAGGATGATATCTTTTTGTGGAATTTTCCAATCAATTTGCAAAGCTGGGTCAGACCAAAGTACGCTGCCTTCCTCCTGTGGAGCGTAATAATTATCACATTTATACTGGAAAATCACCTCTTGACTAAGTACCGCAAATCCGTGAGCAAATCCTCTTGGGACAAACAATTGCCTTTTGTTTTTGCCTGAAAGTTCTACGGCTACGTGTTTGCCAAAAGTGGGTGAACCTTTGCGAATATCTACCGTCACATCAAGGACTTTCCCTTGTACCACGCGTACTAATTTTGATTGAGTAAAAGGCGGTTTCTGAAAGTGTAATCCTCTCAAAACGCCGTACTTAGACTTCGATTCGTTATCTTGTACAAAGGTTGTTTTACATATATTTTCTACAAATTTTTGCTGAGAAAACGATTCGAAAAAATAACCACGCTCATCATCAAAAATCTTCGGTTCGATGATAAAAACTTCTTTTATTTCCGTTGGGATTATGTTCATATTTTACCTTAATAATAAACATAACTTACCAAAAAGTAAGCTAAAAACTATTTTAATAAATCCATTAAATATTGCCCGTACTGATTTTTAAGCATTGGCTTGGCTAGCTCTTGGACTTTATCGGCAGAAATCCAACCTTTTTTGTAGGCGATTTCCTCCAAGCAAGAAATTTTTAACCCTTGGCGTTTTTCGAGAGTTTCTACAAAATTCGAGGCTTCGGAAAGTGAATCGTGCGTACCGGTGTCAAGCCACGCAAAACCACGTCCTAATAGCTGGACTTTCAGTTCGTTATCTTTTAAAAATTCTTGATTTACAGTGGTGATTTCCAATTCTCCTCGTGCAGAAGGTTTGATGCTTTTGGCTATTTCGACTACCTTATTTGGGTAAAAATACAGCCCCACCACAGCATAATTGGACTTTGGTATTTTTGGTTTTTCTTCAATAGAAAGAACATTTCCATTTTGGTCAAATTTGGCCACTCCGTAGCGTTCAGGGTCTTTGACATAGTAGCCAAAAACGGTTGCTTTGCGTTCTTTTTCAGCTGTTTCTACTGATTCTACAAGCATTTTTGTAAAATGCTGACCATAGAAAATATTATCGCCCAAAACAAGGCAAACATCTTCATTTCCAATGAATTTCTCTCCGATAATGAAGGCTTGTGCCAATCCGTCGGGCGAAGGTTGTTTGGCATACTCGATTTTCAAACCAAAATCGCTTCCATCACCGAGCAAACGCTCAAATCCGCCCAAATCTTGCGGTGTAGAAATAACCAAAATTTCCCGAATACCTGCCAGCATCAGCACCGATAGTGGATAGTAAATCATTGGTTTGTCATAAATGGGAAGCAACTGTTTTGAAATGCCCTTTGTAATTGGGTAAAGCCTTGTGCCTGAGCCTCCTGCAAGAATAATTCCTTTCATATATTTTTTTATTATATATTTATATATTCTAAATTTTATGGAATGATATATTCAGAAATTGAAACTATATCAATTCTGATTCGAAAAATTTTCTTATTTGCCTTGTTACGCCTTGGTTTTCATTATCAAAATCTGTGATATAATTAGCAACTTTTTTAACCTCTTCTTCTGCATTTTTCATAGCAAAACTATATTTGGCAAAACGCATCATCTCCAAGTCGTTGAGGTGATCCCCAAAAACAGCAGTTTCAGAAACCGTTACGTCTAAGTATTTTTGTAGGTATGCAAGAGCATTGCCTTTGTTGGTGTCTTTTTTCATTACATCAAGCCAAGTTTTTCCCGAAATAGCTATATTTAGCTGTTGTCCAAACTTTGCCAGAAGAGGATATAGGTTTGTACGTATATCTTTTTTATCGTAAATAGCTAATTTAAAAAATACATCATTAATATTTTCAAAAGTCTCAACTCTCTGGTGTGCAGGATAGTAAGGGAGGTATTGCGCAAAGATACCTTCATCTTTGGTTTTGATATAAGTATATTTTTTGCCACAAAGCCCAATTCCTACGCTGTTAACCTTTTCACAGACTTTTATAATAGATGTTAAGAGTGAAAATGGTACAGAATCTTCATAAAGCAAAGTACCTTTACTTACCAAAGAAGCACCATTGTCTGGAATGAATATTAAATCATCAGCAATCGGAGCAAAAAGTTGTTGCAAACCTTGAATTTGTCTTCCACTTGCAATACAAAAACCAATACTTCTCTCTTTCAACTCCTGAAACAGAGACCAGAAATCTGTAGGAATTTCTTTCTTACTATTGACCAGTGTTCCATCAATGTCAGAGACAATAAGTTTTATCATAAAAAAATTATTAAGTGGCAAAGATAATGTTTTTTTTATAGATATAACATCAAAAAAAGTTTTTTTCAAGAAAATACGTTGTAACTCTGATAACTATTTTAGTTTTTTAGATAATGTTTGTATATTAACTTGATTCATTTGCAGAGTTCAATGCGATGTTTTTCCATTTCAATTGATACAACTTTGAAAGGTAAGTTATCGAATGATTATTTTTAAGCGATTTATTGCCAATATTTTCATATTTCCGACAGAAAATAGAAGTTATTTTATGTTGAAAATACAAAAAATAGTTGTAATTTCGTTTTTGTGGAGCATTGAGAAATAGAAATGAAGTTTTATAATTCAGGAATAAGATATGATAAAATATAAAAAAAGACAAAATTATTTGCTAATTATCTTTTTCTGTATCTTTTGGCCTACAAACAGAACTTTTTTGGTAAAAAGTGAGTGAATCATAGAGTAACCATCTCTTTTTATATTTCTACTGTTATCTAAACAAAAACAACCAATTTAGAAAATAGCTGTATATAGGTAATTTAATTTTTGTATATCCGTAATCACT
>NZ_BPMA01000001.1:5265-33972 GCF_026005215.1 Capnocytophaga catalasegens | reverse complement strand
CTGATGGCAAATTTGATAGCTACACCCCGCAAAAACTAAAATTCGTATACAACAAACGATAATTTTAAAAGTCTAAAAACCAATACCTTACATTTTTATTTCTAAAAAAAACGCAAAAAAACCACAAAAATATTTTGTAGGTTATTTTTTTGCCTTACGGAAGTATTTTTTGTACCTTTGCGGAAAATTTTGAATGTTATGAGTACAACAACCAAAAAAACAACCAAGAAAAAAACAGCACTTGCAGGAGCAGTAAAAACCGAGAAAAAGAAATTAAGCGTAATGGATTATGTACGAAAATTTCAAAAAAAACCACTTTTTACCATCGCCAAGGAAGACGAAGATTTGGTTTATGGTTCAAATATGATGGTTAAACTAATGCAAGAGAAATAATGAGATATTTATTAGATACGAACATAATTTTGATTTTATTTCAAGGAAGAGAAAAGGAAATCCGAAAAGAAATAGCAGAAATTTTAGAAAATGAAAAAAATAAGTTTTTTGCAAGTATAATTTCTTTAAATGAAATCATACAACTGTATCGTAAGAAAAAAATAAAAGGAATTGATTATGATAGATATGATACGCCTTTAAAATTTTTAAAATCTATCATCACTCAATTGCCTCTGATTACTTATTTGCCTTTTGAAGAAAAACATTCTCTAAAAGTAGCAACTTTAAACTTCGTGCCTAAACACAAAGACCCTAACGATTTGGCTATTATTGCCCACGCAATGAGCAAAAAAATGACTATTATTTCAACAGATGATTTATTTCCTGCTTACCAAAAACAAGGTGCAAAAGTAATTCACAATAAACGATAATTTTAAAACACTAAAAACCAACCCCTTACAAAAAACTTTCATTTTTCAGTGAAAGTTTTTTTGTTTTTTGTTTGCAGATTCAATTTTTTGCCTTACTTTTGCAGTGTTACACAAAGAGCAATACTTGTTTAGTATTGTAAAATATTTTTTAATAATATATCCGTGAGGGAGTAGCATAGCAGTAATGTTATGCAACAAAAATGCGTAAGCTCTTTGTGTAACAGCTCCTACTCACGGATTTTTTTTATTTTTATAAGTTATGTTACACAAAGAAAAAAACAATCAAACACCAGGGGTGGACAACCGCCCAGAGAAAAACATTCTCACCCAAGAGCAAATCGCTCAGATGCTGGAAAACGAAGAACTTTCGTATCATTCACTTGACGTTTTAATTAATGATTTTTTGTTTGTATATACGAACAAAGACCAAAATTACGAAAAAGTGCTTGATGTGGTTTTTATGAACTACTTCAAAAGCCGTCCCTACTTTACTATGTATGATATGGACGAGCAGCAGATGCACGAAGCGTATCATTTCTTTACGATGCTTTGTCGCAATCGTAAATTATTGGTACAAAGCGCAACTGACAAAGGAATTATTAACCCTAAAAATTAGTAAGTTATGGAAATTAAAACGAAATTTAACATCGGAGATTTTGTGTATTGCTTTCATAAAACCTATAACAAAACTCAGATAAATAAAGGGATTATTTCAGAAATAAAAATTCGCTTTCATTCTGAAAATAACCAAATTAAAGAAAATGATATTGAATATCGTATTACTACACTTCTTGGAAAAAAACATCAAGTAGGAGTTTTAAGAAAAGAAAATCAAGTGTTTTACACAGAAAGCGAATTGTGTAATTGTTTAAAAATTAGTAAGTTATGAAAAAAATTACAATCTACCACATCGACAACAACGGTAAGGTGCTTTACACCGAGAAAATAATCAGACTATTAGGGCTAATTATTTACCGAACACGTATATAAAATATTGGTCATATTTTAAAAATACCCCTTGTTGTCTCTGGCAACCAGGGGTTTTGTTTTTTTTAAATTCATATTGTTGCCAAAAATAGGAGTTTGTTGCCAAAAAAATAATGCGTGTTGCAAAAAATATTTCGGTTTGGCAACAGGTTTGGCAACAAAAACATTCCTGTAACCTGTTTAAAATCAATAACTTATATTTTTAAAATTCGTCTGTTGCCAAAGTTGCAAAAAAAAATGCACTTATTGAGCTACGCTGTTGGGGAAGACTACAATTCTATTATTAAGTTTTTTAACATTTCACGGTCTCGCTTTTCCTTATGAACTTGGTAAATTTCGGTTGTGCTTTTGTTAGTATGCGAGGCTAAAACCATTGCTGTTTCACTATCTAAACTATCCAACATATAGTGTTTAAGACTATAAAAATCAGCAATTATTCCAAGTTTCTTTTTAATATGCCTATTCCAAAAACGGGTTGTAATTTCAGGTTGTACTTGTTTGTTTGAGGGTTTAAACTTCGATGTAAATAAAAAATCTGTATCGTGCTTAACCTCTTGCAGCAGTTCTTCCCAAAAAGGAATAGCTGGCTGTAAAATAACTTTTGTCATCGGTTTATATTGTCCTCCCTTTTCTAAAAGAATAGTAAATTCCCGATTTTCAAGGTCGATGTCTTTTTTTTGCAAACGAAAAAGTTCAGTAGTTCTTGCACCAGAATACAAAAAAATCATCATAAAACGATAGAAATAAGGGTAATTCTTCTGTGTAAATGCTTGGATTTGTTGTAAATCTTTTTTACTTGGAATAATGCGTTTTTCTTTGATTATTTTTTTGGGATAAATATCCCGAGTAATGTTTGTCTCACAACATTCATACTCTACTAACACTCTATATAGGGAAGAAACATACCGAACAGCTTTATTGTAGTACTTATCAGGAAAGCACAAACAATCTAACATTCGTTTTAGTTGCGAACGTTTAAAATCCTTAATAGCTATATCATTCATTTTCAAAATAGAAGCAGCTTTTTCAAGTCTTTTGACAATCGTTTCGATTTCTTTCAGGTGTGTTTTACTACCTTCTTTAAGTTTTAGGGCTTGTTCAAACGCTTCTATAAATGGAGTTTCGGGTGATAGTTCTTTTTCACTAACACCTTCATATTTTTTCAGAATGGGATTGTAACCATTGAGTAGTTGATTTTCCATAGTCCTAAGTAGAAACTCAACTGCTTTTTTTCGTTCATTAAGTTTTTTAATACGATTTAGTTTTTTCCGATACGGAAAGCCTTTTGGATATTTTTGGGCAAACCTTGCATCATAGAAAAAACATTGCACATACCATTCTTTTTTTAAATCTTTTTCCGTAGCATTTCGCCAATTAACAGGGCTTACCCATAACTGAGTAAAGCTACAAATAGTACTTGTATTGGTCATAATTTTAAAAATTTACATTGTCGTTTTACATTGCCGATTTGTAAATTTTGCCAATACTATTTTGTATAAAGTAAATACCTAACTCATTATTTGGAGGAGAGTTAGGTATTTTGTGGTCCCAGTTGGGCTCGAACCAACGACCCCCTGATTATGAGTCAGGTGCTCTAACCAGCTGAGCTATGGGACCTGCCTTTTACGGAGTGCAATATTACGAGTTTTTTTTATTCTGAGCAAATAATTTTTTATTTTTATTTCAAAATAAATTAAAAAATGATTAAACTCTCTATAAATCAGTTTTTTATAATTTGTTTTTCTTTGAAAAAAATTTAATATCTTTGTGCATAATATTTTTAGTAAAATGCAAAGATGGTATTATTCTTTTAACGAAGCTGGTGCAGATGAAGCGGGTAGAGGTTGTTTAGCTGGACCAGTTACTGCTGCTGCGGTTATTTTACCAGAAGATTTTGAAAATAATATTTTGAATGACTCAAAACAAATGACAGAAAAACAACGAAATATCCTTCGAGAAATTATTGAAAAAGAGGCTATTAGCTATGCAGTTGTACATATTTCTCCAAAACAAATAGATGAGATAAATATTCTAAATGCTTCAATTTTGGGTATGCAAAAAGCTTTAAATAAGTTAATTGTAAAACCTGATTTTATGATTATTGACGGAAATCGTTTCAAAGCATTCAATCAAATTCCTTTTGAGTGTATGATTAAAGGCGATGCTCGTTTTATGCGAATTGCAGCAGCTTCGGTGCTTGCTAAAACATATCGTGATGAATATATGTCTGAAATTCATCAACAATTTCCTCAATACAATTGGAAAAAAAATAAAGGATATCCTACTAAGGAACATCGAGATGCTATCCGAAAATACGGCTTTTCCCCTTATCACCGAATGACGTTTCAACTTTTGCCTTCACAATTGAAGTTTGATTTTTGATTTAAATTATTTTTGTATTTTTGCCCCGATTATAAAATACAAGAATGACATCAACAGGAAAAATAGAGCTGATGGCTCCCGCAGGAAACTTCGAATCGTTACAAGCAGCTATTGATAATGGTGCTGATTCGGTATATTTTGGAGTTGACCAGCTGAATATGAGGGCAAGAGCAAGTATCAATTTCACCATTGACGATTTGGACGAAATTGCAAAACGTTGCCACTCAAAAGGCATTCGGACGTACTTAACGCTCAACACGATTATATATGATCACGACCTTTCTATCATAAAAACGCTATTGGACACCGCAAAAAAAGCAAATCTAACGGCAGTAATAGCGATGGATCAAGCGGTTATCGCCTATGCTCGACAAATAGGTATGGAAGTGCATATTTCTACCCAAATCAATATCACAAACATCGAAACGGTGCGTTTTTATTCGCTTTTTGCCGATACAATGGTAATGAGTCGTGAATTGAGCCTTAGGCAGGTAAAGAAAATCGCTGAGCAAATCCAAAGGGAGCAGATTAAAGGTCCGTCAGGGAATTTGGTTGAGATAGAAATCTTCGGTCACGGAGCGTTGTGTATGGCGGTTTCAGGAAAATGTTATTTGAGTTTGCATTCGCATAATTCGTCGGCAAATCGAGGGGCGTGTAAGCAAAATTGCCGAAAAAAATACACGGTTATCGACCAAGAAAGCGGTTTTGAAATCGAAATCGATAATGAATATATGATGTCGCCCAAAGATTTGTGTACGATTGACTTTCTCGACCAAGTGATTGACGCAGGAGCCAAAGTACTCAAAATTGAAGGACGCGGAAGAGCTCCCGAATACGTGGCGACTGTCATAAAAACCTATCGTGAAGCCATCGATGCGTATTACGAGGGGACATATTCAAAAGAAAAGGTTGAAAAATGGATGGAAGCTCTTTCAACCGTTTACAACAGAGGATTTTGGAGTGGATATTATTTGGGACAGAAATTGGGAGAATGGAGCGAGAACCCAGGGTCGAACGCTACACAGAAAAAGGTGTATGTAGGGCAAGGAAAGCACTATTTTCCAAAATCGGGGATTGCGGAATTTCTCATCGAAGCCTACGATATTAAAGTGGGCGACAAACTCCTCATTACAGGGCCTACCACAGGCGTACAGGAGTTCGTTTTGGAAAATATGATGGTAAATGACGCTCCTGCACAAACAGCAACGAAAGGCGATTCTTGCACCATCAAAACTGATTTCAGAATTCGTCTGTCAGATAAATTATATAAGATTGTAGCTACGGAGTTTGCAAAGTAAGAAGTGAATCTATATTATTCGCAAATACGCTGATGAATTGGAAGCGGAGTTGAAGAACTAAAATATAGAAAATGTTAAAAATAGGATTTTATTTATTATCATTAACTTTATTATTCTCATTGTTATTTATCAATGAGGTAGATATTCCTATATGTTTTGAAAAAGAATGTGAATTTATAGGATATGAAGAATTAATGAAAAAAAATATATATCCTATTTTTTACTTATTTTTAATATTTCTTGGATTGCTGTTTTACCCTTGGTTTAAATACTTATTTAAAAATAATGGTGATCTTCCAGAGACAATAGATAAAATTGAAAATGTAAATTGGGAAAACTTAACATTTTTAGCAACATATATTATTCCTCTTTTATCTTTCGATTTTGATGAAGGAAGAAATAGATTAATTTTCTTTCTCATATTATTAATTATGGGGATTATGTTTATAAAAACGAATATGTATTATACTAATCCTATTTTAGCAATTTTGGGATATCATATTTATAAAATATCCACTAAAAATAGAGAGGATATAATAGTTATCACAAAAGACATTTTAAATAAAACAGATATAGTAAAGTTAATTTCGTTAAGTGATAATGTTTATATAGCCAAAAAAATAGACAAATGAATTTACAAGAATTAAGAGAAAAGTTAAGTATTATAAATAATAGTATTCCTATAGGGATTACTATTCATATCGTTAAAAAAGGAGATGGAGATATTTTAAAAGCTAATATTTCAGAGGATTTGGCAAATGAAATTAAGAGAACATTCATAACTTCTATTAAAGAAAAAATATTAGAAAATGATGAACTTAATTTTAGGAATATATCATCAGCTTATGAGACAACTAATTCTGTATTTCTTTATGATATAGATGAATTCCCAGAAAAACTAAATGCTTTAAGAGAGTTTAACCCTTTTGAGGATTATCCTAATTTTTCATTTTCGGAAGATAATATAAGTTCTATCCAAGCTATGATAATTACTTTTGGAAATGATAATAATTATTTTTCTCTATATAAGCACATATATCCCATTACCATTATAAAAAGAGATTCAATATTGGGAATTATTCCTATTGGAAATAGGTTTGAAAAATTGAATAGTGATGTATTACAAATAAATACATCGATAGATTTTTTATTTACTGACCAATTATTGATAGTAAATAATTTATCAACTCTTATGAAAGCATATGGATATGATGAGATTATTAAAAATCAAGCAAGACAAAGAATAGAATTAATTTCAAATCTAAATTTGATTGATAACATAGATGAATTAACAGAGTTTATTAATAATACTAAATACGCCAAGAAAGTTTTAAGAATACAACCAGAGTCTCCTGTTTTACAATTAGCTAAAAGTAAAATAATTACATTTATTAAAAATCATCCTAAGTTATCAAGACAGATTAGATTTAATGAAGTAGAAGATAAAATAAGATTGGATACCAAAACTTCCAAAGAAAAAGTGATAGGAATTTTAAATGATGATTTTCTTAAATCGAATTTGACTGATTTAGATTATGAAAGTGAGAATAAGTCAACAATGATTGAAGAAGAAAACTAAATTATAGATAAAACGTCTTGTCTTAACCCACAACAAACAAAATTTACCCAGCAGACACCCAATTTAATATAGCGGATGATCAAAAACAGTCATCAGATAACAAATTTCACACCGATTGTAACCAAACCTTGTCAAAGTTAACAAAACATCCTTCGGAGCGTTTAAATGAGCTAATGCACCACTAAAAAACACTCCGAAGCGTTTTAATAAGTCGATGCGGAACTAAAATAAACAAATGTACAACTAAAAAACCTTCCGAAGTGTTAAAATAACAAAGGGAGACACTAAAACATAAAAAGAATTCAAAGAATAGGAAAATAATTGTAAAAATGCTAAAAAATGAAAACATATTATCTATCCAACGAACAAATGCTTCAGAATTTTGGAGCGATGTTTGAAAATCTGTCCAAAGAGGGCGATTTGAAAACAGAATTAGCAGAATACGGCTACGACGATGCCAAAATCGCTGAAGGAAAAGCCCTTTACGATGAAGCTCGTAAAACATTCGATGCCAACATAAAAGAAACACGCGAGGAGACATCGGCGTCATTGGCTTTTCAGGAGAAATATCAAAACGTACAAAAAAAATATAGTACACATCGCAAAAGGCACGTATCGTCTTTGAGGACAACGAAGAAACTCTTCGTCAGCTCAAACTCAAAGGAAGTGCTGCCCGAGCCATCGCCGCGGCAATGGAAGAAATGAGAGCATTTTATCAGCTTTTGGATACCACCCCCAATCTTCTTACGCCACTAAAACAACTAAAAATCAACGAAGAAGATGTCAAAAATCAGCTTCAAGAACTCCCCGAAGTAGAAAAAGCCTACGCTACCTATCTGCAAGAAAAAGGGGAAAGCCAACAAGCCACCCGAGACAAAAACAAAGCCTTTGAAACCCTCGACAAATGGGTATCGAAGTTCCATAAAGTGGCTAAAATCGCCCTTGAAGACCGCCCACAACTTTTGGAAGCTCTCGGGAAATTTGTAAGAAGCTAAATTTTCAGTCAATAGATTTTGCAAAACAAATCTTATATCAATTCAAAAATAAATAAAAATGAAAACTGTATATTTTGTATTTTTTACACTAATTTTGAGCAATTTATCTGCTCAGACGAAAAATTTTATAGATTTACCCTATATTGAAACATCAGCAAAGGCAGATACACTCATCATTCCCGACAAAATCTATTTATCTATTATTTTGACCGAAAACGATAGTAAAATCAGAAAAACAACGGAACATCAGGAAAAAGAGCTGATAGCTGCTTTAAAAAAGTTACAAATTGACACAGAAAAAGACTTATCCGTGTGGGATATGGGAAGCGATTTTAAAAAATATTTTTTGAAGTTACAAGCCATTATAAAAGCAAAAAAATATGAATTATTGGTCAAAAATGCAGCAATGGCAGGTAAAGTATTGGTAGAATTAGAAAAAATAGGAATATCTAACATTTTTATCGCCAGAACGGAATATTCTCAAGCCGAACGATTGGTTTTGCTTCTGAAACAGAAAGCCATTCAAAAAGCAAAATTTTCTGCCGAAACGATGGCAAAAACACTCTCTCAGAAAATAGGAAATGCTATTTTTATTAGCGATAAAAACGTGTCTTACGCTCCATTGCAGGGAGATGTAGCGGGAATACGAGTGCGAGGCATTGGAAAGATGGAAGAAAATCTGGAAGATTATCCTTTTATTGATTTCAAGAAAATAAAATTTGAAGTTTTTGTGGAGGCAAAGTTCAAATTAGAATAATTTAATGACTTAAAAATGGTAGTAGTAACCTTACAGCGTGATAAATGCATTGGGTGTAATTATTGTGTGGAAGTGGCTCCGGAGCAGTTTCAGATGTCGAAGAAAGACGGAAAAAGTGTTTTGCTTCGCTCCACAGAGAAGAAGGGTTTTTTCACACTCAAATCGCACGATGATAACATTTTAGAGCCTTGTGAAGCCGCCCAAAAAGCGTGTCCCGTTAAAATTATTTCAACCAAGAAGATATAAAAAAATAACAGAAAGAGGCTTATAGTTATATAATAGTCGAGCGGTTGCCTTTGGCAACCGCTCGACCTCTTTTATTAAAAAAAATTCATATTATAAATTAAGAGTTCTTTTCTATTTTGGATGATTTTTTACAACTTCCTCATCGCGATACTTACAACAAGCAGCCACTCCGTTGTAGTCTTCTTCTTTGGCAATTACAACCTTATCTGTATTAGGTATTCGGTTGTCATGTCCTGATTTGGCAATAGCTTGCTGCACTTGCTCAACAGATGTTTTACGTTCGTCAAGTATAAGTGAAAGTTGGTGTGTGCCAACGTTCCAATTGGCATATTTTACTCCCTTAACACCGAGTGAGGCTTTTTCTATACGAGCTTTGCAAGAGTTGCATACTCCATCAACTTCCAAAGTAGCTTTAGCATTCTTTTGTTGTGCTTGAACTGAAAAAATAGTAGCAATTCCAAAGCACAAGAGCGTTAGTATTTTCTTCATAATCGATTTATTTTTTGCCAAAAAATACTGGCAGATTATACATTTGTTATTTTTGTATGTGACAAAATGATACAAGGTGCAAAGATATACTTTTTACGTGAAACTACAATAAAAGGCAAATATTTTTTATTTTATTTGTAAGTTTTGATATTTTTGAGCGATATTTTTTTTAAATGATGAAAACTATAATATATTTTAAAAATTTCACATCTCTTTTAAATTGTTAATAACTTGGTTTATAACTTTCTGTTTTTTGTTGAGAATTTTTTTTATAGAGTACTTACCTTTGCTGTCCATTTGAGGCTATTTTCTCTTTTTTTAAACAAAAAATTGCTCAATATACAAAAACACTTGTATTATGCTACATTATCACGACATACAAATTGTTTTGCAAGAAGTTCCGAATCACATTAGTTTGTGTTTCAGTATTACGGGATGTCCGTTGCGTTGCAAAGGGTGTCATTCACCTTTTTTGTGGAAAGGTAAAAGTGGAGAAGCCTTGACTAATGCAATTTTTATTTCTTTCATTCAAAAATATAAAAATATGATTTCATGTATACTTTTTATGGGAGGCGAATGGGAAGAAGAAGATCTTATTCAAAAGTTAAAAATAGCAAAAGCCAAAGGTCTCGAAACGTGCCTATATACAGGTTATGATGATGTTTCAAAGGAAATAAAAAAACAACTTACCTGGCTTAAAACAGGTGCTTGGATTGCCGAATTAGGAGGGCTTGATAGTCCTATAACCAACCAAAAATTTGTTGAAATCAAAACAAATACACTACTGAACAGTTTGTTTGTCCGCTACTGAGGGTTTTACAAGGCAAATTGCGATAAAAAATGTCAATTTTCGGTATAAAATCAAAGGAAAAAATATAAACCATCAAATTAATACTAACATAAACATCTTTCATTATGATTCGATTAACACCTACACAAATTAGCAAAAAGATAGACTTTATTGAAAAGTACATCAAAGCAAGTAATGCAGCTACTGCCTCAACAGTTGATGCCAATGCCAATGTTACTTCAAAGAACGTCGCAACGATGGAGGCAGAAATCAATAAAGATATTAACATTCAAATCAATCGAGAATTGATTCGCCGAAAAATTGCCACACTTTTCTCAGAAGAATTATCTCAAGAATATGTTCGTCAATTAGAAGCACACGAAATTTATACACACGATGAGACTTCTCTCAAACCTTATTGTGTTTCCATTAGTATGTATCCTTTTCTGTTAGATGGATTATTAAAAATAGGAGGAGAAAGTAAAGCACCAAAGCACTTAGAGAGTTTCTGTGGCGAGTTTGTCAATTTAGTTTTTGCCATTAGTTCACAATTTGCAGGTGCTTTGGCAACAGTGGAATTTTTACTCTATTTTGATCACTTTGCTACTCGTGATTACGGAGAAAATTATCTTCAAACCAATCGCAAGACTATAGAAAATCACTTGCAACACGTAGTTTATGCAATCAACCAACCTGCTGCTGCACGAGGATATCAATCTGTATTTTGGAATATCTCATTGTATGATAAACCTTATTTTGAAAATATGTTTGGAGATTTTGTTTTCCCAGATATGACACGACCTGACTGGGAGCGTTTCTCCAAATTTCAACATTTTTTTATGAAATGGTTTAATCTTGAACGAACTAAGGCAATTCTTACCTTTCCTGTGGTAACTGCTGCAATGCTTACTGATGGAACAAAACCAGTTGATAGTACTTTTGCCCATATGTGTGCAGAGGAACTTAGTGAAGGCAATTCTTTTTTTATTTATCAGTCTGAAAGTGCCGATAGTCTGGCTTCGTGTTGCCGACTTCGCAATGAAATTAGTGATAATACATTCAGTTATTCGTTAGGAGCAGGAGGAGTTGCAACTGGGTCTATCAATGTTATTACAATGAATATCAATCGCCTTATTCAGCAAGGAAAAGATATTGTAGAAGAAGTAAGAAAAATACAAAAATACCAAGTTGCTTACCGAAAATTGATAGAAGAATACAAAGAAGCAGGGCTCTTACCTGTATATGATGCAGGTTTTATCTCGTTAGACAAACAATTTTTAACTATTGGTATCAATGGATTGGTTGAAGCTGCCGAATATTTAGGTATTGAAGCAAGTAATAACCAAGAGTATAAAAATTTTGCAAGCTATTATTTAAAAATCATTTATGATGAGAATAGAAAAGCACGAGAAGAGTTTGGTTATATGTTTAATACTGAATTTGTTCCCGCAGAAAACTTGGGAGTGAAGAATGCTCTTTGGGATAAAAAAGATGGGTTATTTTCACCAAGAGAATGTTATAACTCGTATTTCTATCCTGTTGAAAATCAGAAAGTAAATGTGTTAGACAAAATTATTCTTCACGGAAAAGAAATAATACAATATTTAGACGGAGGTTCAGCATTACATCTGAATTTAGAAGAAACTCCCACCAAAGAAGGCTTTTTAAAACTTTTAAACGCTACGGCTTTGGCTGGTTGTAATTACTTTTGTTTCAATATACGAATTACTATTTGTAATGAATGTAATCATATAGATAAGCGAACTTTATATCAATGTAGTGCTTGTGGCTCGCATGACGTTGACCATGCCACACGAGTTATTGGCTATCTAAAACGTGTGTCTTGTTTTAGTTCTTCGCGCCAAAAAGAACATCAATTGCGACACTATCATATCAAATAAATGAAATATTTGTTTTTTATCTCCTGATTTTATAATCGATAAAATCAGGAGATTGTTTTTATAGAATATAAATTTTATATTCTTTTTTGTGAGAAAAATAAAAAAAACTTTTCCGTATCAAAAAAAAGTTAGAAATTTGCACCTTGTTTCTTTTGAAAAAAAATATGAAAAAGCATAATTTCAGTGCAGGACCTTCTATCTTGCCCGCTGAGGTTTTTGAGAAAGTCTCACAATCCATATTAGATTTTGAAAATACAGGACTTTCTATTTTAGAAATTTCTCATCGAAGTAAAGAATTTCTTGACGTAATGCAACAAGCTAGAGCCTTAGCTTTAGAACTAGCACAACTCACAAGCAAAGGGTATCAGTCCTTATTTTTGCAAGGAGGAGCAAGTATGCAATTTCTTATGACAGCCTATAATTTATTACAAAACAAAGGAGCATATGTGGATACAGGAACTTGGTCGCACAAAGCTCTTGTTGAAGCACAAAAAATAGGTAATGTAGAAGTGGTAGCTTCTTCCAAAGAAAACGGATATCGGAATATTCCTACTCATATAACTGCTCCACAAGACGCTGATTATCTGCACATAACTACTAATAATACCATTTATGGAACTCAGTATAAATATATTCCAGAGGTTTCTGTACCATTGATTGCTGATATGAGTTCTGATATTTTTTCACGACAAATTCCGTATAACAAATTCGCCTTAATTTATGCAGGAGCTCAAAAGAATTTAGGTCCAGCAGGAATAACTTTGGTTATTGTTCGCGAAGATATTTTAGGTAAGGTTTTTCGTATAATTCCTACAATGCTTGATTATCAGGAATATATCAAAAATGATAGTATGACAAACACACCTACAACTTTTGCTATTTATGTTTCACTTTTAACAATGCAATGGCTCAAAGCGAAAGGAGGAATTGGTGAAATTGAAAAAATAAATACCGAAAAAGCCCATATTCTATACCAAGAAATTGACCGAAATCCGCTTTTTAAAGGATATGCACATCCACAAGATCGCTCGTTTATGAATGTTGTTTTTAACTTAGTAGATGAAAGTCTTACTGATCGATTTGATAATTTTTGGAAAAAATCAGGTATTAGTGGGCTCAAAGGACACCGAAGTGTGGGAGGGTATAGAGCATCTATATACAATGCAATGCCTTTACAGAGTGTACAATATTTGGTTGAAGTAATGAAAGATTTTGAGAAGAAAAGTTAAATCCAAATTTTAATACAATCTAAAAATGAAAATATTAGCTAATGATGGAATTTCTGAAGCAGGAAAACAACTTTTATCGGATGCAGGTTTTGAAATAATAGAAATAAAAGTGGCTCAAAATCAATTAGTTGATTTTATAAATAAAGAACTAATTGATATTCTTTTGGTTCGCTCAACAACTCAGGTTACCAAAGAAATTATTGAAAAATGCCCTACTTTGAAACTAATAGGTAGAGCAGGTGTAGGAATGGATAATATTGATGTAGAAACTGCTGAAAATAAAGGAATTAAAGTTATAAATACTCCCAAAGCCTCTTCATATTCCGTAGCTGAATTGGTTTTTGCACATTTGTTTGGAGGCATACGATTTTTGTATGATGCGAACAGAAATATGCCTTTGGAAGGTGATACTCGATTTAAAGAATTAAAAAATTCTTATTCACAAGGGAGCGAACTCAAAGGGAAAACACTTGGGATTATTGGCTTTGGACAAATAGGGAAAGCCGTTGCTGAAATAGCTATTAGACTTGGAATGAAGGTGTTAGCTTATGATTTAAAACCTATCAAAGAAACTATCACGTTATCATTTTTTGATGGAAAAAATCTTCATTTTGAAATAGAAACCATCAGCAAAGAAGAGGTTCTCTCACAATCCGATTTTATTACGTTACATATCCCTGCACAAAAAACATATGTGTTGGATACAGAAGAGTTTAATCTGTTAAAAGAAGGAGTTGGTATTGTCAATACAGCACGTGGTGGTGTGCTAAATGAAAAGGCTCTATTAGAAGCATTGGATACAGGCAAAGTGGCTTTTGCAGGATTAGATGTTTATGAGAAAGAACCTTCCCCTTCTCTAAAAATACTGATGCACCCCAATATATCTCATACTCCACATATAGGAGCTTCTACTTATGAAGCACAGGAACGCATTGGTGAAGAACTTGCTAAACAGATAATTTCATTACTTACATAAATTTTTCTACTTTTACAATTATTTTGTTAAAATAAAAAAGACATGGATAATCATTTACAAACTATTATTGAAAAAGCGTGGGAAGACAAATTTCTGCTTAATTCCCCCGAAACATTAGAAGCGATAAACGAGGTTATTTCTCTTCTTGACCAAGGAAAACTACGTGTGGCAGAACCTACTGTTGAGGGGTGGAAAGTGAATCAATGGATAAAAAAGGCAGTTGTTTTATATTTCCCTACTCGACAGATGCAGATTTATGAAGTAGGTATTTTTGAATATCACGACAAAATTCCACTTAAAAAGAATTATGCTGAGAAAGGCATACGTGTTGTACCTCATGCAGTAGCTCGATACGGAGCTTTTATAGCTTCGGGAGTGGTACTAATGCCTTCATATGTTAATATTGGAGCTTACGTAGATAGTGGAACAATGGTTGATACGTGGGCAACTGTGGGAAGTTGTGCCCAAATAGGAAAAAACGTCCATTTGAGTGGAGGTGTAGGAATAGGCGGAGTGCTTGAACCTTTGCAAGCTGCACCTGTTGTCATAGAAGATGGTGCTTTTGTAGGGTCTCGATGTATTGTTGTAGAAGGAGTGCGAGTAGAGAAAGAAGCTGTATTGGGAGCTAATGTTGTTTTGACTTCTTCAACAAAAATTATTGATGTAACAGGAAGTACTCCCGTAGAAACAAAAGGAGTTATACCTGCTCGCTCTGTGGTTATTCCAGGTAGTTATACAAAGGACTTCGCAGCAGGACAATATCAAGTTCCTTGTGCACTAATTATCGGTCAAAGAAAGCCATCAACCGATTTGAAAACTTCGCTCAATGATGCACTGAGAGATTATAATGTTTCTGTTTAAAATGATTTTTATAAAAGTCATTTGCAAATTTGGTAAATAATCGTAACTTTGTGGCTTAATTTTTACTAAATGATTGTAAAACTACACGATAAAGAATTTCGACCTTATCTTTCTCAGTTACAATTACAAACTGAAATTGCTCGTCTTGCCAACGAAATAAAAACCGAAATGCAAGATAGAGTTCCTGTTTTTGTAGTTATTCTCAATGGAGCATTTATGTTTGCTTCTGATTTTATGAAACAATACAAGAGTAACTGCGAAATCGCTTTTGTTCGCTTGTCTTCGTACCAAGGTATGGAAACAACCCATTGTGTGAAACAACTTGTAGGACTTTCTACCGATGTTAAAAATCGAGATGTAGTAGTCTTAGAAGATATTGTTGATACAGGAAATACACTTGGAGAGATTTATCGTATTTTTGAAGAAAAACAAGTAGCTTCTTTGCGTATTGTAACCTTGTTTTTCAAGCCCGAAGCCTATACGAAAGATTATCCAATACATCACATTGGTTTTAGTATTCCGAACCGATTTATTGTAGGATATGGCTTAGATTATGATGAACTTGGGCGAAATCTTCCTGAAATTTATCAATTAAACATACAAACAATGACAAATTTAGTTTTGTTTGGAAAACCAGGAGCTGGCAAAGGAACTCAAGCGGTTTTCCTTAAAGAAAAATATGATTTAGTACATATTTCTACGGGTGATTTGTTCCGAAATAATATTCAAAATGCAACACCTCTTGGCAAATTGGCACAATCGTATATGGACAAGGGAGACCTTGTTCCCGATGAGGTAACTATCAAAATGTTACAAGAAGAAATAGCCAATAATCCAGATTCAAAAGGTTTTATTTTTGATGGATTTCCACGAACAATACCCCAAGCAGAGGCTTTAGATGCTTTTTTGTCTTCAAAATCAATGAAAATTGATGCAACATTAGCATTAGATGCCGATGATGAAATACTTATCAAGCGATTGGTTGAACGTGGAAAAATAAGTGGTCGAACTGATGACCAAGATGAGGAAAAAATCCGTAATCGTTTTGTGGAATACAACCAAAAAACAGCACCTCTTATTGCTTATTATCAAAAACAAGGAAAATTACGTTCGGTAAATGGAATTGGTTCAATCGAAGAAATAACCGAGCGGTTATCCGCTGAAATAGACAAATTATAATACAAATAATAGATACAAAATGCGCTCTTGAAGTGCATTTTTTTGTTATAAAATAAAAAGTCGTATATAGTAACTAAAAAATCTTTTAAAAAGATTTCGTTTGAAAAAATTGATGTATATTTGTTGGCAGAAAAAAATAAATTATTTTGTTATGAGTACCCATCATCACACACATCATCACACACATATTCATTCCAATTTGAAAGAAATGAAAACGGCCTTTGGGTTGAATTTATTTTTTACAATTATTGAATTTGTAGGAGGAATTCTAACAGGGTCATTTGCCATTATTACAGATGCTTTTCACGATTTGGGCGATAGCATCGCTTTGGGTTTGGCTATTTGGCTTGAAAAATATGCGAACCGAAAACCTTCTGAACAATATACATATGGCTATCGTCGATTTTCATTGCTCTCGGCTTATATACTAAGTACAATCCTTATTATAGGCTCTGTAATTATGATATACAATGCGGTTGAAAAGTTATTCACACCTTACCAAGTTACTACTTGGGGAATGATACTATTGGCTCTTTTTGGACTACTTATTAACGGAATTGCCTTCTGGCGAATGCACCAAAGTGGCGCAAAAAATCAATATAATTCGCGTGCGATGATGCTTCACTTTTTGGAAGATGTATTGGGCTGGGTAGCTGTTCTTGTAGGGGGAGTTGTTATTTACTTTACTCAATGGTTCTGGATAGATGCAATACTATCTCTTGGTATTGCTACGTTTATATTGTACAATGCCATTCCTAATTGGCTCAATGTAACTAAAATTTTTTTGCAAAAAGCACCTGAACAGGTCAATTTGAAAGAATTGACAAAACAACTTCAAGCAACTCAGTGTGTTGTGAATATTCACAAGTTACAACTTTGGACACAAGATG
This sequence comes from Capnocytophaga catalasegens, assembly GCF_026005215.1. Taxonomy (GTDB): domain Bacteria; phylum Bacteroidota; class Bacteroidia; order Flavobacteriales; family Flavobacteriaceae; genus Capnocytophaga; species Capnocytophaga catalasegens. Next base: position 16,589 of record NZ_BPMA01000001.1, on the reverse strand, counting down.
GTCATTCGCATGTAGCTACGATGCACGCTTTGGTTTCTCAGGATAGATTATCCCAAACTGATAGCATTCGCAAGCAATTACAAGAAGTTTTACACAATTTTCATATAAACCAAGCCATTATTCAGGTAGAAGCAATATGTAATGAAAAATGTGAATAAAGAACAATTATTTTAAAAATCAATTATACGATTCAAATAATTGGTTTAATACATGATTGATGTATAATTTTAATTTATATACTTATGAGCATAGCTAATTTAAACAATGTGCATTTGACCGAAGAGCAAATCACAGCCGTAAATAACGCATTACAAGCGTTGGAACAAGCCTTAGAGGTGTTGAAAGTGAACCTAACTTCTGATGACCGCAACAAGTACGGAAGGGTAAACGAGCAGAACAAATTGTTTGTCAACAAAGTTAATGAATACGCCATTTCGCAACCACAATTGCGTAGTATTGATGTAGATTGGGACGAATTTTTCCGTGATTTTAAAAGTAGAGGAACGTACGAAATGGCTATCAATCGCTTAGAAAGTTTGCTCGACCGATTGAAAAATGCTAAAATTCTGCACGACTACGACAATTATCAAGATGCCCTGAACGATTATGCTTATACCGGCTTTCGAGCGGGTTCAAATGCCGTTGGCTTTGAGCAAAAACACCGTGAGTTGAAGCAATTTTTTAGCTCGAGAGGAAAGCGAAATAACTCAACTGATGAAAATCAGCCAAAAACTGACCAATAACATTACCTGAGATATGTATTAAATAAGTGCAGTTACCTTTTTGATAGCAGCACTTACCAAAAAGGTAGCACGACTTACCTTGGAGGTATCTCAACTTATCAAAAAAGTATGGCACGATATCTGAAAGGTAGCACGACTTACTTTGGAGATATCTCAACTTATCAAAAAAGTATGGCACAATATCTAAAAGGTAGCACGACTTACTTTGGAGATATCTCAACTTATCAAAAAGGTATGGCACAATATCTGAAAAGTAGCTCGACTCATTGGAAGGGAGGGGCGTTGAACACTGTGTCAGGCTGAAAGAATGCAAAGATTGTACAATGTAAGGGCGAAAATTTTTTGCCTTTCGTCAGTTCGAGTTAATTTTATCGAAGTGGTAACGGAGATAAAATTAGTATCGAGAACAAAAAACATAACACTTCTCGATACAATTTGTTCCATTTCGTTACACAAATCACTCGAAGAGATGTTTTGTATCAGGCTGAGTGAAGTCGAAGCCTTGCGTTTTGGGCTTTGGCTTTGTTTGGTCTGATAATATTATACTGCTTAGTTTGATCATTTGTATTTTGTTTTTATTTAAGGAATAATTGTACAAACCTTAAAAGTTTAGATATTTTTAAAAAAAATAACTTTTTTATTTGTTTTTTATAAAAAATGTAGTAACTTTGCGTCTTAATTTTTAAATAACAAAATTATAATGAAAACACAAATTTACAAAGGAGCGTTTTTACTCCTAATTTCGTCGTGTATTCTTTCTTGTCAGAAAGAAACAAAAGAAGTAAATCAAGAGCAAAATGTTAAAGAACATTTTAATCAGCAACTTGATGGTTTTGTACAAAAATTGCCTTCTGTTGAACAAAGGGCTCCTTTTCCTGAAAGATTGGTAGTTTCCCCTAAATCACAGGCATTGATGCTTGGGGAAAAAGGTGAAGGGTATTCAAATATTCTTCCTGTAAATGTTCAAACTGAAGAGTATGAACAAGCTAAACAATTTGAGGAACAACTTTTGTTTTCAGATGATCAAGAAATTTTCTATCCAGGTGCTTTAGTAAAAGCCCAAACAGTTGTTGATGGGTCTTATTTACCAATAGCAGCTCCCAGAAAACCCATAACATTGTCTGTTTCTTTACAGGGAAAACAAGGAGTAAACCCTTCTGTTAAGGTTGAGAATCCAAGATTATCAACTGTACGTACAGCCATAAGTGATTTGTTGGCGAAAGATTTTCAAGTTCCTCCAGCCAATATCATTTATTCTTATGAAGAGGTTCACGATGAGCAGCACTTAAAAATAGCTATGGGGGGTAGTTATAATGGAACAGCTACTAAAGTTAATGCAAGTGCTGGATTTAGTTATAGTAGAGAAAAGACTCGCTTTTTGGTAAAAATTCAACAGGTGTATTATACGGTAGATCTTGATATTCCAACAAATCCTTCTGAGTTTTTTGCTGAAAATTTTGATTATCAAACAGCTTTTGGCAATGTAAAACCTGTTTATATTTCATCTATCAAAATGGGGAGAGTACTTCTTTTGGGAATTGAAACAAGTTTAAGTAAAAAAGAAGCAGAAGCAAAAATAAATGCTTCAATTTTATCAGGAACTTTTGATGCTAAAGCCGAAGTGGAATATAAAGATTTACAAAAATCATCAAAAATTACAGGTCGTGTTTTAGGAGGAAATGCTAAACTTGGTGGAGAAGCTATTACAAGTATTGAACAAATTAAAAAATTTGTGACCGAAGGTGCAGGATTTGATAAAGATAATCCAGGTATTGCTGTTTCTTATAAATTGAGAGAATTAGGTACAAATTCGCCTTTCAAAACTGTTATTTATTCAAAATATTTCAAGAAAAGTAATAAAATTAGCTTTGATTTGTTAATCAAAGATAATATGAAATCAATTTCAGGACAACATAAACCAACAGGAAGAGGTTATATAAGACGCTTAAATAAAAAGAATATTCTTTCAGAAAATCAGTTCTATTTTAGCCAAGGAGGAATATCGCCAATTTTGGCTTATGAAAAAGGGGAGAATTTGCAGATAGAATTCAGATATGATAAAAAAGAGGAGAGTAATATTCTATTTGATATAACATCAGAAATAGATAAGTTATTAGATTTAACTTTCAAAAATGGAGAAAATCCATATGATATTGATAAAAATGGCTTACTTGTAAAGGATAAAGATGGGAAATATGTTCTAAAAATAGGTATTCATAATGCAAAAATAGAATAAAAATACCAAAAACTTTTTTAAAAGTAAATTAAAAATATTTTAAAAGATACAAAAAAACACGAAGAATTTTCTTCGTGTTTTTTGTCATAATTTATCTAAATTTTTTTATTTCAAAAATAAAAGTTATCATTTTAAAGCGAAATTGAGAAATCTCCCATACTCTTGAAAGATAACTAACTTATTCAATTAGTAAATTATTATTTTTCAAATAAGGTAAAAAAAGCTTCGATTTTGCTTAGCCTGATCATTTGTATTTTGTTTTTATTTAAAGAATCATTGTACAAACCTTAAAAGTTTAGATACATTTTATTGATAATTTTTATATCTTTGCAACCAAATAACAAATAGGTATGAGTTTGGTAACGGCAAAAGAAGTAGCTAAGGCTATCAACTTAGATAAATATGGTTTTTTGGGAACATTCGCAGGGTGGAGCTTGATGAAAATTCTCAGAATTTCAAAACTAAATAGAATTTATAACCGCAATAAACATCTGAACGGAATTACTTTTTTAGATGCTATTTTAGATGAATTTAAAATAAATTTTGAAATTCCAGAAGAAGACTTAAAAAAAATTCCCAAAGAAGGCGCTTTTATTACGATTTCAAATCACCCTTTGGGTGGGATTGACGGAATTTTACTTCTAAAATTACTGCTTGAACAGCGTTCGGATTATAAAATAATGGCTAATTTTCTCCTGAACCGAATAAAACCCTTAGCGCCTTATATTATGCCTGTTAATCCGTTTGAAAATCATAAAGATGCACAATCAAGCGTCTTAGGATTTAAGAAAACGATTACACACCTGAGAGAAGGAAAACCTTTGGGTATTTTCCCTGCAGGAGAAGTTTCGACCTACGAAAACGAACGCTTAGTTATTGATAAACCTTGGGAAAAATCGGCAATAAAACTGATTAAAAAAGCCAATGTTCCTATTATTCCTGTATATTTTCATGCTAAAAATAGCAAACTTTTCTATCAACTTTCTAAGTGGAATGATACGTTACGTACAGCCAAACTTCCTTCGGAATTATTAACACAAAAAAGAAGAACGATACATATTCGCATCGGGCGTCCTATTTTGCCCAAAACACAAGATGAATACGATGATTTAGACGAATTTACAAATTTTCTTCGTAAGCGAACCTATTTGTTGTCCAATTCGTACGAACAGAATAAAACGTTCAAACCATTGGCTTCTGTTATCAAAGCTACACGATTGAGCAAAAATCCACAAGAACCAGAGCCTATTATTCCGCCTATATGTCCCGAAGTATTACTTGAAGAAGTAGCGCAACTTCGCCAGAAGAAAACTCGCTTGGTGCAGAGTAAAGATTATGAGGTTTTTTTGGCAAAATCTGAGGATATACCTAATATTTTAAGAGAAATCGGGCGCTTACGAGAACTCACTTTTCGAGAAGTGGGAGAAGGTAGTAATCTCTCAATTGATTTAGATGAATATGATACGTATTATCGACATCTTTTCCTTTGGGATAATCAAACAAAAAAAATAGCAGGAGCTTACCGAATGGGAATAGCTTCCGATTTTTATGATGTGTATGGTATCAACGGATTCTACACGCATTCGCTGTTTCGTTTTGAACCCGAGTTGTATAAAATGATGAGTGAAACTATCGAAATGGGGCGTGCTTTTGTAGCATGCGAATATCAGCAAAAACCAATGCCTCTTTTCTTACTTTGGAAAGGTATTGCTCATACAACTTTGCGATTTCCAGAGCATAAATATTTGCTCGGAGGTGTAAGTATTAGCAATCAATTTACAGAATTTTCCAAAGCTCTTATGATTGAGTTTATGAAGTCAAACTATTATGACCCTTATGTGGCGCAATATGTGAAACCTAAAAAAGAATTCAAAGTAAAACTTAAAGATGCCGACAAAGATTTTATTTTTGACGAAACACAATCCGATTTGAATAAATTTGATAAAATTATTGATGAACTCGAACCAGGAAGTTTGCGCCTGCCTGTGCTTATCAAAAAGTATATTAAACAAAATGCCAAAGTAATTGCTTTTAACGTAGATCCATTGTTTAATAACGCCATTGATGGGTTGATGTATATCCGTATTGATGACCTTCCTGAAAGCACAATGAAACCTGCTATTGAAGAGTTTCAAGCAGAATTAGAATTGGAAGAAACCAATAATAAATAAGCTATTTAACTATTTTTTGATTCGATTTTATCTTACAAATTTTTTTTGTTATGACATACTAAGCTCTAAGTTTTTGCTTACTATGTTTCAAGACAAAGCTCGCACTGCAAGATATATGAGATAAAAAGAAAAGAAAAAATGCTATATATTTGAATAAGTTTTTATTCACAAAGATTTTACGAATGCAGTGTTTTTATTCAACAGAAAAGGACTTCTTATGAATGGTAAAAAACTTTTTTTATTAGATGCGTATGCTCTGATTTTCAGAGGATATTATGCTTTTATCAAAAACCCACGTATTACTTCCAAAGGATTAAATACTTCGGCAATTATGGGATTTATGAATTCTCTTTTAGATGTTATCAAGCGAGAAAATCCTGACCATATTGCCGTAGCTTTTGATAAAGGAGGAAGCCACGCTCGTACTGAGCTATTTACCGAATATAAAGCCAATAGAGATGAAACTCCCGAGGCGATTCGCTTGGCAATTCCGTATATTCATCAGATACTCAATGCGATGCAAATTCCCATAATAGAAAAAGAAGGTTACGAAGCTGATGATATTATCGGGACACTCGCCAAACAAGCCGAAAATAAAGGCTATCAAGTATATATGGTTACTCCTGATAAAGATTTTGGTCAATTAGTTTCTGAAAATATCTTTATTTATCGCCCTGCCAAATCAGGAAAAGATGCCGAAATATGGGGAGTGGAAGAAATTAAAGAAAAATTTGGTATAGAAAATCCCGAGCAAGTAATTGATTTTCTCGGAATGATGGGCGATGCGGTGGATAACATACCTGGGCTACCTGGTGTAGGAGAGAAAACAGCTCAAAAATTGTTACAAGAATTCGGTTCGCTCGAAAACCTCTTGGCAAATACTGATAAATTGAAAGGAAAATTACGCGAAAATATTGAAAATAATGCATCAAAAGGTATTCTTTCAAAACAATTAGCTCGTATTATGCTTGATGTTCCTGTTGAATTTTGTGAAGAAGATTTTGCTATTTCGCCACCTAAAATGGAAGAAATTGTTCCGATTTTTGAAGAATTAGAATTTCGGACATTACTTGGGTCTTTACAGAAAATTTATCAACAACAGAAAAATACATTACCTACCGAGCCCAACACACTTTTTTCGCAACCAACCCAACACACTCTTTTTGATATAACGGAAATTTCTGAATATAAGACAATTAAAGATATTCCTCATATGTATCAATTAGTCAATTCACCTATGGGGATTCATCTGCTAGTAGATCAACTTCTCAAACAGCAAGAAGTTTGTTTTGATACCGAAACAACTTCGTTGGACGAACTTAATGCACAACTCATCGGAATATCATTTTCTTGGCAGAAAAATAAAGGTTATTATGTTTCATTTCCTGAAAATCAACAAGCTACAAAAGATTTATTAGAAAAATTGCGTCCTTTTTTTGAAAATGAAAATATTAGCAAAATAGGACAAAATCTAAAATATGATATAAAAATTTTAGCCAATTATGGAATAAAAGTAAAAGGGCAACTTTTCGACACGATGATAGCTCATTATTTGCTTAATCCTGATATGCGACACAATATGGACGCTCTGGCAGAAAATTATTTGAAATACTCGCCTATTTCTATTGAAACACTTATCGGGAAAAAAGGAAAAAATCAGTTATCTATGCGAAATATTCCTCTTGAAGAGCAAAAAGAATATGCCGTGGAAGATGCTGATATTACGCTACAATTAAAAGAAGTCTTTGCTCCAAAACTCATTGAACAGAATGCTAAGAAACTTTTTGAGCAAGTAGAAACGCCTTTGGTACAAGTTTTGGCTTCGATGGAGCTGGAAGGTATCCGTATTGATGTTGATTTTTTGAAAACACTTTCAGTAGAAATACAAAAAGATATAACGCGTTTAGAATCAGAAATTTACCAACAAGCGGGAGTTGTTTTTAATTTATCTTCTCCGAAACAATTAGGTGATATTTTGTTTGATAAACTAAAATTATTAGCTAAACCAACAAAAACAAAAACAGGGCAATACGCCACTTCCGAAGCGATACTTTCTGACCTTGCTCCACAACATCCTATTGTTGCTAATGTATTGGAATTTCGTCAATTACAAAAATTACAAAATACATATATTGATGCACTTCCCAGTGAAGTAAATCCAAAAACAGGGCGTGTACATACCACTTATATGCAGGCTGTTACCGCAACAGGGAGACTAAGTAGTAATAATCCGAATTTGCAGAATATTCCTATTCGCACTCCACGCGGACAACAAATACGAAAGGCTTTTATTCCTCGTAATGAACAATATACGTTATTGGCTGCTGATTATTCACAAATAGAACTTCGAGTAATTGCAGCACTTAGCGGAGAGCAAAATATGATAGATGCCTTTATGCGAGGTGAAGATATACATCGTTCTACGGCGGCTAAGGTTTTCAATGTTCCTCTGCAAGAGGTAACTCGTGAGCAACGAAGCCATGCTAAAACCATCAATTTTGGTATTATTTATGGTGTTTCAGCAACAGGACTTAGCCAGCAAACCAATCTTTCGCGTTCTGAGAGTAAAAATCTGATAGATATATATTATCAAACCTATCCGAAACTAAAAGATTATATTGATAGACAAATTTATTTTGCTCGCCAGCACGGATACGTAGAAACCATTTTAGGAAGAAGACGTTATTTGCCCGATATCAATTCTCGTAATCAGGTTGTAAAAGGAGCTGCTGAGCGAAATGCAGTTAATGCGCCAATACAAGGAAGCGCTGCTGATATTATCAAAATAGCTATGATAAATATTCATCGAGCTTTGCAACAGACTAACTATAAAACAAAAATGCTTTTACAAGTACATGACGAACTTATATTTGATGTATATAACTTAGAAAAAGACCTTGTAGTGCCTCTTATTAAAGACCAAATGCAAAACGCCTATCAACTTTCTGTCCCACTGATAGTTGATGTTGGACTTGGAAATAATTGGTTAGAAGCTCATTAGTAAAATTATGTGGAAATATCAATTACAATTACATTTTTTAATATTTTTATGGAGTTTTACCGGAATTTTGGGTAAGTTAATCAGTTTTGAGGCCTTAGCACTTGTTTTTTGGCGTGTATTTTTTACCTTTATTATTCTACTAATAGTACTCCTGTTGCTCAAAAAAGACATTGTTCCCAGAGGAAAATCTCTATGGAAGTTTTTAGTAGCAGGTATGGTTATTGGGCTTCATTGGATATTGTTTTTCGGAGCAATAAAAGCCTCCAATGTTTCCATTGCTCTAAGTACGCTCTCTACTGGAGCTTTGTTTTCAGCATTTTTAGAGCCTTTATTTTTCAAAAGAAAAATCGCACAATATGAAGTGTTTTTAGCTTTGATTGTTGTGGGGTGTTTGCTACTTATTTTCAATACAAATCCGCAGTATTGGGTAGGAATTGTAATGGGGGTTTTGTGTAGTTTTTTGTCTGCAGTATTTTCTATTTTCAATTCTTTTTTACGAAGAGATTATCCTTCATCTCAAATTACTCTTTATGAGATGCTTGGAGGATTTTTATTGGTTTCTGTATTTCTATTAGCGACCAACAATACATCTGATTTGCTTCATTTCCAAGGAAATGATTTACTTTGGCTCATAATATTGGCGGGAGCTTTAACGGCTTATCCTATGGTGCATTCGGTACATTTACTCAAGTATTTCTCCCCGTATTCTTTTTTGTTAGCAATCAATTTGGAACCTGTTTATGGAGTAATTTTGGCATATTTTATTTTTGGCGAATCCGAACGAATGTCTCCTCTTTTTTATATAGCAACTGCCGTAATGCTTTTGGTGATTGTATGTAACGAAGTTATAAAACATCGAAAAAAGAAATCTAACGAATAGTTTCAATAGGATAAGGCACTACTTTATTTGTTTTTTGTCTATGGGCATTTGAGCTTGAACTTCTTTGAGATAGCTTGTTAGTTTTTGAGCTAATTTTTTTGCTTGTTTCGGATACTTTTGAGTTAGATTGATCGTTTCTCCAATATCTTTTTTTAAGTCAAAAAGTTCTATTTGCTGGGTTTTGTGCATATAAATAAGTTTCCATTTGCCCCAACGAATGCTACTTGAAGCGCCTATTCCGTGTCCTTTTACATTATACCAATTATTAGGAATGTGCCAAAACAAGGCTCTTTTTCGAGCAGATTTTTTTCCTTCTAAAATAGATAAAAAACTTTCCCCGTCAATGGTTTGCGGAACAGAATACGATTTTACCTGAGCAATATCTAACAATGTAGGGAAAATATCTTCGATAATTACAGGAATATCGGTTTGCGTATTGGCTTTGACCAATGTTTTCCATTGAGCGATCATAGGTATGCGAATACCTCCTTCGTATGCCGAACCTTTTCCGCTATTGAGTGGAGCATTATGCCGATGTAACTCTCCGCCTCGTGCCAAGGCACTTAATCCACCATTATCCGAAAGAAACAAAATAAATGTATTTTCTTCCAAATTATTTTCTTTCAGATACAAAAGAATATCACCCAAACTCTTATCCATAGCTTCTATCATTGAGGCGTAACGTGCTTCAATCGGGTTTAGACCTTTGTCTAAGTATTTCTGAATGAACCGATTATCAGCTTCAATGGGAGTATGCACCGCATAATGCGACAGATACAAGAAAAAAGGTTTTTCTTTGGGTCGATTTGCCAATGTAGCAATTGCCTCGCGAGTGAGAGCTTCTGTGATTGAAATATCTTTCCCCCAATAAGCCTCCATATCTGGAATAGCAAAGGGCGATGATTTTCCGCTAGGAAGATTTCCAAAATTTTGCAAACCCGAATAGCTAGCAAGTCCTCCGCCTGCGTGCCCAGCAATATTTTTTTCAAAACCTAAGGCTATGGGATTTTCTCCCAGTGTTCCTTTCGCTCCAAAATGAGCTTTTCCAATCAAAACTGTATAATATCCAACCTTTTTAAGCAATTCGGGAAGCGATTTAGCATAATATGTAAGCGAAATATTTGGTTCAGGACTGATACCATTTACATTCCATTTGGGAGGAATTAGCTTTGAATCCTCTACATCGGTTGGTGTATCGCCAAGAAAAGCCCAATTGGTTACTCTGTGGCGGGCAGCATTGCTTCCGGTAAGCAAACTAACTCTACTTGGTGAGCAAACAGAAGCTGCATAACCTTGCGTGAATTTCATTCCTTGCTCACTGAGTTGCTCCATATTTGAGGTATGATATTTTTTGTTATTCTCAGAAATCTTTTTATCAAAAGCAACCGACGTATCTTGCCAACCCATATCATCAACTAAAAAAATGATAATATTAGGTTGCTTTCTATCTCTTTGAATAGATTGAGCAAAACTATTAGAAATAATTAGTAGACAACTAGTAAGATAACAAAACGTTTTCATTGGACTAATTTAAATTACAAAGATACAACGATTTTTGACATATTTTATAAATGATATTGATAAACAACAAAAAACAATCAATAATTATGTCTTAATGATTATTATGAGTTAAAAGATAATCTTATGATAGGGGATTGGAAGAGTTTTCAATGCTTGTTAGTATTTATAAAAAGGTATTTTTATTTATTATAGAAAATTTGTTATCAAGGGTATATAAAATATAAGGTATTTAAAGAGGTGTTAAAGGATATAAAAGAGCATTGATAGTAAAAAAGGGCAAAAAAATGGTTTATAATAATATTGATAATCAGCTATTTAATAAAAAAAGGATTAAAAAAGAAAAAAAGAGTGTAAAAAATTTGGTAGATAGGATAAAAAGGTATTATCTTTGCACCCGCAAAACGGATAAGCTAATAGCTTAAGTTCATTAAAATAGCGTTTTGTTAGGGGGGTAAAAAAAATATTTAAAAATATTTTGTAGAATAAAAAAAGTTTTTTAATTTTGCACCCGCTTTTGAGAATGAGGAGTTAGGAGGGTAGCGTAAAGAATGATGTAGTGAATAGGATTATACGCTGATATCTGCCTCTTGCCTTCTAAAATAAGAAAGAAGTTCATTGAAAGAATAAATTGACAGCACAAGGAAAGATTTGAATTAGAGTAACCCTGAGAGGACATAGTCGATTAAAAAATATAAAGATTTTAACGATGAAGAGTTTGATCCTGGCTCAGGATGAACGCTAGCGGCAGGCCTAACACATGCAAGTCGAGGGG
>NZ_BPMA01000001.1:0-5191 GCF_026005215.1 Capnocytophaga catalasegens | reverse complement strand
CTTTATGGCATCATAGGGTAATTAAAGCTACGGTGGTAAAAGATGAGTACGCGTTCTATTAGCTAGTTGGAGTGGTAACGGCACCCCAAGGCTACGATAGATAGGGGTCCTGAGAGGGAGATCCCCCACACTGGTACTGAGACAGGGACCAGACTCCTACGGGAGGCAGCAGTGAGGAATATTGGTCAATGGTCGGAAGACTGAACCAGCCATGCCGCGTGCAGGAAGACAGCCTTATGGGTTGTAAACTGCTTTTGCAAGGGAAGAATAAGCTCTACGTGTAGAGTGATGACGGTACTTTGCGAATAAGCATCGGCTAACTCCGTGCCAGCAGCCGCGGTAATACGGAGGATGCGAGCGTTATCCGGAATCATTGGGTTTAAAGGGTCTGTAGGCGGGTTGTTAAGTCAGGGGTGAAAGTTTGCGGCTTAACCGTAAAATTGCCTTTGATACTGGCTATCTTGAATTATTGTGAAGTTGTTAGAATGTGTAGTGTAGCGGTGAAATGCATAGATATTACACAGAATACCGATTGCGAAGGCAGATGACTAACAATAGATTGACGCTGAGAGACGAAAGCGTGGGGAGCGAACAGGATTAGATACCCTGGTAGTCCACGCTGTAAACGATGGATACTAGCTGTTTGGCATTATAGTTGAGTGGCTAAGCGAAAGTGATAAGTATCCCACCTGGGGAGTACGCACGCAAGTGTGAAACTCAAAGGAATTGACGGGGGCCCGCACAAGCGGTGGAGCATGTGGTTTAATTCGATGATACGCGAGGAACCTTACCAAGGTTTAAATGGGACAGGAGTAACGTAGAGATATGTTAGCCAGCAATGGTCTGTTTCAAGGTGCTGCATGGTTGTCGTCAGCTCGTGCCGTGAGGTGTCAGGTTAAGTCCTATAACGAGCGCAACCCCTGCCATTATTTGCCAGCGATTAGAGTCGGGAACTATAATGGGACTGCCGGTGCAAACCGTGAGGAAGGTGGGGATGACGTCAAATCATCACGGCCCTTACATCTTGGGCTACACACGTGCTACAATGGTCGGTACAGAGAGCAGCCACTGCGTGAGCAGGAGCGAATCTACAAAGCCGATCACAGTTCGGATCGGAGTCTGCAACTCGACTCCGTGAAGCTGGAATCGCTAGTAATCGGATATCAGCCATGATCCGGTGAATACGTTCCCGGGCCTTGTACACACCGCCCGTCAAGCCATGGGAGCTGGGGGTACCTGAAGTCGGTCGCCGCAAGGAGCTGCCTAGGGTAAAACTAGTAACTGGGGCTAAGTCGTAACAAGGTAGCCGTACCGGAAGGTGCGGCTGGAACACCTCCTTTCTAGAGAATGGATTATGTTTTTAGAGTAAGGATTATTTTAATTTAAATCTTTGTGCGGTCGATAAAAAATCAAGGAAATAGCGTAAGGCGAATAGTGAATATAGGAAGGACTATACGCTGAGATATAAAATCTATTTTCTAAAAGAAATGCAGTCTCATAGCTCAGCTGGTTAGAGCGCTACACTGATAATGTAGAGGTCGGCAGTTCGAGTCTGCCTGAGACTACAAAAATAATTTTTTAGCGAATAGCGAATAGCAAATAGGATACTAAAAAATCATACGTTGCCATCTATCCGCTAACTACTAAAGAAAAGTTCATTGTAAGAAAAGTAAGGAAATTTTAGAGGTTGTGGCTACCCCTAAGGATATAGCGAATAGCGAATAGGAATTAGTAAAAAACTATCCGCTAGCTCCTACCTCCTAAATTCTAAAAAGAAGGGGAATTAGCTCAGCTGGCTAGAGCGCCTGCCTTGCACGCAGGAGGTCAAGGGTTCGACTCCCTTATTCTCCACAAAATACCTAAAAATTCCTTTCGGGGGATTTAAGGGAATAAAAGGTCATTGACATACTGGGATAATATATCAAGAGTAGATATACAAGAAAAAAGAGAAAGGTAAATATCGAGAGATATTACTACATACGAAAAAATATAATAAGTTATGTAAGGGCGTATGGGGGATGCCTAGGCTCTCAGAGGCGAAGAAGGACGTGATAAGCTGCGAAAAGTTGCGGGGATTGGCACATACGAAATGATCCGCAAATATCCGAATGGGGCAACCCGCCGTGTTGAAGGCACGGCACATCGAAAGATGGGCGAACCCGCTGAACTGAAACATCTAAGTAGGCGGAGGAGAAGAAAACAATAGTGATTCCGAGAGTAGTGGCGAGCGAAATTGGAGTAGCCCAAACCTGTATTGTTACGGCAATATAGGGGTTGTAGGACTGCGATACTTATTGCTAATTGAATAAGAAGTATCTGGAAAGATACACCAAAGAGGGTGAAAGTCCCGTATTGGAAAGAGAGGTAAATAATAGCAGAATCCTGAGTAGGTCGGGGCACGAGGAACCCTGTCTGAATTAGCCAGGACCATCTGGTAAGGCTAAATACTCCTGAGAGACCGATAGTGAACCAGTACCGTGAGGGAAAGGTGAAAAGCACCTTGAATAAAGGAGTGAAAGAGAACCTGAAACCATACGCTTACAAGCGGTCGGAGCCCATAGGGGTGACGGCGTGCCTTTTGCATAATGAGCCTACGAGTTACTTTTACCAGCAAGGATAAGCATTTCAGATGTGTATTCGAAGCGAAAGCGAGTCTGAATAGGGCGTTTAGTTGGTAGGAGTAGACGCGAAACCGAGTGATCTACCCATGGGCAGGTTGAAGGTTGGGTAACACCAACTGGAGGACCGAACCGGTTGTCGTTGAAAAGACTTCGGATGACCTGTGGGTAGGGGTGAAAGGCCAATCAAACTCGGAAATAGCTCGTACTCCCCGAAATGCATTTAGGTGCAGCGTTGATTTAGTTTATTAGAGGTAGAGCTACTGATTGGATGCGGGGGTTTCACCGCCTACCAATTCCTGACAAACTCCGAATGCTAATAAATACTGATCAGCAGTGAGGGCATGGGTGCTAAGGTCCATGTCCGAGAGGGAAAGGACCCAGACCATCGGCTAAGGTCCCCAAATATTTGCTAAGTTGAAAAAACGCGGTTGAACTGCCCAGACAGCTAGGATGTTGGCTTGGAAGCAGCCATTCATTTAAAGAGTGCGTAACAGCTCACTAGTCGAGCGGTTCGGCATGGATAATAAACGGGCATAAGCAAATTACCGAAGCTATGGACAATAAAATTGTGGTAGGGGAGCATTCTATCGACGTAGAAGCAGTACTGTGAGGTATTGTGGAGTTTATAGAAAAGAAAATGTAGGCATAAGTAACGATAAGGCAGGCGAGAAACCTGCCCGCCGAAAGATCAAGGTTTCCTCAGCTATGCTAATCAGCTGAGGGTTAGTCGGGGCCTAACGCGAATCCGAAATGGAGCAGTGGATGGATAACAGGTTAATATTCCTGTACCTTCATACTACTAAAAGTGACGGAACGAGATAGTTATTGCGCAGAGACGGAATACTGCGTTGAAGCTACTGAATGGTAGTGATAGTACACGGAGGCTTCGGCTAAAGTGATAATGTAATGAAAACGTTTCCAAGAAAAGCGAAGTATGAAGCCCGTACCGTAAACCGACACAGGTGATTGGGAAGAGAATTCTAAGGCGCTCGAGAGATTCATGGCTAAGGAACTAGGCAAAATAGACCTGTAACTTCGGGAGAAAGGTCACCCATAGAAATATGGGTCGCAGTGAAAAGGTCCAAGCGACTGTTTATCAAAAACACAGGACTCTGCAAAATCGAAAGATGAGGTATAGGGTCTGACACCTGCCCGGTGCTGGAAGGTTAAGAGGAGAGTTTAGGGTAACCGAAGATTTGAATTGAAGCCCCAGTAAACGGCGGCCGTAACTATAACGGTCCTAAGGTAGCGAAATTCCTTGTCGGGTAAGTTCCGACCTGCACGAATGGTGTAACGATTTGGACACTGTCTCGGCCATGAGCTCGGTGAAATTGTAGTATCGGTGAAGATGCCGATTACCCGCAGTGGGACGAAAAGACCCTGTGCACCTTTACTACATCTTCGTATTGACCTTGGATAAGTGATGCGTAGGATAGGTGGGAGACTATGAAGTGGCTGTTCTGGCAGTTATGGAGTCGTTGTTGAAATACCACCCTTTGCTTATCTGAGGCCTAACTCCGCGTTAAAGTGGAGGACAGTTCGTGGAGGGTAGTTTGACTGGGGTGGTCGCCTCCAAAAGAGTAACGGAGGCTTCTAAAGGTTCCCTCAGCACGCTTGGTAACCGTGCGAAGAGTGTAATGGTATAAGGGAGCTTGACTGAGAGACCTACAAGTCGATCAGGTACGAAAGTAGAGCATAGTGATCCGGTGGTTCCGAATGGAAGGGCCATCGCTCAAAGGATAAAAGGTACGCCGGGGATAACAGGCTGATCTCCCCCAAGAGCTCACATCGACGGGGGGGTTTGGCACCTCGATGTCGGCTCGTCACATCCTGGGGCTGGAGAAGGTCCCAAGGGTTGGGCTGTTCGCCCATTAAAGTGGCACGCGAGCTGGGTTCAGAACGTCGTGAGACAGTTCGGTCTCTATCTACTGTGGGCGTTAGAAATTTGCGTGGTGCTGACTCTAGTACGAGAGGACCGAGTTGGACTAACCTCTGGTGAATGAGTTGTTCTGCCAAGGGCACAGCTCAGTAGCTATGTTAGGAAGGGATAAGTGCTGAAAGCATATAAGTACGAAACCCGCCACAAGATGAGATTTCTTTAAAGGGTCGTGGGAGATGACCACGTTGATAGGTTACAGGTGTAAAGGCAGTAATGTCATAGCCGAGTAATACTAATAACCCGTAGACTTATTATATGAGTATTTTGTATAGAAAAGATTTGATATATTATCTTAGTATGTTAAAATATATGAGTTAGGATTTAGCCAAAAGCGAATAGGATTTAGTAAAATAGCTCTAAAGGCTGTCTCCTGACTGAACGATTTAAGGTGGTTATAGCGAAAGGTCTCACCTCTTACCATTCCGAACAGAGCAGTTAAACCTTTTAGCGCAGATGGTACTACGCAAGTGGGAGAGTATGTCGCCGCCTTCTTAAAGTGAAGAGGTTATCAGAAATGATAACCTCTTTTTTTATTCATAAGTGCGACGCAATTCGCAGAACTCAAGTCGCCACCTTCTTTATGTAAAGAGGCTGATTCAAACAAATCAGACTTTTTTGGTTTTTAATGGTG